>VGGQ01000163.1 GCA_016868535.1 Bacteroidota bacterium | reverse complement strand
CGATTACGCTTATTTTTGACATTGTTTATTGTTGACGTGAAATTATAATGCAAATTTATGTTTTGGGTTACTTTAAGCCCTAAAGTGTGAAGGATTTGTGCAAAAACATTTATTAAAATCAACTTTCAATAAAATCAAAATCCACTTTACTTACATTTAATATTATTTTACACTCCATATTACTTACTTTTGAAAACTTTTTACATTTTAACTCTATCTGATAAATGAAAAATAAATACATCGACCTCATCAACCAGACATTTTACTTCCCTCAGGAAGAATTCGAATTGGATGAAAACAATGACTTGATGTTTCACAATATCCCCTTGATAGAGCTGATAAATCAGTATGGAACACCCTTAAAATTCACCTATTTACCAAAAATATCAGAGAATATCCAAAAGGCACGCACCTGGTTTAATGTAGCCATTGCCAAGGCCGATTATCAGGGCAAATACTACTATTGTTATTGTACCAAGAGCAATCAGTTTCAGTACGTGATTGAAGAAGTACTCAAGAACAACGTGCATATTGAAACCTCCAGCGCCTTCGATATCAACATCATTGAAACCTTGTTCGAGCAAGGCCTCATTAACAAAGACAAATTTGTTGTCTGCAATGGATTTAAGCGCGAACAATACATTGAAAACATTGCCAACCTTATTAACAATGGCTGGACCAACGTCATTCCGGTTATCGATAACTACCATGAGATAGAGCAACTGGAAAACCAGGTAAATGCACCATTCACCTGCGGCATCCGAATTGCATCGGAAGAAGAACCCAAGTTTGAATTCTATACTTCCCGCCTGGGTATTGGCTATAAAGACATGCTACCTTTTTACCGCAGCAAAATCAAAGACAACAAAAATGTGACCCTGAAGATGCTGCACTTCTTCATAAATACCGGCATCTATGACACCGCATATTACTGGAACGAACTACACAAGTGTCTTAAAGTTTACCGCGAACTGAAAAAAGAGTGTCCTACACTCGACACCCTAAACATTGGCGGCGGTTTCCCCATCAAAAACTCCATGACATTTGATTACGATTATGAGTACATGGCTACAGAAATCGTATCTCAGATTAAACAGGTTTGCGCCGAAAACGGAATACCCGAACCGGATATTTTTACCGAGTTTGGCTCATTTACTGTAGGCGAATCCGGGGGAGCCATCTTCCGTGTACTGGATCAAAAGCCTCAAAACGACCGCGAAAAATGGAATATGATAGACAGCAGCTTCATGACCACTTTACCTGATGCATGGGCTATCAACAAGAAGTTTGTGATGCTACCCATCAATCGATGGGACGAGGAATACGAGCGGGTTCTGTTGGGTGGAATTACCTGTGACAGCGATGATTACTACAACTCGGAACAACACGTGAATGCCATATACCTGCCTCAGTACGACAAAGAAGATCCTTTGTACATCGGCTTCTTTCACACCGGTGCGTATCAGGAAAGCATTGGCGGATACGGCGGCATACAACACTGTCTGACACCTTCACCCAAGCATGTAATCATCGATAAGGATGAAAACGGCGAATATT
>VGGQ01000162.1 GCA_016868535.1 Bacteroidota bacterium | reverse complement strand
AACGGTTACAAATGGTTTACCTTCCTCGTTGTACCACGTCCAGTCACCTTCGAGGTATCCGGCACCGTCTTTTGCTGCGTAATTGCCTGTTTTAAATAATTTTCCATCATCATTGATAAAAGTCCAGGTGCCTTTTCTGTATTCCTGAGACATCCATCCTCCGTAAGAAGATTTGATTTTTTGTTTGCACAAAACACCCATTGCACTGCCGCCATCGAGAGTTTGAGTGGTTTTTTTACATTGTCCCCGAATTAAACCCTGACAGCAAAACAGGCCAATGAATACCCAAAGGATGCGTTTAATCAATGTTTAAATGTAGTTAAGGTTTACAGCGACTTTTATGAAGCAATATTTCCTTTACGTGAATGTACGGAATTTTATTGAAAATTCCAAATAAAAAGGAGCCTACTTTTTACGGAAACCCAGACTCACACCGTTGATGCAATAGCGCAAACCGGTTGGCTGTCCGTAGCCGTCGTTGAAAACATGCCCCAGATGACCATTGCACCGCCCACAAACAACTTCCGTACGAATCATATTGTGGCTGTAATCCACGATTTCTTTCACTTTGCTTTTGTCTATGGTTTCATAAAAGCTGGGCCAGCCACAGCCTGCATTAAACTTGGTTTCACTGCGAAAAAGTTCGTTGCCACAACCCTTGCATACATAGGTTCCGCTGTCCCAAACCTGCTCAAAAGGGCTGCTGAAGGGCCTCTCCGTCCCCTTTTGCCTCAGCACCCTGTATTCTTCAGATGTAAGGCGTTGTTTCCATTCTTCTTCGGTAGCCGGAACCGGCAGTAATGTGTCGGGTGTTTCGTTATGCATGGCTGCGCTGGATGCGGAGTTTCTACCCGATCCGCAGGCGAAAATAGCCATAGCAAACGATACAATCAGGCAAAAACGCATCATTAATTTTATTCAAATGAAACACCCATAGTAGTCGAAAGGTTTTGTAGTGCCCGGATTAACTTTGTAAACAATTTGAATTACTTCGCACACTATTACTTTGACCAGCATCCCGGTGAGGTTCATCACAATCTGGGATTGCTGATGCCTGACTTTGTGCGGAATTTTCTATCCGGTATTCGCCTGCAGCCCAATCTATTTTCCGGGCATCCCCACCCTGAAACAACGGCCCTTCACCGCGGCGCCATCAATCATGTGGAGCGCGATAAGCGCTTCCATCAATCTAAATTTTTTCAAGAATTAGCCCCAAAAATAGGGACGCTTATAAAACCTGTTTTTCAAGAACAAAATATACCCCGCGCTTGGTTTGCTGCACATTTGATTGCCGAATTGATGATAGACCGTGTTTTAATAAAACAGGAGCCGGAATTAATAGCTCGTTTTTATTCGGATTTACAGCAAACTGAAGTTTTGGTTATTGAGTCATATCTCAGGGCAGTCCATATTTCTGCGACGGAAGAATTCTTGAATCGGCTGCAGCGCTTCTGTGAATTGCGTTACCTGATGCAGTATGTACACAACCCTGCGTTTGCCTTCTCACTAAGCCGCTTATATATGTATGCCGGTGTGAGCCCCGAGTGGACAGAGCAGCAAATCCTGAGGGTTCAGTCAGTTTTTGATGAAACAGAAAGTCTTATTTTTTTAAACATGCCC
>VGGQ01000161.1 GCA_016868535.1 Bacteroidota bacterium | reverse complement strand
CATTGGGCATGGAAAGTGTAACCAGATTGCCATTAACGGCAGAGCTGCTGATATTAAGTACCGATATCCTTGCGGTGTCTGTGAGACCACAAATGGTCATATTTTTGGGAGCGGAACCCACAATACTCAGTTTGTTTCCCTGCGCTGACAGGATCCCTGCAAAGCAAAAAGCTGCTAAAAAAACAAGTATGCGCAATGCATATTTGTGCATAGTAGTGACAAATATATGCGGATTTGGCGAAACTGCTAAATCACTGTCCTAATAATTATACAGACAATATAATCACTTAATTTGAGCAGCCATTTCAAGGGCTTTTTCAGCATTTACCACCCCCCCGGAAATAGACAATTCAGAGAATTTAACCTTATCAGATTCCGTACCCGGCAAAACCACCTTCCCTTTGTGTTTTGTTACGCTTTTCATCAATATATCCTTTACCTGAACAGCGGTAAGATTGGGATAACAACCCCACACCAGAGCGGCCACACCGGCCACTACAGGTGATGCCATGCTGGTACCGTTCGCATTTTCATATCCACCGTCGGGTGTAGTGCTGTAAATTTCATAACCGGGGGCAAATAAATCCACATTATTTTTGCCATAGTTGCTAAACTCCGTAGCCAGTACTTTGCTTTTCTGCTGGCTTGCACCCACCTCGATCCAGGTTTCGGCAAAACGCCAGTTTGTTAATGAATCGTTGGGGTAATTTCCGATTGCGTCATTGTCGTTGCTGCTGTTGCCTGCGGCATGTACCAGCAGTACACCCTTTTTGGAAGCGTATTCGACAGCTTCATTTACAACCTGCTTATTATAGGAATATCCTTTTCCAAAACTCATGTTGATGATTTTGGCACCATTGTCCACAGCATATCGAATACCATTGGCTACATCCTTATCGCGTTCATCGCCGTCAGGTACCACGCGCACTGACATAATCCGAGCTTTGGAGGCTACGCCTTCCACACCAACGCCATTTCCACGCACCGCGGCGATAATACCTGCTACGTGCGTTCCATGGAATGCGTCAGGGCCGGCCACACTGTTGTTACCATAAAATTTTTCATTGGCATTGCTGTAATCATCACCTACGATTGTGCGGGGATCGTAGCTTATATTATATTGGCAGTTGGCCCGTACCTCAATTTGTTTTAACTGTTCTCTCAAACCTTTCATAAGGTCTGAAAAGGACATGTTTTCTTTATTAAGCAACCCAATGATAATTGTTTCCATTAGGGTTTTGGGTTCGTACGCCTGAACTTGTGCATCGGATGGATTGTTTGTCCCCATGTTTTGCATAATATTTTCCATCGTGTCCAGTATAGGCCTCACGCGTTCAAGCTGTTTGGTATATTTCTCCTTGTTATCTTCCACATCCTGCCTCATTTTGAGGTAGTTTTCGTAGCGTGCAACCATGCGTTTATCCGGGTTACCTTCTGCTTTAAACCCTTCAAATTCTTTGGCTTGTTCGCGCACCAAACGCACGATTTCAAGGTTATCGCAACCCACCATCTGTCCATCTTTGCCGCCAATAAAATTCCAACCTACCGTGTCGTCGGTGTATCCATTGTTATCATCATCCAAGTTGTTAAAAGGAATCTCCTTGGGGTTGTGCCACATATTGGCCTGCAAATCCG
>VGGQ01000160.1 GCA_016868535.1 Bacteroidota bacterium | reverse complement strand
TCAGGCGGGCTGCTTCAGGCTTCTGAGTATTTCTTCCAGAATGCTTCTGTCATTGCTCAGGCGAGGCACCTTGTGTTGCCCACCCAGCTTGCCTTTTTGTTTTAGCCATTGCTGAAAAGTTCCAGACGGAACAGCTTTGATTTTGGGCATTTTCATGGCCAGGTCGCATTGTCTTTTGGCTGCGTAATCACCGTTGCAGGCTTTCAGATGTTCATCGAGTAATCGGCAGAAAGCTTCGATATCCGCAGGAAGTGCTGAAAATTCGATCAGCCACTCGTGCCCGGGCTCAGATTCGGTCATAAAAACAGGGGCTGCCGTATACTCTTCCACTATCGCATTTGTTGCGGCAGCTGCTGCCGCGATAGCGGTATCGGCATTTTCAATGACCAATTCTTCGCCAAAGGCATTTATATAGAGTTTAGTGCGTCCGGAAATTTTGAATAAATACGGATTTGTACTGCTGAACTGAATGGTATCGCCCAGATTATAGCGCCACAAACCGCCGGTGGTGGTAATAATGACGGCATAGTTCACGCCGGGTTTCACGTCCCTGAGTTGAACCGCGGCTTCCGGGCCTTCGTTTACGGGATAGAACTCATAAAACACGCCATGGTCGGTTACCAACAACATATCAGAACTTTGGGAATTGACCTGCACACCGAAGAACCCTTCACTAGCATTGTACGTTTCCACATAGCGCATTTTGGGGTCGGGAAGCAGTTGTTTGAACTGTTCGCGGTAAGGTGTAAAACTCACACCGCCGTGAATAAACAATTCCAGATTAGGCCAAACCTCGTGGATGTGTTTTTTTTTGGTAATTTCCAGTATTTTTTTGAAAAGTACCAAAGTCCATGTTGGCACCCCGCTAATACTGGTAACATCCTCGCAGATGGTTGCTTGTGCCATGCTCTCAACCTTCTTCTCCCAGTTGTCCATCAGGGCAATATTAATGTCGGGGGTAGATTTAAAGTTGGCCCATGCTGGCATGTGGTTAATCAGTACTGCGCTTAAATCGCCGTAGTAACCACGTATGTTCAGCTGATTGATTTTGTGGCTTCCGCCAATAAGCAGGGCTTTACCCTGAAACATTTCGGACTCCGGATTTCCGGCACAAAACAGGGTTAATATATCCTTAGATCCTTTAAAGTGGTTGTCTTCCAGGCTTTCATAGCTGATGGGAATAAACTTGGCAGTATTGCCTGTGGTACCGCTGCTCTTGGCAAACCAGGTGATTTCTTCCGGCCAGATCAGGCCTTGTTCTCCGGCCATGGTACGTTCAATCCAGGGTTTCAGGTCTTCGTAATTGGCCACCGGAATCATTGCTTTCCACTGAACATAACTGCGGATATTTTTAAACCCGGCAGACTCACCATAAGCAGTATCTTTTCCTTTGTCAAGCAGGTATTCGAACCACACATCCTGACTGTCTGCTGCATGGGATGCCATTAGTTGAATATCCTGATAGCGTTGTTTAAAATACCAGTGTATTACCGGGGCAATCATGCTGATGCTTCAAAATAGGACATCAATATTAATGCACAGCCCAGTTAATTGCAAATAATATCAGGTATTTGGCGGATTGTTTGGTTTTGGCCCTTGGTTCTTGTGAGGCGGTCGCGGACCTCGGTTATCCCTTATGTTTCCGCGGTTATCGGGGCCGCTGTTTTGTGGTTTCCTCTGGGGATTGCCTCCGCCTT
>VGGQ01000159.1 GCA_016868535.1 Bacteroidota bacterium | reverse complement strand
TCATAGCCATAATTAACGCCAGTTACTGCGGAACCATTTTCTGAACCAGAACCTTACGGTTAAAAAACCGGTGAGCGCACCACCTAGGTGGGCAAAGTGGGCGAATGGGTCGCTTTCCAGATTGGTAAAGCCAAAAATCAAATCAATCGCCAGGATGATAGGAACCAGGTATTTTGCTTTGATGGGATAAGGGATAAACAGGAACACCATTTCCTCATTGGGATAAAAGAAGGCAAACGCGACCATGATACCGTAAATGGCGCCGCTGGCACCCAGCATGGGTCCATAAGAAACACTTTCAGGACCTTTGGCAACGCCATAAATAGTGTTTTGCACAAGCCCGTCGTGCCCCGGGATTATGGTTCCGGTCAGTTGATAAACTTCATAGCCAACATTGATAAAATGCAATAATGTCGCACCCAGTCCGCTGATAAAGTAAAGTGTTATAAATCGCCTGGTACCCAGTTTGTATTCAATGATGCCACCGAATGATACCAGAGCTATGACATTGAACAGAAAATGTGTGAAACCGCCGTGGGCAAACATGTGCGTGATGATTTGCCAGGGCCTGAATGCGTCGCTGTCGGGGTAGAAAAGATAGAGCTGTGTAGGGGCAAAGCCAATATTCGGCAGGGCTACCTGGGCCATTCCCATCAAACCGATCAGGATGACGAGGTTTCGAAGACCGGGTGGAATATTTTGCAGCATCAGCGTTTTTGTTTGCGAAACAACTCAAAAAGTAATTTGTCTCCAAATTTAATCCAAACAGGCTTTGTATCTAGTGACCATTGGTTTTCCTGCACGGAAAATAACCTTGTAATCAGTTGTTCCGCTTCTTGGGCATTCATGGGCGTATCTGCTGAAACAGCAGCCTGACGCGCCATGGAAAGGGCAAGACTTTCGTGTCTGCCGAGTTTTATATCTCCCTGTGTTTGCAGGTAATCTTCAAGCAAGGCTTCCAGCGCACGGCTTTCACTGCCTCTTTCCAGTTCAGCCGGAATGCCACTTATCATTAAAGTGTTGCCGCCAAAATGGCTCATATCAAACCCCAGTGATTTAATATCATCCATGAGTTCCAGAGCCGTATGCAGCAAAGCCTGGTTGAGTTCAATGGTAATGGGGAAAAGCAGTTGCTGGCATTGCCCGGCCTGTTGCTGAAGGCCTTTCAGAAACCCTTCATAAAGTACTTTCACATGCGCAGCCCTTTTGTCAACAATGCACAATGAACCATTGATTTTTGCGATGAGATAACCGGAGGATAGGCTAAAAACAGATTCAACTTTCCAGTCGGAACTGGCAGGCAATAAACTTTCCTCATCGGGAACACCTTTACTGCCGGTAGTGAAAGTACCTTTTTGCTCCACAGAGCCCAGGATCTTTTGCCAGTCCTGGTTTTGAGGCCTTGAATATCCATCTTCAAACGGATTGTAGCGGGTTTGTGTCTGTGGCTGCTGAAATTCCTGAAAACCTTGTTGGGTGTGGTTAACAGGAGTAGACGAACTCAAAAACTCTTCCAGTCCGCCCATACCGCCGAAGACATCCGGATCGGGCTGCACCACAAACTGCCCCAGCACCTTTCTCACCGAAGCTTTGATGATGTTGTAAATGTATCTTTCATCCTCAAATTTTACTTCGGTTTTGGTGGGGTGCACGTTCACATCGACCCTGGCGGGAGCCAGGTGTATAAACAGACAGAAAAGCGGATAGCTGCCTTCCTCGGTGAGGCCTTCATAGGCTGCTTGTGTGGCGTGCTGAAAATACGGACTGCGGATAAAGCGGCCGTTTACGTAGAGATATTGTTCCCCGCGGGTTTTGCGTACAGCAGACGGAGCCCCGACGTAGCCGGTAATTTGTACAAGTTC
>VGGQ01000158.1 GCA_016868535.1 Bacteroidota bacterium | reverse complement strand
TGGCATCCTCAGGATCCTGTGGCAGCAGCATCAAGCGAATGGTTTCTTCTAGCCTTGGCATTTCCTGTTCTATTTCTTCGGCACTTTCCTTGGCTAGGTCGCGCAGGTCTTTATCTTTTTTGTTTTTGAGAATTTCCCTAGCCTCCTGTAGTTCGTTGATGTATTTTTTATACTGGTGATATGCGGCTGATATTGGTTTCAGGGTTTTGTATTCTTTGTTTAGTTGGGTAAACCGCTTTCTGTCTGAAACAACCTCTGGGCTGCTCAGCAGTTGTTCTGTTTCAAGAAATCGGGCGTGTAGGGCTTCTAGTTTGTCTAGCATCAGCGAGTGTATAAAATTAATCTTGATTGGGTTTCTGTCAACCAATAATTTCCGAACGTTGCTGGCAATGTGGTTTGTGGTTTGTTTTCTGTTTTTTGCCACACCATACCGCTGTTGGCCCTGTAAAACCCGCCGGGTTTACTGTTGTTTTGAGAAGATAGAGAACTGGTTGTGGGAGTGTTTGGGTTGTTGTCTGTAATCAACAACATGCCGCTGTTATGAAAGAATAACACAGGTTCCATAGGGTTGTCACCATCTGATATAGCCCTTTCACCACAGTGAACTAGAGAGTAATATATACTGGTGTTTTGTGGGTTTATTTTACACCACCTGTATACCAAATCCACCATGTATATATTTTCTTTTACATCTATATATGAGTTAACTGCCCTGCTAGTAAACATCAATGTATCAATTACAGCAAACAAAGAAACCAGTAGTGGGCCAATCATGTTGTTTTCTCCCAGCTCAGCAGTTGCATGTTTTCTCCGTCAAAAACAGCATATTTTTTCTCGTGCATCCACTCACCCAGGTTTATGTAGCGGCTGTTATTATTAAGTTGAATATCCAGTGCCAGATGGCGGTGTCCGAAAACAAAGAAATCAACATACTGCTTTTGTAGGTGTTCTTTGGCAAAGCGCGTTAAAAATTCCTTGTCATCGCCTAGGTAGGTTTCAAAATGGCCTTTTTGTTGTATGCGGCTTTTTTTGCTTATAAAATTTGCGAGGGGTATTCCTAGATTGGGGTGTAAAAAACCAAATAGCGCCTGACAAACATGGCTTCGGAAAATTTTTCTCATTATTTTATATCTGGGCTCTCCGGGGCCAAGCCCATCGCCATGGTGCAAATAAAATTTTTTTTTGTTTCTTTCTATAATTATTTCATTAGAAATGGTTTTTACCCCGCATTCTTTCTCCAGGTATCCAAACATCCACATATCGTGGTTTCCTTTAAAAACCGTAACAAGAATGCCGCGGTCGGTAATAGAGGCGATGGTGCCGAGCAGGCGAACAAATCCTTTGGGAACAGATTTTCTGTATTCAAACCAAAAATCGAAAATGTCGCCCAAAAGGTAAATTTCCGTGGCGTCTTTTGCCGCCATTTCCAACCACCGGCAAATGCTTTTTTCCCTTTCCAGGCTTTCGGCCTGATTAGGAACGCCGAGGTGAAAGTCGCTGCTAAAATATATTTTCACAGTCCGCGGAATTGAGATAAAAGGCGTATGTCGTTGTGAAACAAATCACGAATATCCGAAATGCTGTATTTGAGCATGGCGATTCTGTCTATACCCATGCCAAACGCATATCCTTGATATACTTCAGGATCTATATTGCATGCCCTTAACACATTGGGATTAACCATACCACATCCCAGCACCTCCAGCCAGCCGGTTCCTTTGGTTAGTCTTCTGTTTTCTTCTGTTTCGATTCCTGCCCAGATATCCATTTCTGCACTGGGCTCTGTGAATGGAAAGTAACTGGACCTTAACCTGATCTGTGTGCCCTCTCCAAAAAATTGCTGAACGAAATAATAAAGGGTTTG
>VGGQ01000157.1 GCA_016868535.1 Bacteroidota bacterium | reverse complement strand
CTGTCCGAAAATCGAGTATAGCGAGACAAATCATAATATTTGGATGGTATGGGCCCCGGTCCCGGCGCAGTAAAGGCCGTAAGCAACAGATAACATAAAACTGCCCGAATCCATCCCCGGTATCGCATATTACAAAATTAAGTCAGAGTCAAAAGTTAGGCATGGCTATTTTCACACAGAGAAAACATTTGGCCTGTAAAATGGAAAACGTCAGGGCACCCCAAGATATTTGTGCGTTTGCAAAGAAATTTTCCAACGATGGTTTGCTTTCACGTATTCCACAATCAAAGGAGTCACCTCATCGCGGCGATCCCATTCCGGCTGCAGCAGACAAAAGCATTCCGCACCAACCTGCTTGGCCCATAGCTCGGCCCAATCAAAATCGCTTTTGTTAAAAACAATGATTTTCAGCTCATTTGCCTTTTTCATTTCTGTCTCAAGCGGGAATTTAAATTTTTTGGGGGAAATACACACCCAGTCAAAATGTCCCTTGATAGCGTGTGCGGCCGATGTTTCGATATGAACTCGCAGTCCTTGTTCTTTTAACGCAATTGTTAAATGGGTAAGATCATACATAGCGGGCTCACCACCTGTTATCACACAGCAGGATGCACTGGAATCCGCGGCATTTCTAGCAAGCTCAGAAACCTTCATTTGCGGGTGAGCTTCGGCTTTCCAGGATTCCTTCACATCGCACCATACACAGCCTACATCACAGCCGCCAAGACGAATGAAATAGGCCGCTGTTCCGGCATAATGTCCTTCACCCTGAATGGTGTAAAACTGCTCCATTACGGGCAGTGCGTCAATATTATCAGGCTGTCTGGGCTGCAATTCTGGCTTTTCTGGCTTTCAATGTATTTACGAGTAAACCGGTAATAGTCATCGGGCCAACACCGCCGGGAACAGGGGTTATGGCAGACGCCTTGGGCTCTACTGAAGTAAAATCAACGTCACCACAAAGACGCCAGCCGACTTTTTTGGTCTGATCATCAACACGGGTTGTGCCCACATCAATCACCACGCAACCCTCCTTAACCATGTCACCGGTAAGAAAACCGGGTTTCCCAAGTGCCGCAACAATAATGTCCGCATTTTGGGTAAACCAAGTGAGATTGGGCGTACGGCTGTGACAAACCGTTACCGTAGCGTTGCCGGTTTCACCCGGATTGGATAATAGAATACTCATGGGCCTGCCCACAATATTACTGCGGCCAATCACAACCACATGTTTACCTTCAGTAGGAATTCCGTAATGTTTGAGCATGAGTATAATTCCGTAGGTTGTTGCCGGTTTAATACCGTCGGCTCCTTTTGTGAGCCGTCCCATATTCACATCGTGAAAACCATCCACATCTTTTTCAGGGGCAATGGCAAGCGTTACAAGATTCTCATTGACATGCTTCGGCAGTGGCAATTGCACAATCAGCCCGTCTATCTGGTCGTTGTGGTTAATCTCATTCACTTTCGCCAGCAATTCTTCTTCGGTTACTGTTTCCGGATAACGTATAACAGTACCTAAAAATCCCACCTCGTGACACGCCTTTTCTTTAGCGCCCACATAAGTTTGGCTGCCACCGTCATTACCAACCAGGATAGCAATCAGATGTGGCGGTCTAAGGCCTTGTGAAACCAGTGTTTGTACTTCCCTGGAAAGTGATTCCCTTATACTTGCCGAAACCTTCCTTCCATCAATTATTGTTGCCATAGCATGGCAAAGATAATAGCCGGCGCAGAAGTATGCCCAAACAACCACATCAAAATAAAGTTCTTGTAATTTACAATAATTTATCCACATTTTAAATTTTTTGTTGTAAAAACTTGCTTTTGCCATTTTACACTACTAAGATTGCCAGATAAACACTACAACACTATGGAAATAATCTCTGGTCTTTTCAA
>VGGQ01000156.1 GCA_016868535.1 Bacteroidota bacterium | reverse complement strand
GAGAAAAATGACAATGCAAAGAAACAGTTTGTTGCTTTATTTAAAAAATTAAATATAAATAATTGTTATATAACAATATAGGATAATACGATTTGTGCCGAAGTTATACGTATGTGATTAGTTTTTCAATAATAATTAAGACTAAGTATTTACACAGCTTTACTTATATTTGTGCTAATTACCTATTAGCCATGGCTTTTTACCACAGAGCGGGACAAATTCCTGCAAAAAAACACACCCAGTTTCGTAAATTCAACGGGGATTTATATGCAGAGGAACTGGTTAGTACAGAAGGCTTTAACAGTATTTACTCCCTAATCTACCATTGCCATCCACCCACCCTAGTGAGCGATATTGGTGAGCCTTTCAGTGTAGAGCCAAAAATTGCCATGCCCAAAAATATGCAGCACCGCAGATACCTGACCTGGAATGTGCCTGCAGAAGCTGATTATATTGAAAGCCGTAAAGTGTTGCTGATGAATCATGACATCCAGATTGGTGTTGCTGCTCCTAATGAAAATATGAAAGACTATTTTTTCAAGAATGCCGATGGATTTGAAGTTCTTTTTATACATGAAGGAGAGGGGTATTTGGAAACAATATATGGCCGCATTGATTTTGAGTATGGCGACTATCTTGTAATACCCCGCGGAACCATATACAAGTTGCATTTTAAGGGTACGAACAACCGCATATTTTTTGTAGAATCACCCAGCCCTGTTTACCTACCCAGGCGCTACCAAAACAGCATGGGGCAGTTATTAGAACATTCGCCCTACTGTGAGCGAGACATTAAATTACCGCACAGTATTCAAACCCACGATGAAGAGGGCGAATTTAAGGTGATGATTAAAAAACAGGAGTCCATTTGGCCTTACACCTATGCAACACATCCGTTTGATGCTGTCGGTTGGGATGGGTTTCTGTATCCTTTTGGATTCAGTATTCATAATTATGAGCCTATAACCGGCAGATTACACATGCCACCGCCTATACACCAAACCTTTGAGGGAAGGGGCTATGTGATTTGCAGTTTTGTTCCTCGTTTATATGATTATCATCCGTTGAGCGTTCCCGCACCTTACAACCACAGCAATGTGGATAGCGATGAGATATTGTATTATGTGGATGGTGACTTTATGAGCCGCAAGCATGTTGAGCGCGGCATGATCACGCTTCATCCAAAAGGAATACCGCATGGACCACATCCGGGAACTGTGGAAAAGAGCTTGGGACAAAAAGAAACCCGTGAACTGGCTGTGATGATTGATCCGTTTTCCCCGCTGATGATTACTGAAGAAGCCCTAAAACTGGAAGATCCTGCTTACTGGAAGAGTTGGATTGAATAACCTTTTAATCATTGTAAAATAAGAACTTTGAAGCTTATAAAACAGCCTTGTTTTAGGTTGAATTTTTGTTGTCTTACATGCACAGACTAACCCAAATCAAAAGCTGGTAATACAGGCATCGAGATAAAATCAGACACTTGATGATGACATGGGTTGACAGAATAAAATATTACGATGATAATAATTACTCGAAGGATAGGATATGGTACACAGCAACGTTAATGAAGGCCAATTAAAGACTTTACCATAACCAAAGACCTTATCGTTACATAATTTACATTATGTTAAGTTTTAGAATGTAACTAAGCGCATCACTTATTTTTCCTCTTTATTTTATGGCTTCTAAATTCTTTAGCTGAGCTTGATAAGCATCGGCTGAGGTTTTATCCCCCATTTCTACCGCACATTGTTTTAGCGCTTTGTAAATATTTATTTGGTCGTCAATACCATAAGCTGAGTTCTCACTGGCTTTTTCCAAATGACCTCTTGCACGACCAAACAAAGAAATCAGACTTGCGTTCAATTCCTTCATTTTAGCTGCATTAGCCCTGGACATTTG
>VGGQ01000155.1 GCA_016868535.1 Bacteroidota bacterium | reverse complement strand
TCCGGCACCTGCAAGGCCTCCGTGAGGTTCAGACGGCTTTGCAGCGCCTCGGCTTTGAAATTGACGGAGTAGGAGAAACACATGGTTTTTTAGGGCAATTGCTAAAGATTTGACAACTTTTGCAAAAGTTGTCAAACCTGCATGGCAAATCCCGGTTGTCAAATCTACAAAATCCCCGACATTTGCCATGCATGAAAGTTGTCCTTATCCGCGAACGAAAATCACCCGCCGATGTGCGTGTGGCACTTACACCCGTTCAATGCGCCGCTTTGATGAACCGCTTTCCACAGGTAACCGTGGTGGCGGAGTCTTCACCCGAACGTTGTTTCTCGGATGAAGAATATGAAAGTGCAGGAATTGCTGTACAGAAGGATATGTCGGATTGCGAAGTGATGCTGGGTGTTAAGGAAGTTCCCACGGAGTATCTGATTCCAGGTAAAACTTATTTTTTCTTTTCCCATACCATAAAAAAGCAGCCCCACAACAAAAAAATGCTGCAAGATATCATTCACAAGCACATTCGGCTGGTAGATTATGAAACCCTGAAATGGGAAAATGGTCAGCGCGTGCTGGGTTTTGGGCGTTTTGCAGGTATTGTGGGGGCTTACAATGGTCTGCTTGTGTGGGGCAAAAAAACCGGGAATTTCAGCCTGAAACCCGCCTGGCAATGCGAAGATTACCGCGAATTACTTCAGCAGGCAGAAAACGTGAATATTGGCAATATCAAGATTGTACTGACCGGCGGTGGCCGCGTGGCCAATGGGTCTCTGGATTTTTTGCGAAACCTGCGCATCCGTGAGGTAACGCCCTATCAGTTCATTCACCGCAGCTATGATGAGCCCGTATTTGTGCACCTTAACAGCCCTGAGATTTACAGACACAAAGAAGGTAAACCCTGGGACACCCAGCATTTCTATGCCAACCACAACGAATATGAGAGCAGCTTCCGCGATTTCCTGCCGCACACCGATTTGCTGATGAACGGCATTTTCTGGACCGCCGATTTGCCTCCTTTGTTTACCAAAGAAGATACGGCAAGCGCTGATTTTCGGATGAAAGTGATTGCCGATATTAGCTGCGATGTGGAAGGTAGCGTGCCCATCACTTGGAAAGCCACCACCATTCAGGATCCGGTTATTGGCTGGAGCCACAGCGAACAAAAACCCTGCGAACCCTGGACGGATGACAGCATAGACATAATGGCGGTGAGCAACCTCCCCAACGAACTGCCCTGCGATGCCAGTGAAGAGTTTGGCGAGCACATGCTGCAATATGTATTTCCGGAATTGTTGGCGGCACAAAGCCGCATGATTGCGGGTGCTACGATTACTGAGGACGGCAACCTTACGGCGCCGTATGCTTATTTGCAGGATTACGTAAGCGGTTAAGCCACCGATTCAATCTGAAATATGGTTCCGTTCAGTTCGAAAGAATCACCGCTTTTCTTGCCCTGCATGGCTTTGCCTGCCGGTGATTGCGGAGAAATAACCATAATTTCGTTTTCGGCAACCACCATTTTCCCCATGGGAGCGGCCAGGTAAAATGTTCCATTTGGTGTTTGTATCAGTGCCCCGATGCCGGCAAAGGCAAGGGTTTGGCCGGGTTGTATGCGTGCAAAAATTCCCTGCCATTGCTGCAGCATAGCCACCTGCCGCTCGATTTTCTCCAGTTCCTGCTGCGCCATTTCACGGGCTGTTTCGTACTTGTCGCCCATACTGCTTTTAGTGTCTGAAGCCACCGATTCGCGCACGGAAGCCATGGCCTCGGTAGTGTTTTGCAGGCGGTTTTTCAGTTCTTGCATGCAGTGCCAGTGAATTTGGGGTTTGGTTGGCATCACGGGTGCCGACAAAGATAATGGCATTATCTTTTGCATTTTATGCAAACACCAAACGATATTTTTACGGAAAATCGCAAATCGCATGTAGCGAATCATCGATAGTTGCAAAAAGCA
>VGGQ01000154.1 GCA_016868535.1 Bacteroidota bacterium | reverse complement strand
GTAGCATCGCTGGAAATAGCTTCTGGATTTCCGTTCAGACAGTCTATGTAAAGATCAAGACGAATCTTATAGTTATTGTTTCCCAAATAGGTGTAGGTCATTTCCCCTCCCACAATGTGGGTGGCGCTGGAAACGGACATCCACAAAAAGAGGCCCGCCGAAGGAATTTTCCTGAGATATGACCTGAGTCTGTTCAAATAGGATAATATACAAAAATACAACAAAAACCAGCGTTACCACCAAAATTCACATCCGCTATAATTGTATGTAACTGCCTCATCTTGTCAATTAACAAAGAAGTCGGTCAATCGTTTTGGGTATTCGATTTTTTTTGTTAATTTGATTGCCTATTTTATGTTAATTTTTTTATCATGAAAAAACACATTGCGCACATGGACCTCGACAGCTTTTTTGTGAGCGTGGAACGCCTTCGCAACCGTGCTTTTCAAAATATACCGCTGGTTATAGGCGGCACCGGCGATCGCGGTGTGGTAGCAAGTTGTAGTTATGAGGCAAGAGCCTTTGGAGTAAGAAGCACCATGCCGGTAAAAATGGCGCGGCAACTATGCCCAAACGCCATGTTTATAAGGGGCGACCACGAATTATACAGCCAATATTCGCGCATGGTAACAAACATTGTGGCCGAGAGTGTTCCGGTATACGAAAAAAGCAGCATTGATGAGTTTTACCTGGACCTGAGCGGCATGGATCGTTTTTTGGGATGCTGGCAAATAGCCAAAGAACTGGGACAGAAAATAAACCGGGAAACGGGATTGCCCATTTCCTTCGGACTGAGTGCCAACAAAACCGTAAGTAAAATTGCAACAGGCGAAGCCAAGCCGGCAGGCGCCAGGCATATCCTTCACGGCACAGAAAAACCCTTTCTGGCGCCACTGAGTATTCGAAAAATCCCCGGCGTGGGGCAGGAAACCTACAAAACGCTCAGGGGACTAGGCATACAACGCATCGAGACTATTCAGATTATGCCCGTGGAGCTGATGGAAAAAACGCTGGGAAAAACAGGCTCTGATATCTGGAAAAAAAGCCAGGGTATAGACCACAACCCTGTAGAACCGTACCGCGAGCAGAAAAGCATAAGCACAGAGCAAACTTTCGAGCAGGATACCATTGATGTGCAGATGCTCAAAAACCTGATTGTGAGTATGGCTGAGAACCTGGCCTACCAGCTTCGGAAGCAACAAAAAGTAACCGGTTGCATCACCGTAAAAATCCGCTACAGCAATTTCAATACCTATACGCGGCAACTGCGTATTCCCTATACCAGTGCGGATCACACGCTGATTGCACACAGCTGCGAGTTATTTGAAGTGTTGTATGAGAAACGCATGCTGGTAAGGCTCATTGGTGTAAGATTCAGTGAACTGGTTACCGGCTCGCTGCAGATTAAGCTCTTTGAGCATACCGAAGAAATGATCAACCTGTATCAGGCGATGGACCGCATCCGGAACCGGTATGGGGATAATGCCGTAAAGCGGGCGGTTACGGGCCTAAACACCACAGCAGAGAAGAAAAAAAATACCAATATTTGACCTTTACCATGAACAGCAAAACTTTTAATGCAAAACAGTACGTAATAGATGCGTTATTCATCATTGCGGGCATATTCTCGGCCGCTTCTGGCTTCAAAGGATTTTTTTGCCCAATGAACTACGGATGGCAGTGCCAGGGGTATATCTCTGCTGAGCTCTGCCATAACCGGCATCCCGCTGTATATCCTGATTAATGTTGTGAATGCCCCCTTTATTGCCATGGGCTGGAGTACTATGGCAAGAACCTTTGCACAAAAAAAAATACTGGCCATACTGGGTTTGGCACTAGTACTGGCGTCTGTAAAGTTTCCAACTGTCACTAACGATAAATTGCTGACAGCCGTATTCGGGGGATTTTTTCTGGGAATGGGTATTGGCCTGGCAGTGTGCGGAGGAAACGTTATTG
>VGGQ01000153.1 GCA_016868535.1 Bacteroidota bacterium | reverse complement strand
ATACCCGTACCCGCCACTTTTCGTTGTAGGGATAGGTTTTGGCAGTTTCAACGCCGGCAATCCATTCGCTGCCGTTAAATTGCACGTCACACAGAGCCAAATCAACACCATCCATGCTGGTCCCGCTCATTATTCCAATCACTTTCATAGGCGCGTGGTTCGTGCCGCAAAAATAGGGGTTAAACAGCAAACCCAAATCGCTGCGGAAAGCCCGTAATTTTGTATGTTTGTATTGAATACAGGCATGAAACGCAAATCATTTCTCACAGCGGCGGCTATAATGGCCGTAGCTGGTAGCAGGGCAAACATTCGCAACAACTTCACGGCAATTCCGGCAGACACCGACGATGAACAATACTGGTCAACCCTGCGGGCATCGCTGTTTCCCATAGAAAGCGGCAGAATATTTCTCAACAACGGCACCATGGGCATAACGCCCTACCCCGTGCTTTCTGCCCTGCAAAACGGATTTGAAAATGCCGCCACCAAGGGCGCATACCCCGGCCATACCGACGATTTGCAAAAAACCATCGCCGCACTCACAGGCTGCGATTTTGAAGAAATTGCCATCACCAAAAACGTGAGCGAAGGCATCAACCATGCCTGCTGGGGAATACCCATGAAAAAAGGCGATGAAGTGATTATGACCACCCACGAACATGCAGGTGGCTGTATTGCATGGCTTCACCGAGCCAATGTGGACGGTATCGTCATCAAAACGTTTCCGCTAGGCAAAACCTCCGAAGAAACGCTGGCCAACCTGGAAAAAGCCATCACCAAAAAAACCCGTGTCATTGCAGTGCCGCATATCCCCTGCACCATCGGACAGATATTGCCGGTAAAGGAAATTTGTGCGCTGGCCAGAAGCCGCAATATCATTACCGCTATTGATGGTGCCCACCCCCTGGGCATGATACGACTCAATCTGCATGACATTGACTGCGACTATTACAGCGGCTGTCTGCACAAATGGGTGCTTGGACCCCTGGGTATGGGCTTTTTCTATGTACGAAAAAATATGCTCGCAAAAACCCGCTGCACCCACGTGGCGGCCTATTCCAGCAATGAGTTCAACATGGCAAACACACCACCTACCGGCGGCAAACTAGTAGACAATGCCCACAGATTCTACTACGGCACCTTCTGCGGACCTATGTATGAAGCAGCAATTGAGGCACTGAAACTCTATAAAAAAATCGGGCCTGAACGCATCGAAACCCGCGTGCGCAGTTTGGCGGCCTACCTGCAGGAATCGCTGATGGCGCTGGGAGATAAAATCATCATGCTCACGCCCACAGAAGCCAAAAGCCGAGGGGCTCAGGTGGCGTTTCGCATCAACGACGGCAACCCCAAGGCAAGCTCAGAGTTTGTGACCGGACTTTACAGCAAAAAAATCACCCTGCGCTATGTAGGCGAAAACGATTTGGACTGTGTGCGTGTGAGTACGCACTACTACAACAGCCGAGAGGAAATTGACACACTGGTGGCAGAAGTGAAAATAGCATTGGGATAAGTGCTGAAACCGGAAGCTGAAAACATCATCAGACAGTGGCGTTCAGGGCAAACTGAATTCCCAGTAAGCAGCAGCGGTACCACCGGCGAACCGGGCATTTTTTTGCTGAAACGCAACCTCATAGAACTGAGTTGCCACATCACCGGCGAAGCACTTTCCATAACCCCTGAAGACCGCATCCACTGCTGCCTGCCATTAACCAGGGTGGGCGGACTGATGCAGTTATTCCGCGCCGAGGTATGGGGCATTCCCATCGATGTGGCCGAACCTGCCGCAAATCCTTTGCAGACTTACGCCGGAGATGCGAGCATCATTTCCCTTACTCCCATGCAATTAGCACATATCCAAGCCGATGAATACAGCCGCAAGGCACTGCTGCAATTCAGGGTTGTACTGCTGGGCGGGGCGGGCATTTCAGCTGCTTTGGAAAAGGAAATTGCATGTTTGGAAAAACCGCTG
>VGGQ01000152.1 GCA_016868535.1 Bacteroidota bacterium | reverse complement strand
GCAGGTGATTATTGTTGCTTAAACCTAACTTCCTCTCTGCTTTTTCAGTACCTTTGCACCCCCGATTTTGGAACCCGAACTCAATTATATAGACAAAGGTGAAATTACCATTACAGGAGCGAGAGAACACAACCTAAAAAATCTGGATCTTGTGATTCCCAGAAACAAATTGGTGGTTTTTACGGGACTGTCTGGTTCGGGTAAGAGTTCGCTGGCATTTGACACCCTTTTTGCGGAAGGACAAAGGCGCTATCTGGAAAGCTTCAGTGCCTACGCACGTCAGTTCATCGGAGATATGAAAAGGCCGGATGTAGACAAAATCACAGGCCTTAGCCCGGTTATCAGTATTGAACAAAAAACCGTTTCCCGCAATCCGCGCAGCACCGTGGGCACAGTTACTGAGGTATATGACTTTCTGCGTCTGCTATTCGCCCGTGCCGGTCAGGCTTTCAGTTATGTTTCGGGTGAGAAAATGATTTGCTTTACAGAAGCCCAAATTATTGAGTCTGTAATTGAACGTTTTAACGGAGAAAAAATCACCCTGCTGGCACCCATGGTAAAAGGCAGAAAGGGACATTACAGAGAGCTTTTTGAGCAAACGCTCAAACGGGGCTACAACAAGGTCAGAATTGACGGTGAGATCAAGGATATCAAAGCCGGCATACAGGTTGACCGCTATAAAATTCATGACATTGAAGCCGTTATAGACCGTTTGCAGGTGAACGGTCTTGACACCCAGCGCTTGACAGACAGTGTGGGAACAGCATTGAAAATGGGACACGGTTACCTGATGGTTCTCACCGAAAACGGAGTTCACCCCTATTCTAAGTTTTTAATGGATCCTGTTTCCGGAATCAGTTATGACGAACCGCAACCCAACAGCTTTTCATTTAACAGTCCCTATGGTGCCTGTGAGCATTGTGAAGGACTTGGAGAAGTGGCTGAAGTGAATATTCACTATATCATTCCTGATAAAAATAAAAGCATCAACAAAGGTGCTATCATTCCTGTCGGGGAGCTTCGCGACAACTGGACATTCACCCAGTTGAGGGCCGTGGCAAAGCACATGCATTTCAGCCTTGCGGATACTGTTGAAAAGCTGACCGGGGAACAGATAGACGCTATTTTGTACGGTTTGAAGGATAAAATCACCATCGAATACACCGGCACAGATGGTAAAAAGCATAAATATCAGAGTCAGTGGAAAGGTGTAGTGCATTACATCAACGAAAATTTCTTTGAAAGTGACGATGATAAAATCAGGCAGTGGGCTGAAGAATTCATGCATACGCAGTCTTGCCCAGTTTGCGGAGGCAGTCGTTTAAAGAAACAATCCCTGTTTTTTAAATTCGGAGAAAAAAACATTTCAGAGATTGCTTCCATGAACCTTGGCGACCTTGCTGAATGGATTAACAGCATTGACAATAAAATTTCCGAGAGGCAAAAAATCATTGCGGCCGAACTTCTCAAGGAGATTGGCACCAGAGTAGGCTTTTTGAATGCCGTAGGTTTGGATTACCTAAGCTTAAACAGCCCGGCCAGAACCCTCAGCGGCGGTGAAGCACAGCGAATCAGACTTGCGACACAGATTGGCAGCAATCTGGTGAACGTATTGTACATTTTCGATGAACCCAGCATAGGATTGCACCATCGCGACAACGAAAAACTGATTGACAGTCTCAAGGAATTGCGCGACATGGGAAATACGGTACTGGTAATGGAGCACGACAAAGATATGATGTTGGCCAGTGACTGGCTTGTAGAGATTGGTCCGGGTGCAGGAGCACATGGCGGACAAATCGTAGCTTCTGCACTCCCCGAAGATTTTCTCAAGTCTGAAAGTGTCACTGCGGCCTATCTTACAGCGAAAATGAGCATTCCGGTTCCTGCAAAAAGAAGAAAACCAGGAAAGGAAAAACTTTTACTGAAAGGCTGCAACGGCCATAACCTGAAAGATGTGGACGTTGAAATTCCGCTGGGGGTGCTGGTCTGTATAAGTGGTGTAAGCGGCAG
>VGGQ01000151.1 GCA_016868535.1 Bacteroidota bacterium | reverse complement strand
TAGTTTCTGTACCGCTTTATGGGGCAAAAGCATGACCAAAGCCCAAAATTTTGTTGCCACCTACGACGATGTTGTGGGTATTGACAGACCGCTGTCATTAACCTATGCTGAATCAGAAGGCATAGCCGTAGCAAACAGTGCCGCTTTTTATGTGGATAGTGTTAATGCCAAAGCGGGTAACTGGGGCGCTATAATGCCAAATACAAACACAAATGGCATCCGTCGTATCGTGAGTTATAACTTCAAAACAGCGCTTGAACTGTATGCAAATACAGATGCAGATGGTGTGTGGGGACCTAAAGCCAAAAGCACGGTCAATCCCAAAGGAGGCCTCACACCCGTAGGTCTGGGATTGGATGATGCTGCACTTACCCCCCCGCTGGTTGAATTCTGGGCCAGAACATCAACAACCAATGAAAATTCCGGGACCGCAAAGGTTTATGTTACCCGTAAGTACAGCAACGATGAAAATCAGAAAGTGCGTCTTTACCTGGCTGGTGGTGATGCGATAAAAAATACCGACTACAGCGTAACAGAACCCAAAACCATTACCTTCTCTCCGGGTGCACAGACTTCCGATACCACCAAAATTACCCTGATTAACGACAATATCTCCGAAAATACAGAAACCATAGTTTTCCGTCTGGATCAGGCTTCCAATTGCGTTATTGGCACAGAAATAGCCCATACCGTAAATGTAAAGGATGATGATATCCCCAACATTATTCTTGGACCTACCAAGATTACCGTGAAAGAAAATGCGGTGAAAGTGGGTGTGAAAATTAAACTGGACAAAGCGGTTACAACCAACAGCAAAATTCGTTTATTTGTGAAATACCAAGGGGACAGTACACTAATTCCTGGTGAGTTTTCGCTCGGTACCAGCGGCACAGATTCGGTATTCACAATCGGTAAGACAACCGGTGCAGACAGTATGACCATTTTCTCAAAAATTACTGATGATTTCAAGATAGACCCCAACGATACCGTAATTCTCTGTGTTCGCCAGATTTCCGGTGTGGCGACCCTTGCCGATTCTTTGTTTACCCTGATTATGACTGATAATGATGGTCCGGCACAAATTAAGTTTGCAGGAACCTCACAGACCGTTACAGAAAAAACCGCCGAGGCTATTTTGAAAGTTGTGGTAGCTTCCCGTTCAGATGCCTCTGCGGATTTCACACTCCGCGATTTATCATCGATTTCCACGGCCACCGACGGAAGTGACTATACATTTGGTTCAGCTGTAATAACCACAGTCGATGAATTTACCCCCGATACCATTGTATTCAAGGTGCCAATCATTGACGATACAGAGTTTGAAACACAGGAAAAGGCTGTTTTTGTTATCGAAAACCTCTCCAATGCTAAAATTCTTAAGCCTGATACTTTCGTGATTAATATTATAAGCGATGATCTGCCATTGTATCCTATTGCCCAGATTAATACTCAGAAGAACCCTAACCAGACCGCTGATTCGCTCAATGTGAAATGCCGTGTAACCGGGACCGTCCTGACCGGCAACCTCAGGGCCACCCCGGGTCTGAACTTTGTGATGCATGACAATACAGGCGGTATAGCTGTATTTGCTTCCAACCGAAACCTAGGATATTCACCTAAAATTGGTGATTCTGTGATGGTGCAGGGTACTGTTCGTCAGTTCTGGGGTACTGTTCAAATGGACTTGCTGGATACCATCATCCTCATTGCCGGCAACAGACCCACACCTGCTCCCACAGTGGTAAATGATATGGTGGAAAACCTGGAGAGCAAAATGGTTCAGGTTAATAGGGTAAAACTCGTCGATCCGGCTGAATGGCCCTCCGCTGCGCTCAGCAACAATGGATTTAAGTATGTTCGTTTCCAATATACCGACGGAACTGTTGATTCGCTGAATATTGATGCAGAAACTGAACTCGACGGCACCACCGCCCCCCAGGGCTATCTGAACATTACAGGCGTTTGTCAGCAGTTTGACAATACCTCACCATTCACGGCAAGGTATACACTAACTCCAAGGAATC
>VGGQ01000150.1 GCA_016868535.1 Bacteroidota bacterium | reverse complement strand
GTATTTTAATGGGAAAATCGGGGTAATTCATAAAATTGAAGAATCGCACATGGAGGTGCTGTTTCAGGAAACCGGGCAGATCATAAAAGTTAAACCCGAAACCTGGGAGAATAAACGATATGCGCTTAGTAAAGCCGGCGATAAACTGGATGAAGAAATTCTCGGAAGTTTTGTGCAATATCCCATCCGTCTTGCCTGGGCTATTACCATACACAAAAGCCAGGGCTTGAGCTTTGACAAAGCCGTGATTGATGCCGGCAAATCCTTTGCACCGGGGCAGGTTTATGTGGCACTCAGCCGCTGCCGCAACATGGACGGGATGGTGCTGAAAAGTGAAATCACTTCACGCAGCATACAGTGTGATCCTCGAATTGTGGAGTTTAGTGCCATGAAAACAGGCCGAGCGGCGCTGGAAGACAGGCTTTGGACAGAACAGCAATCTTATGTGCGTGCCCGTTTGCTTAAGGTTTTTAATTTTGAAGAACCCTTATATCAAATGCAGGCATGGCGAGATGAGAACAGGGAGCTGACCTCGGCATTGCCCAAAGAAGTGTTTGAAAAAACCGATAACTGGTCGGCCGCACTGATGGGCATAGAGGAAGTGGCCTTGCGCTTTCGCAGCGAGATTATGCAGATTTTCCCGCATAATTTTGAGGAGGAAGAGCAGGTGGCACGTCTTGCGGATCGCATCACCAAAGGCGCGGATTATTTTGCTGCGCAGTTGCATTCCAGGGTTATTCAGCCTTTGACCGAATTGCACCGGTCGCTGTCAGTGCGGTCACGCGTGAAAAAGTATTTTGAAAAAGCAGATACATTGCTGGAAAGACTTTGGTTTGCGCTTAACAATCTTTATGGGATGCGACTGAACGGTGCTTCGCTGTACACGGGAGAGAAAAGGATTGTTCGCGATGCGCCTGAAATACCTGCAAAAACGGCAGCAAAGCCGGGTAAGGCACCCAAAGGTGAATCGCAGGAGATTACATTGCAACTTCACCGCGAAGGACACTCCATTGAAGATATCGCGCAGATGCGGGGTATTACCCTAGGCACAATAGAAACCCACCTGGGCCATTGCATTGCCACAGGCAAATTGTCGCTGGATGAATTGCTTACCCCCGAGCAGATTCGGGAAATAAACCATGCCATGGAAAAAGCACCGGAGCCAAATCTCGCGTCAGTAAAAGGTTTACTGGACAACAGTTACACCTTTGGTATGCTGCGTTGGGTAACCCAAAGCCGTGCCCATGATAAAAACTGACATCATCACCCGGCTTGCCCCTACGCCTAGCGGGTATCTGCACCGTGGAAATTATTACAATTTTTTGCTGAATTGGCTCTTTGCCAGAAAACAGGGCGGGAAGATTTTGCTGCGATTAGATGATCTGGATTCGGACCGAGTAAAACCCGAATTTGTGACTGCCATTTTCAGGGATTTGGAAGATCTGGGCCTTGACTGGGATATCGGACCTTCCAGCCCAGATGATTTTTATAAAAACTGGTCACAAAAACACCGTACCGACCGGTATGTTGAATTGATAAAAAGATTGTCAGATGAGGGTTTTACGTATGGGTGTGATTGTAGCCGAAAATCGCTTAATGAACTGGGATTTTCAGCTGGATATCCGGGTTTTTGTCGTTCAAAGAACCTTGTTTTTCAGCAAAATGTCACAGCGATCCGTTTCAACCGGGCAACATTTGGTTTTGATTCCGGCGATCCGGTAATTCTTAGAAAAGAAGGTATACCGGCCTACCATATTGGCAGTATCTGCGATGATATCGATTATAAGATTACCCATGTTTTTCGCGGAAATGATTTGTCTGATTCCACACAAATACAAAAAGAAATTGCGCAGGCTGCCTGTTTGACCCGTTTTAATGAAATAGAATTTCAGCACCACTGTCTGCTGATGAATGATACAGGGCAAAAGCTCTCCAAATCACTTGGAAATGCATTTGATGACGTAGATAAAACAATTTTTGCTGAATTCGCTCAATGGATGGGCTATTCACCCGCGAAACCATTGCCCCAAAATCTAACTGATTTACTGGAAATGCCATTGTAAATAATTTAAGA
>VGGQ01000149.1 GCA_016868535.1 Bacteroidota bacterium | reverse complement strand
CGCTGTTATTCAGCCTTTGTGGAACATGGTTTTTACTGGGCTGCAACAATGAATCAAAAAATGGGCGGCCATATCTGGGATTTGGGCTTTTGGCAGTGGCGGTTTTATTTCACCAGATCCATTGCTGGTGGTGGCTTGCAGCGGTTTTATTTTCCCCCGCAGATAAACAAAAATGGCGTGCGGCATTGGTTTCTCTAGGGTTAATCGTGTTTGCCTATATCGGTGCTGCAGTCTACCAGCATAAAACATGGTGGACGTATCCTTTTTCGGACGCATTGGGTGGAACTGTGAACCTTATTCCGGGAATTGACAACCTAAAATTTAGCATTATCAACAGCATTCGCGTCTGGGTCCAGGTACATGGCAACATTCCGTATTTTCTCGATGAATGGCCGTGGTTATGTGCTTTTGTCGCATTTTCAGCAGGATTTATAGCTTTTGCGATTTTTACTAAAAGAATACATGTCGACAATAAAAAATCGCAAATCAACTCTATACACCTGCGCTGGCTGCGGTTTGCACTCCTTTTTCAGTTTTTGTGGGCAGTATATTCGGTCGGCAATGCCGAATTCATGGTTATGATTCCGTTTTTGCTGTTGCTTTCATGCCCAGGTGTATTACTGAATCTACAAAACAGATTGTTTCCTGCGGCTTTGGCTATCCTTTTCTGGAATTTGGGCGTATTTTTAATTCCCAATTCCAACATTAAAACTATCCGATATGAGGCTGAATTGAAATTGCTGATGAAAATTGCAGAAGAGGAAAAACTGGAAACTCTGACTTTTATAGCCAGAGAAAGGGTTATGCTGGAGAACTATCTTTCTATTCAAACACCGGATTATCAGCAACGCTTCAGGGGTGCGGGCATTCAACTGATGGATACGGATTCGCTTTTGTCAGTACAAAAACAAACAATATATACGGATATGTTTGATTATCCCATGCCACTAAGCAGAAACAACATGACACAAAATAAAGCTTTTAAAAAACCTGCCAATGCTGTTGCGGTAGGATCTGAGCCAACATTGTATGGTGGTCTTTATATTTACAAACTTCCTTCAAAGAAATGAGTATCCGTTCTTTCCGCCATGCTTTGTCAGGTATAATCTTACTTTACTCTACCAAATCACGAGCCCAGCAAGCCATTTGGCCTAGCAATGGAAATATCTTTGACCGCAAGATACACCGAATCGATATTTTTCTGACGACTGACAGCTGGACAAAGATTTTCGGACTGGAATTCTCCACCTTCCTGACCTTGGTGCTCGTTCCGGCAATGTATTTATCGAATGAAAAAATCAAAGTGAAAGTTTTGGATGGTTCGGAGAAAATTACAATCCGGATAAAACACATCCCCTGACGCACTAGATAAAATAAAAGTTTAAAAATGACAGCCTTACAGGATTTCTCCCAAGAATTATCAGATATGGGATTTGTCCTGGGTGCAGATTTTCTTCATTTTAAGCACGCATGCGGCACTGAGGTTCGATATATTCCTTTGGAATCAGAATATGAAGTAAAAAAGGAAACTGTTTTTCAGGTTATCGTGCATGAAGACATATGGCTGAACCACAAAAATGCTGTCATAAACAGGCTAACAGCTTTAACTGGCAATACCAAACGAATTCACGGAAGAGAATGTTCTGTAATTCGAATTGACAGTCCAACTGCCCGGAATTTTCTGGATCTCTACCACACGGGCGGTTTTGTTAACGCATATTTCAAATATGGTCTTTTTTTTAGGAATGAACTCGTTGCAGTAGGTTTATTTGGAAAATGCAAAACTTTTAAACCTGAAAACGAGCAAGCCTTTAAAAGTGCAGAACTTACCCGTTATGCAAGTAAAACAGGTATTCGTATTGCAGGCGGTATGGATAAAATAATGAGTTTGTTTTGCCGTGAGTATAGGGTGTACCATATAATGACATATGCCGATAAGGAATGGACAGACGGTAAATCCTACGTAAAACTAGGTTTCGATAAAATTGGCGATACGCCTCCCCTCCAATTTAGGGTCAATAAACAAACTGGTCAACGGATTTATGCAGAGAATAAAGCATCCTTAAAAACAGATGACTGGGTGCATAAAAGCAACTTAGGAAACATGAAACTGGTAAAAAAAATCCCCGGAATTAACTGGGTATTATAAATTTGTAAAACAAAGTAATTAATAAAGTTCAAAC
>VGGQ01000148.1 GCA_016868535.1 Bacteroidota bacterium | reverse complement strand
TTTGAAAAAAACCGAAGCCAAACTGGAGGAAGCTAAAGCCGCTATACGCAATATTGCCAAGTCAGGCCGCAGAATTCTTTTTGTTGCTACCAAGAAACAAGCTCAGGAAATCGTGGCTGAGCACGCCAAGCGTGCCAATATGCCTTACGTTACTGAGCGCTGGCTGGGTGGAATGTTAACCAATTTCCAAACCGTTCGCCGAAGCATCAAGCGTATGCAGAACATCGATAAAATGGCCGCCGATGGCACCTTCGAGCGAATCAATAAAAAAGAGCGTCTCATGCTTGATCGTGAGAAAGCCAAGTTGGCCCGTATGCTCGGTGGAATCGAAGACATGAGCAAATTGCCCGGGGCTATCTTGATCATTGATGTAAAGCGCGAGCACATTGCCGTTGCTGAAAGTCATCGTCTTGGTATTCCCAGCTTTGGTCTGGTTGATACCAACTCTGATCCTACTATGGTTGATTTTGCAATCCCTGGAAATGATGACGCATCAAAAAGTATCAACTTGATTATTTCAGAACTTGCCGATGCCATCATAGAAGGAACTCAGGAACGTCGTCGCGAAAGGCCTGAGGAAGATGCCCCTGAAAACAAAGAGGCTGTCATTTCTGAAGCCCCATCCGATCTTTAGCCAATAATTTAGCATCATTTTAATAAATAAACTATGAGCATTAGTGCTGCTGATGTAAATAAACTGCGCCAGATGACCGGAGCCGGTCTCATGGATTGCAAAAAAGCCCTTACTGAAACCAAAGGCGATTTCGAAGCGGCCATGGATTACCTACGTAAAAAAGGAGCTAAAATTTCTGCTAGCCGCGCCGACCGCGCAGCTGCTGAGGGTGCTGTTATTGCAGTAACCTCCTCTGATGCCAAAAAAGGCGTTGCCATCAAACTTATCTGTGAGACTGATTTTGTGGGTAAAAATGAAGCATTTATTGCCTTTGCACGCGAGATAGCGGAAGCTGCATTGGCAGCAGAGTCCTCTACTCTGGATGATCTGAAGAATTTGAGGATTTCAGGTGGAACCATTGCAGATCGTATAATGGATGAAGTTGCCAAGATTGGTGAGAAGATTGATGTTACTGCCTACGCAGTGGTAAAGGGTGAAAATGTTGTTTCTTACATTCATGGTGCAAACCGCATTGGTGTACTGGTTGTATTAAACAATGCCCCCTCCGAGGCTAACACTGCTGCTGGCAAAGACGTTGCCATGCAGATTGCTGCCATGAATCCTATTGCTTTAGATAAGACGGATGTATCTGCCGATGTTGTTGCCCGCGAAATGGAAATCGGACGGGAACAAGCACGTGCAGAAGGTAAGCCTGAAGCCATCCTCGATAAAATTGCACAAGGAAAAGTGGAGAAGTTTTACAAGGAAAGTACACTGCTGAATCAGGAGTTTGTAAAGGACAATAGCAAGTCTGTTGGTAAGATGCTCACCGATGTTGAAGCCGGATTAACCGTAAAACAATTTAAAAGAATTCAGTTAGGATGATAACAATTCAAAAAAATCCCCCAAATTTGGGGGATTTTTTTTCACCTATACAAACCATCATGAAATACAAACGCGTACTCCTGAAATTAAGTGGTGAGAGCCTGCAGGGCGATCAGCAATATGGCATTGATCCCAAGATGCTCGAGCAATATGCAGCGGAAGTGAAAGCCGCAGCCGAATTGAGTGTGGAAATAGCTATTGTAATTGGCGGAGGAAATATCTTCCGAGGTTTAAAAGGCGCCCAGGGAGGTGAAGTGGACCGTGTAACCGGTGATTATATGGGTATGCTGGCCACTATGATCAATGCAATGGCATTGCAGGGTGCATTTGAAAAGGCAGGACTGGTAACCAGGCTGCTTTCAGCAATTAAAATGGAACAGATTTCAGAACCTTTTATTCGCAGAAGAGCTATGAGGCATCTGGAGAAAGGCAGGGTTGTGATCTTTGGTGCGGGCACTGGTAATCCCTATTTTACGACAGATACGGCGGCATCACTTCGCGCTGTGGAGATTGAGGCAGATGTGGTTATCAAAGGCACCCGTGTGGATGGTATTTACTCAGCCGATCCAGAAAAAGTGGCGGATGCCAAAAAATTTGATACTATTTCTTTCAAAGAAATGTATGATTTAGGGCTGGAAGTAATGGACATGACTGCCATTACCCTTTGCCAGGAGAATAAAAAGCCCATTATTGTTTTTGACATGAACAAACCCGGTAATTTTGCCCGTCTGTTAAGGGGAGAAACTGTAGGCACGCTGGTGCATGGTGAATAACAA
>VGGQ01000147.1 GCA_016868535.1 Bacteroidota bacterium | reverse complement strand
CCTATAGCCGGTATGGTATTCTGCCAGTTTTTGATTGAACATGATATTTTGAAACAGTGTTAGCATGCGGTTGGCTATATACTTATACATGGGCATACCTCCCTTCAAGGCGCCTTTCCCTAAAATTCTACTGCCAAACACAACCGGATAAACTCCTTCAGCTATAAGATAGGCCATACTACGAATTAGTTTAGGTGTGTATTGGTAATCAGGATGAAGCATTACCACCACGTCAGCCCCCAGTTCTCTCGCCGTATCATAACAAGTCTTCTGGTTTCCACCGTATCCGCGGTTGTTTTTGTGAACTACAACATGCCCAATACCTAGTTTACGAGCCAGCTGTGATGTGTTGTCCTTACTGGCATCATCTACCAGAATAACATCATCGATAATGTCGAACGGAATTTCACGGTAAGTTTTTTCCAGTGTTCGACCTGCGTTGTATGCAGGTAGCACTACAACGATTTTTTTTCCGAGTATCACTTTGCAAAAATCACGTTTTTTTCAGAACCTTACTATAAGTAGAATGTGTGCTGTTTTATGTACATGTGCAAACTGACGACAAAGATGATTTTACAATAGGTTGAAAAACAACAACATAAAACTTATATTTAGAATCTTTTTAAATTGGTATCAATGTTAACAATTTGTTTTAGCTGCCTGAATACGCATTGTATCTTTGCACCGCGAATTTCATCGTTCAAATAAGCATGCAAGGACAAATAAGAACTTTGGCACTCGCAGCCGCAATCTCGCTCTCGATTTCACTGAAAGCGCAGTTTAAGGCCAGTGCTGAGGAAGGTAAAAAGCTCTATGAAGCGAATAACTGTGGCAGCTGTCACGCTTTAGACAGAAAGGTTGTGGGCCCTGCACTCCGGGGCGTTACCGACAGAAGAAGCGAAGAGTGGCTCATCAAATGGATTCGTAACAACGAAGCGTTCAGAAAAAGCGGAGATGCCGATGCCAATGCCTTGTATAAGGAATATGGCGGTGCTGCCATGAATATATACGAGAACCTTTCACCGAATCAGGTTAAACATATTCTTGAATATATCAAAACCGCGCCAAAACCCGCCCCAAAGGCTCCGGTAGTTTCGACCGATGGGGAAGCTGTAAAGGCAGATTCCAATGCACTGTATATCCTCATTGCGCTGATTGGTATATTCATTATAGTCCTTATCATTCTTGGTAAAGTTCGAAACACGCTGCGCAGATTGGCTGCCGAACAAGATGGAACTGCTGGCGATGAAGTTAAAGTTTCATTCATAAAAGGCTTATTGCCGGAGAAGCTGGCCAAAATGAATCCAACGGTACTTATTGTATTTACTGTTGTGATTTTGGGCGGAATAGGTTTTGCCTGGTCCTACAAATTCGGAATTACTGAAGTGGGTGTTCAGAAAGGATATGCTCCTAAACAGCCTATTGCCTTCAGTCACAAGCTACATGCCGGTGAAATGAAGCTGGATTGTAAATATTGTCACATAGGTGTTGAAGAGAGCAAATCTGCTACCATTCCATCTATCAATATTTGTATGAATTGTCATAAGGGTGTTCAAAAGGCATCTACAGCAGAAGGTGATGGTATTTCCCCTGAAATAGCCAAAATTTACAAAGCCCTTGATTATAATCCTGATGCGAAAAATGCCGCGGAAGCTTTTGGCACTGATCCCAAGCCAATACGCTGGGTTCGTATCCACAATCTTCCGGATCATGCATACTTCAACCACAGTCAGCACGTTAAAGTAGCCGGCTTGGCCTGTCAAACCTGTCATGGTCCTGTTGAGAAAATGGAAGTTGTTCAGCAGTGGAGTTCACTGCAAATGGGCTGGTGCATTGATTGCCACAGAAATGCGGGAATTGATGCTGCAAACAATAACTATTACGCGGCTTTGCATGAAAAAGCAGCCAAAGACCTGAAGAACAACAAGAATAAGAGTCAATATTTCGGACCCGATGGCAAAGTAAAAATTACCCCTGCCATGAATGGCGGTCTGGAATGTGCCAAGTGTCACTATTAATCGCAAAGAACTACAATGTCTAATAACCAAAAGTACTGGAAAGGTGAGGAGGAACTGGCCAAAGACCCGGCATTCCTTGCAGCAAGTAAAAATGAATTCCCTGATGCACTTCCTTTGGACGAAGTGCTGGGAGAAGAAGGTGTAGAATTAAAATCAAACCGCAGGGATTTTCTCAAATTCTTCGGTTTTAGTGTAACCGCTGTTGCACTGGCTGCATGTTACAAAACCAAAGTTAGACATGCTGTTCCTTACCTGGTAAAGCCTGAAGAT
>VGGQ01000146.1 GCA_016868535.1 Bacteroidota bacterium | reverse complement strand
AAAGCCCGCGAATACATGGTTCCATTCCCTCCTTCATCCCCGGCAGTAGCCCTTTTTAAGGACGGACAAATCGTGCATATGGTGGAGCGCCACATGATTGAAGGCAGAACAGCCGACATGGTTGCCAACAATTTGTCAGGCGCCTACGCGTCATTTTGTTGATACTGTAAAATTTAATAACTAGCTTTGACATAACGACCACTATGGGTGTGCGTATTGATAAACTTTTCATTCTGCCCGTTCTGTGGGTTTTCCCTGTTTTGGCACAAAACATATTACCCACCAACCTAAAGCATACAAGTCTTCCGACTCCATCACTACTGGTATTCCCTGAAAACCAAAAACCGGCATTTAAGCATTGGCATACCACAGTCAGCAAAATGGGAAATTACAGTCCTGCAACCCAATGGAAAATTTATAAGCGCTGGGACGCCAAGATGTTTGAAACCGATAAAATAGGCAAGGGCTGGAATGGCAAAACCCCCGATGGAAGAGAAGCAGTGAATGGTATTTATCCGCTGATTGCTGAAACCATTGACACCGATGGTTACCGTCATGTAGATAAAGGCTATCTAATGATTACCCGCTGATGCACTCAATACTGCTTTCAGGCATGATGGATGCATGCAGAAATGCCGGCGATTTTCAACTTGAGCATTTGAGGACTCTTACTACTGATTCCATCTCTGACAAAGGACTCAATCAGCTGGTGAGTTTTGTGGACGTGGAAAGCGAAAAAATGCTAGTGCAATACCTGAAAAAACTGCGCCCCGATGCCGGTTTTATTACCGAGGAAAATACCGCTCCGAATGATTCCGAAAGCCACTCAGTTTGGATTATAGACCCACTTGACGGGACTACCAATTTTCTTCATGGATTGCAGGTCTTTTCCATCAGCATTGCACTTATGGAAAATAAAATCGTGACTGCCGGTGTGATATACGCCCCGGCTTTGAAGGAAATATTTTGCGCGGAAAAAAATGGTGGTGCATTTCTTAACAACAGCCCAATAAAGGTAAGTCTGACATCTGAGTTGCGGGAATCGCTCATTGCCACAGGCTTCCCCTACTACGAATTTCAGCAAACACGCGCCTACCTCGACCTGTTGGGCGAATTAATGAAAACCACACACGGACTGCGCAGACTGGGGTCGGCTGCCATAGACCTCGCCTATACTGCATGCGGCCGGTTCGACGGATTTTATGAAACCGGACTGAATGCCTGGGATGTAGCTGCAGGAGCACTGTTAGTTGCGGAAGCAGGCGGTGTGGTCAGCGATTTTCACCAAAAAGAAAACCACTTGTTCGGCAAACAAATTGTAGCGGCAAACCCAACAGTTTATCGGCAGTTGCAACCCTTGACTCAGTCATATTTGGGATAACACTTTTTCGTAGCTATTTTGCAATCGAATTGTTTTGGATTATACCTATACTGAAAGGCATTGGACAAGGCTTCCTTATCAGCATTCTCAGCTTTGGGCCATCTTTTTTCACCCTAATTAATTCCGGGATAAAAGGAGGCAAATCGGAGGGTTTCCGCGTGGCACTGGGTATTTTCCTCAGTGAATTGATTATGGCCCTTATTTGCTTTTTCGGACTCTCGCATTTTTTTACCTTTATCGAATTTCAACTGGCATTTTCACTATTTGCAGCAACCGCAATTTCCTTTATCGGAATAAGAGGTTTTTATAATAAATATCAACACTTTTTGCGAAGCATGGAACAACCTGCCGCAAAAAGCAAATCCTTCATTAAAGGATTTACTTTAAATCTTATAAATCCCTTCGTTTTATTTCTTTGGATTAGTATTCTTGCAATTGTATCGGTATATTACGATAAAAATGAACCACAGTATGAAATTTCGATATTAATAAACCTTGTTTCCATACTTTTCACCTTACTATTAATGGATTTAGGAAAAGTTTATTTAAGCGATCTTTTAGGAAGAAAACTCAGCAGACGGGTTTATTATATTGTAAATAAATATTTTGGTATAATATTACTGATTATAGGTATTTCCTTCTTTTATCATTTCATTACACTTTTAATTACATATCTGAACAGTGCACTTTGATATAAATATATTATTGAATATAGTTCTGGGCATGATTATGTTTGGGCTGGGTCTTTCTCTTACCCGTGAAGATTTCAGACATCTGTTTGATCAGCCGAGAGCATTAAGTATCGGTCTGGCTTCACAAATACTGCTACTGCCTTTTCTTGCGTGGATTGTTGCTCTGCAAAGCGGACTGGGTGCGGAAATGCAGGTAGGCATCATGATTTTATCTGTTTGCCCGGGTGGAATTACCAGCAACCTTGTAAGTTACTACGTTAAAGGAAATGTGGCCCTGGCCATAAGCCTTACGGTATGCAACGCATTGCTATCCCTCATCACAGTGCCTGCCCTGGTCAACCTGTTTCTGCAACATTTTATGAATAATGGCAGAATGATTGAACTCCCTTTCTGGAAAACCATGTTTGATATTTTTGTGGTAACCATAATGCCGGCCATGTTTGGCAT
>VGGQ01000145.1 GCA_016868535.1 Bacteroidota bacterium | reverse complement strand
GTGATGCTTCCGCGCGATGCGGAGGACGCGATGCCGCCCTCGGGCGACGGACTTACGGAGGCGGAGATCTCGGCGATCCGCGCGTGGATCGAGTCGCTGCCGAGCGCGGGATGACGCGCGGTGGGATGACGCGCGGTGGGATGACGCGCGGTGGGATGACACGCGGTGGGATGACGCGCGGTGGCTGACCGGCGGGGACTGACGCGCGGGGTCTGACACGCGCGGTCTCACCCGAGGCTTCGGCACGAGGAGAAGGCTCAGCGGTCATCTTCCGACGCTGCGATCGGCGGCTCGGGATCGTCCGCCATCGGCGCGAGGAGATCGCGCACCAGCTGTTCGAAGGTCTCCTTCGGCGGCGCCTCGTCGCGGCTCCGCGTCCAGCGCGAGGCGAGGTCCTCCGGCATCGGTCGACGGAGGATCGGATCGACCGGCGGATCGTCGTCGCGCGGATCGTCGTCGCGAGGATCCGCGTCGGGCGGCTCCGAGAAGGGCATGGTTGCCGCGGAGCCAGAGGAGGAGAGGGAGTCGAGCCACGCCTCCTCGACGAGCGCGCCGATCCGTGACGCCGTCGCGTCCACCTGCGCCGACTGCATCCACTCGCGGAATCGACGGGTGGACTCGTCGAGTCGGAGCAGCCTCGTCTCCGCCGCGAGCTGGGCAACGAGCGTGACGAGGAGCGGATCCGTCTGCAGGCGGTCCTCGACCATCGCGAGGAGATCGAGAGGGGGCTGCGGGCTTGGACGCAGGAGCTCCGGGTGGAAGTAGTCGCCGCGTCGCGCGACGCGGCGGTCGGACCAGGCGATCACCGCCGCGCGGAGCCGGATGGTCGCCCGCTCGTCGAGTCCGCTCCGCTTCGCGTGGTCGTCCGCGGCGGCAAGCGCCGGCGCGAGCAGGAGCATCTCCTCGGCGATCGCGGCTCGGCGGGTCGCGTCGTCGATCTCCGGCGTCGCGCGGACCGCGTCGATCTTCCACCGAAGCACCGATGAAGCGAGGTCGATCGCCTCCTCGCCGCCCCCGAGGTCCCGCGTGGGCGACCGCCAGTTCTCCGAGGCGAGGAAGCGAGCCAGGTCCGTGGGGAAGCGCCGTGCCTTGTCGCCGGTGAGTGGTGGCGCCGACGAGATCTCGGCGTCGATCGCCCGCGCAAGCGCCTCGCGGACCTCGCGGGGCTCGTCAAGCGCGAGGACCACCTCGCGCACCGCGCCTCGGAGTGGATCGTCGTCGCTGACCGCGTGCGGATCCCGGGGACGCAGCGCGACGTCCTGCGACGACGACACGAGTCGAGCCGTCGTCCCTCGGTCCACCTCGACTCGAGTCGTCGCGGCGGGGTGGGCGATCGCGCTCGCGGTCGCCGTCGACACGAGGAGGGTCGATGCGAGGGCGCTCGCGCCGCGCCGGAGCCGCGAGCAGGCGAGGCAGCGACCTGGCGAGGCGGGTGTTGGTGCCGGGCTCATCGCGATCGCTCCTTCGGCGCCGTGGCGAGCGTGGGAGATCCCGGCGCGGATGCCGACGGGGCCCGGCGTTCGCGCTCGTGGATGAACGCCTCGAGGGCGGGTCGTCCCGGAGGCACGAACCAGTCGGGTCGAGGTCTCGAGGAGGGGTCATCCCCGATCAGGACCGCCAGCCTCGACGACAAGCCATCAAGCGTCTCCCGCTCGACGGACGGCAGGTCCGTCCGCGACGCGAGCGACGATGCGAGCAGCATCGACGACGCCCAGCGCCCCTGCGCGACGCGCTCGCGGACGAGACGGGCGAGTTCCGGCGTCGGGATCGCCGCGACGGCGTCGGACCACGGGGCGCCGAGGAGTCGCTCCAGCGAGGAGCGGTCGCCGACCGCCGCGAGCGACTCCGCGAGTCCCTCCAGCGAGCGGAGCGTCATCGAGGAGGAGAGTTCGTCGACCTCGATCGCTCGACGATGACGGAGGGTCGCGTCGCGGAGGACGTGTGCATCCCGCGAGGCAAGAGCAAGACGGAGCGCCCGCCGCGCCGCGTCCCGCTCAACCGCACGAGGGTCGAGGCTGCGGTCGGCGGAGGCGTCCGGAAGCCGCGGCGTCGCGCGCCGATCCTCGTCGGGACCTCGCTCCGCCTCGACCGGGCGGGCGATCGCCGGGGCGAAGATCCGCCGCCACGCGCCGCGGGTCGACTCGACTTCCTTCGAATCGATCGCGCGGAGGTGGCTCCACCGAAGCGTCGCGAGCCGGTCCTCGCCTCGGATGACCTCGGCGTCGACCGTGGCGACGGCGCCGGTCGGCGGCCCGGAGAAGCGGAAGGTCGCCACGAGCCCGCCGCGGTGGGCGATCACGCTCCCGCGCGGGCGGAGCCAGCGTCGATCGAGCGATCCGTCGGGACGGTGACCGTCGAGCTGGTAGAGCTCGCTGCTCGTCCACTCGACCTCGACGGGCGGCTGCTCGACGAGAAGCTCCGCGAGATCATCGCCGTCGCGCCGCAGCGTCACCCGCTGGAGCAGCCGGTCCGCTCCGTCCCGCGACTCCCAGGTCGAGGTCGGCACGCCCGACGCGGAACGAGGAACGTCGTCCATCGAGCAGGCGACGCCTCCTCGAGCGGCGATCGGCGAGTCGTGGGGAGAGGGCGGATCAACCTCGGGCGCCGCGCCGAGCACGAGCGGTCGCACGCCGTCGAGGAGGTCGTAGAGGTCCTCCGGCTGATCGAGGCGCGGCGGCTCCGATCGTCGCGCTTCCGCTT
>VGGQ01000144.1 GCA_016868535.1 Bacteroidota bacterium | reverse complement strand
CAACAAAACTGTTCCAATAAATTCGGCAACAAAAGCACTCATATATTTAGTTTAATGCAACAAGATAATATAGTTTTTCAAGAATAAAAAAGAAAACATCTTATTAGTAGCACGGCTTTTACTGTTCCTTTTGTTCATCCCGTTGACTGGTTGATTAGTTAATTAGTTGATTGGTTTATTTGGTTTCGGGTTTATTACAGGCGTAGTTGCAAGTACCTGCCAACATGCAGGGTTATGATTCAATACTAGGTACAATAAAATACTATAAATTCAACCAGTAATTCAGCTTAAATACGATAGCACGATTCCTGTTCTTAAAAAGAGGGTCGGTAAAATAGTTGTCAGTATAAACCAGGAAGAAGTCGCTCATGGGCTTGTACCTCCATTGCAACCTGCTGTTAATATTGAAATTATTTCTTTGGTTATTGTATTGAATAAAGGTGGTCCAGAACAAGTTAGTAGCGAAATTTATTTCAACTCTGGGTGCTATTAAAAGCAGTTCCGTGCTGCCATAACTGCCCGGAAAACTTAATCTATAATATTCTGCCCTCAAAGTAATATTTACATGCGGTTGATTACGATAAGTGATACTGGCACTTAATTGTGTATTGGTGCCGTTATAAAAGTCACCGGTTCCGGCACTAAGGGTATAACGGAATGTTTTACGAAAGTCGGATGTATACTCCAATAAATACTGGCTATAACGATACTGATCTGCCGGTAAGGGTGTGCCCCCCGTAAAGCTGGTGGGGAACAATAAATTAGTAAGTGTGTTATTTGCCATTAAAAAAATACTCGAAGTATTTTTAAAATCCAAACTGTACCGCAATACATGGCTTTGCTCATTTAAACTTCCATCGGGATTCCAAACAATAAATGTATTTAGCGAATATCGATGCGTATTGATGCTACCTTTTTTAGGAAACATGGTGAACTCTGTTTCGTTATAAAAATGTTTATAGCCCAACCTGATTACCGTATCTTGTAATGCATCATAATTTTCAATCCTTTTCAGGAAACCCATGTCGGTATAATAATTGGTGCCAAGCGAAACAAAATCTACAAAACTGCTAAATTTCCTGCCAAAATAGCCACCACCGATATTCGAATAACTATTTTTATCATGAATACCTGGTTTAAAAGATTTATGGTGACTCGTCCAGCCATTCCATTTTCCACTTAAATCAGAATAGCTAAACTCTACACCCCCGTTGCGGCCATATTCTAGCAAAGGGTCTGCTTTTTTCTGATCATCGGTTAAGAAACTTTGCCTATTTAAAAACATAGCCTTGATACTAGAACGTTTAAGCACTTGCTGGTTAAAAACGGCAGCAGTATAATTTTCTGCTGCATAGTTGCTGGTTTTGCCGGTTTGCATATTCATTAAACCAATCCGCGAACGCTTGTTTAGATTGCCTGATAAACGGGCGCCAAATAAAATTGGAATTGCGTTAATGTTCTGATCTAACCCAATTTTTCTTGAATAGAAAGGTCGGATCGGTGGGATGCCGAAACCGGAAAATAAATCGTCATTTTCAAGAAAAAATGTCCTTCGTTCTGGAAAGAAAATATTAAAACGTGTTAGGTTAGTTACCTGACGGTCAACCTCAATTTGCGAAAAATCAGGGTTTACGGTTATGTCTAAATTGAGAGAAGAGTTCAATGCGATTTTACTATCAAAACCTGCGTTACCACCACTTTTCCAGGGCTGGCCGGTTTGTTTATTTTCATTGGCGTTACCAGTAATGTAGGGTATTACTGAAATGTTGCTGCCTGGTTGAGGAGGTTTCTCATCCCATATTAATGAACCCGTATATCCTAAATCGTAACTGCGAAAATTTACAGGTACCGGAGTCCAGCAGGAATATTCGTTGCTTTTTGTATCTATGCGTAGAAAATTAATTCCCCATTGTTGGTTATCGGCAGTATAACGCAATGTTTTGAAAGGGATAGCCATTTCAGCGTACCATTTGCCATTTTCTCTTTTAGTGGCAGAATACCATTTGTTATCCCAGCTCCAATTGGGGCCATCCCCACTAACGGTAATTAAATCTTCGCTTTGCGCATTAAATGCGTTTACGACAAAAAAGAAGCCATTGGTTCTTCTGTTTACCGGATCTAGTACAAGTGCTACGCCATCCTGTCCATCATGTCCTACATCCCTTTTCAGACTTTGTATTACCACCTCGCCGGAATCGTAAGCCGTAAAAGCTACATAGAGAAAAATGTTATCAAAACTTATTCTTACGTCTGTCTGCCTTTTTGCTTTGCCGCCATCGGTAGGAAATTTTCGCCAGAATGATTTAGCTAACTCTGCTTTTTGCCAGGTGGTTTCGTTTAACTCTCCATCAATTTTAATTTTTTCTGAAGTGCGTTGTATTTTTAATTGATAATTTTTTTGGATCGATTCAATCTCTTTATCCTGTGCGGATAATTGAAGCAATAAAACATTCAAGAAAAACAATAGTAAGAGTTGTTTCATTTGGCGATTTAAGGAGTAACGAATTTATATAAAATGGCAGTAAAATAATTTCTTTGGTGAAATTATCTAATCTTTATCCAGTAGATCAGGCCTTTTTTGTTTTGTTCTTAGGAGGGCTTGTTCATATCTCCAATCGGCAACTTTTTTGGGGTCGCCGCTTAATAAAACGTCGGGTACAACTGAGCCGCGAAAATCAACAGGTCTGGTATAAACCGGCGGTGCGAGAAGATTGTCCTGAAAAGAATCTGGTCAACAGCCTTGTTTTTATGGAGCTCGAGGGTTTAAAACAGCCGACCTATG
>VGGQ01000143.1 GCA_016868535.1 Bacteroidota bacterium | reverse complement strand
CAGGGTACTCCACACAATTTCACCGGTTCCGGTGCGCATCATTTCGCACATATCTTTTAACAGTTCATTGTTTACGGTCCAGGTTCCGATCTGTTTACTACTTACTATCTGCGCATCCGAAGCGTTTTCCAACACCCGGCTAATGTTTTGATAGCCGGCACTAGTATCGTTTTTATCGTCCAGCATATCAATCCGGTGCTGTTCAGCATCGCAAAGTTTTGACAGTTCGTCTTTTTTCTGGGCAAATAAATTACTGAAACATGCTAGCGCAAGGATGACAAATGTGGTGCGCAGAAATGCCACAGCACAATACCGGCAGCAACGGAAACGTTGAGCGAATGCTTGGTGCCTGCCTGTGGAATTTCTATGCATGCGTTGCAAAGTTCCAAAACTTCCGACTGAATACCATCAATTTCGTTGCCAAAAATAACAGCAATAGGTTGATTGGGTGTGAAAAACTGCTGTAAAGGCAGTGAATGTGTAGTTTGTTCCACACCGATTATAAAGTAGCCCTGCTGTTTCAATGCCTTTACTGCTTCAGCGGTATTTAAAGCATATTCCCATAAAACAGAACGGTCGGCACCGAGAGCGGTTTTGGTGATATCACGGTGGGGCGGACGGGCTGTGATGCTGCAAAGCATAAGCTTTTCACAGCGAAAAGCATCGGCCGTGCGGAAAAATGAACCCACATTGTGCATACTTCGGATATTGTCCAGCACCACCACAAATGGCAGTTTGGCAGACTGGCGAAAATTTTCTGTACTTAGGCGGTTCAGCTCCTGCAAACGCAATTTTCTCATGGAAAATGGTGCTGCAAAGATGAAGGAGAACAACCAAAAAACAGGACTTTGTTCAAAAACGTAAGCTTCTGTTTGAAAAACCAAAAGATTCTGTTATCTTTGCACCCCAATTCTTAAGAATTATGAGCCCGATTGTTAAATCCGTCACAAGCGAGTATTTGCGCAACGATATTCCTGATTTTAAAGCCGGCGACCGTATTACCGTGCACTACAAAATCAAAGAAGGAAACAAAGAGCGCATTCAGCAGTTTCAGGGCGACGTAATCCAGCGCAGAAACAGCGGTGTGGAAGAAACATTCACTGTTCGCAAGATTTCAAATGGCGTAGGTGTAGAGCGTATCTTCCCTTTTAACAGCCCATTCATCGATAAAATTGAGGTTAACCGCCGCGGTAAAGTGCGTCGTGCACGTATCTTCTATCTGCGCAAGCAAATTGGTAAAGCAGCACGTATCCAAGAAAGAAGGGTGTAATTACTATCAAAAAAATATCCAAGACCCGGTTTATCCGGGTCTTTTTTATGGCATAATGCGGTACCAGCCGATATTTCCTACCTTTTTCTCTAGTTTAAGTTTGTATCCGGGTGCATAGGTAAGGCTTGAATCTTTTAACAACTCAGGCTGATCCGTTACAAAACCCACCGCACCTCTACCGTGATATTGAGAAATCGTGATTGGGGTTTCTATAGCTGTATCCCAGGGGTATCCCTTGGTTCCGGTATAGTAAAAATAGACGCAACCGGATTTATCGGGGCCAACTATCCAGCGTTCTGTGGTATCGTTATTCTTCCTTAGCAGTGCTGCCTGATCCGGATTCACAAATTCGTCAGGAACCCTGTAGGTTCCGGGCATCCAGTTATTCGGGGCAATTCTCACCCAGGCCCAAACAGGCGCAATTGCCAAGATAAACACCCAGGGAGCAAAACGTGATTGCAGAATAAAGCCTGCACCCCGCGCGACTACAAACGCCAGCAAGGGCATAAACACGATGGCGTAATAACCATGGTGAATAAACTGATACTGAACCAGAAAATAAAACAGCAGACATCCCGCACCATAAGCCATTACAGGCAGGTATTTTCTCCAAATAGCCAAGCTTTTATATATTCCTGCCAGTAAAAACGGCAGAAATACATATCCCACCCAGGTTTCAGGAATATCAGAAAACAGGTTTTGTCCGAGAATATCCAATGCCTCTCCCCAGCTGCGGGCATGGCGCATGGCATGCACAAATTCATGCAATCCATAGGTTTTTACCAGATAGGCGGCGTAAACATACCAAGAAAAAGACAACACGGCCACGAAAAAACCCATAACAACTACCTGCAGCCAGGCTTTGCCAGGTTTGCTGGAGTTCATTAAAAATCCAATTGCTATAGGCAATCCGGCCATAAGAAATTGTAACTTTATCATGCCTGCCAGGGCCAATAAGGCTGTGGGGCAAAGAACAGACTTCCACGAAAATGCCTGCAGCCAGCACAGGGCGGCATACCAGCCCCAAAGCAAGCAGCACAAAGCCATAACATCCGGCACGGCATTGATACCGTGAAAGTACATTTCAGGCGCAAAAGCTAAAAAGACAGCACCCATATTGGCATGCAGCAGATTTCCCGTATGGTGCAGAATTACTTTGTGCATACCCCAAACCGATAAAAGGGTAAAAATCAGGGAAAGCCAGCGGTGGTAGTACTCCGAGAAACCCATGCTGCGGTACATAAAAGCCAGTATGTACTCGTAAGCAGGAAACTGCGGTCCGGTAATCCCGGAGGTTTCAAAACGTTTGTCCACACGGGGTTCAAGCAGATTCATGCTTCCATCGGCGTAGTTTTTGGCCACGGCCAGGGTATTGCACTGCCGCCAAACATGGTTTCCGACAGCAGGTAATTTCATGAAGGGCAGATGCGTAAGAACAACTAACAGCAGAAGCACCGGCAAAAATTTCTTTCCGGGGAGGCTATAAATCTTGTAAATTATGGCCATTGGCCGGTTTACCA
>VGGQ01000142.1 GCA_016868535.1 Bacteroidota bacterium | reverse complement strand
TTTACGGCACCCATAAATATCATAAACACCGCCGGAACATTAACCAATTACGGAGGTGCATTTTTTAGTTTTACAAACGAAGTAATTGCGTACGAATCCAATTCTTACATGCGCGGTGGTTTGGCCGGAGCTTACACTATGGTCGATGGAAGCAGTATTCGTCTGGGTTTTGATGTAACCAGTATAACACGTCAGATTGACGGAACAAAAATGCGGGCACACGACCCCAACGATCCTCTGGTGCCTACCAGCTTGCAAGGTGATACCAAAACGGAACTTGGTGCAGGTGTATGGTATTCTAATCCCAATATGAAAGACCTATACGCAGGTATTTCTATGTCTCACGTAAATCCCAAAGAATATAACTACGCAGCTTCAGGTGGAGTTATCAATGTAAAATCTGCCCGTCACCTCTATATAATGGCCGGGTACACCAAAGAGCAGTTTCTGGGCAATCCTGCGTTAACCCTGGATCCCAGCATTATGATAAAGACAGTTATGGAAGAGGGTGGTTTTGTAAAACCCCAGTTAACCCCCCAGGGTATGGTAACTTGGAATAAAACATTTGCAGGTGGTTTGTCTATCCGCGGTCAGGGATTGGGTGTGGATGCCGCTTCTATTTTACTGGGCTATTATCCTCCTATCAAAGGCAATTCACCCAACGGTATAGGTTCACAGCTTTTCAGAATTGGTTACTCATATGATATAACTCTGCAAAGCCTGCGCCGCAGCAGCAATGGTACGCATGAATTACAGGTTAATTATTGTTTTAAAATTACTTTACCTGAAAGAATAGAAAAGGTGTATCGACATCCCAGATACATGAACAGATCTAAGGATTTTGAATAATCATTAGTCACACAATATAATAAATTAAATAACGTTATACATTCGGTGAAGAAAAAAATAGTTGCGTATTCATTACAAAAACCTACTTTTGCAACTTCACGTACAGAATACAAAAACGAAACTGCCAGATGAAAAGGAATATAATCAGCAGAATCATCAGTGAAAATAAAATAGTAAATCAGCTGGTGAAAGCATTAAGAAACAGCAAATTGCGGGGTGTAATGATTGCCACTTCCGTAATCTTTTTTGCCTGTGGCCCTGCAGATACGGGTGATCTGACGGGCGTGCTCAATAGGAGGCCATGGTTCCATCCGCAGCCTCCCGGTACTGTTTACATCCCTTCCGGAACTTTCCACACAGGACAGTCAGGACAGGACGTATTTCAATCCTACCTCGAGCCAAACAAACAGATGACCATTGTGGCCTTCTGGATGGATGAAACAGAAATTACCAACAACGAATACCGTCAGTTTGTAGATCACGTGCTGGATTCAATAGCCCGTTATAAACTGGATGATGATGCCTACTTCTTCCCTGAGGATGATGATGGAAACCGCTTCATCAACTACAGCAAAGAACTTGACTGGGAGAAGCACAAGGAAGATCTTGCTGACCTTTTCTATCAGGGAGGCGAGCGTTTCCGTGGTATTCCCCAGATAGACACAAGACAACTGATGTATAAATATCAATGGTTCGATTACGTAAGTGCAGCCAATCAGGATCGTGACAAGTACAATCCGATGGATCGCTCTAAATTCATCAAGGATGAGGAAACACTGATTTACCCTGATACCCTTTGCTGGGTTCGTGATTTCACATACAGCTTCAATGAGCCTATGGCCCGTGTTTACTTCTGGCATCCCAAATATGATGATTATCCTGTGGTGGGTGTGAACTGGCACCAGGCCAATGCTTTCTGTGTATGGAGAACAATCCGTAAATTCAGCTACTGGCATGAAATCGGGCTGCCCAATACTGAAGATTTCCGCCTTCCCACAGAATACGAATGGGAATATGCCGCACGTGGCAACCGGATTGGCAACAAATATGCTTGGGGTGGACCATACACCCGTAACAGCAAGGGTTGTCCGATGGCCAATTTTAAGCCTCTTCGCGGTAATTATGGTGTGGATGGTGGTGTGTATCCCGTGCGGGCAGATTCTTATTTCCCGAACGATTTTGGATTGTATAATATGAATGGTAACGTTTCCGAATGGACTTGGACCGATTATCAAACAGCAAACAATGCCATCGTTCACGACTTGAATGGTCAGAATTACCGCCGTGTACCTGAAAGAGGTCCGGGAAGCGAGGTGCCAGTTACCTTGAAAAGAAAAGTAATTCGTGGCGGTAGCTGGAAAGATGTAGCCTATTTTATTGAAAATGGTGCCCGAACATATGAATACCAGGATACCAGCAAGTGCTATGTGGGCTTCCGTTGTGTACAAACTTACATAGGTCGTTCAAACCGTGACAAAAAATAACCAACCTAAAACTAACTAAAACAAACAATAATAATTTATGGAAAAAAGTTTCTTTGAGACCAAAAAGTGGAAAGTAATCATGAACTTTCTTTATGGTTTTGGTGCAGCGATTGTAATTGCCGGTGCTTTGTTTAAAATCATGCACTGGAAAGGTGCTGACCTTATGCTGATTGTGGGAATGGGTACTGAGTGTGTCATTTTCTCAATCTCTTCATTTGAACCGGTTTATATGGACCCGGATTGGTCTTTGGTTTATCCCGAATTGGCGGGCGGTGATTCTGACGATGGTGGAAAGAAAAAAGGCACCATTAGACAGCAGCTTGATACAATGCTCAAAGAAGCTAATGTGGATTCCAATGTAATTTCAAGCCTGGGATCTGGTTTGCAGAGCCTCAGCAACAATGTAAAAGAAATGGCAAGCCTGTCTAATGCTGCCGTTGCAACCAAGGAGTATGCTGAAAGTGTTTCTGCAGCTGCCAGTAATATGAATGCGATCAGCAATAGTACTGCTGAAGTAGCCAATTCTATGGGTTCACTTAGCGGCGGTCTTTCTAATCTTGTTAATAACCTGTCAGCCAGCGAAAATGAGACAGTTAAATTCAAAGAAGAAATTTCCAAACTGAACTTCAACATTGCAAGCCTGAATACCGTATACGGTAACATGCTTAGCGCTATGGG
>VGGQ01000141.1 GCA_016868535.1 Bacteroidota bacterium | reverse complement strand
TGCATATAGTCTGCTGGCTGTCCAGGGTCCCAAAGCTACCGCAACTTTACAGAAAATCACTTCCGTAAACCTTTCAGATATACCGTATTATCATTTCACCATTGGAGAAATGGCAGGGTTGAAAGATGTAATCATCAGCAATACGGGTTATACAGGCGCTGGTGGTTTTGAGATTTACTTAAAAAATACGTGCGCAAAGGCCATGTGGGATGCCATTTTCGCAGCAGGTTCCGATGCCGGCATCAAGCCGATAGGATTGGGTGCCAGGGATACGCTGCGTCTGGAAAAAGGATTCTGCCTTTACGGGAATGACATTGATGATACCACATCCCCTATTGAGGCCGGTTTGGGCTGGATTACCAAATTCAACCATCCGTTTGTAAACAGCGACTATCATCTAAAAATAAAAGAAAACAAGCCTACCAAAAAACTGGTGGGCTTCAAACTTATCGACAAAGGCATTCCCCGCCAGCATTACCCTGTTTGCAATGAAAGCGGCACCTATATTGGAGAAGTAACCAGCGGCACCATGTCGCCTACCCTCAATGAAGCCATTGGTCTTGCATACGTGCCTTCAGCACTTTCGGCCCTTGGAAGCACCATCTATGTTGAGGTTCGCGGCAAACTTCTGAAAGGCGAGGTTTGCAAACTGCCTTTTGTATAAGTTCAGTTGGTTATTGGCTCTGTGGACAGCACGTTTCGAAATGGAATTATTTCCCCTGATATACTGATCTCTTTAGCTTCCGGATCCGCATACAATATGAGCGAAACGGTTAACTTCACCTCACAGCGGTTATCCAGATAGCGTATTTTAAAATTGATTTTGGGGTTGCACCAATCTAGTCAGGTTTTGTATGAAAAGTTTTGATCCATCACTCAAAACGCAGTGCATCAATGGGATTGAGCCTTGCGGCGCGGGTGGCAGGATAAATTCCGGCAACCAGTCCCACTACCATGCACACCATAACCGACATGAGCATCCATTTCCAGGGAATAATAAAACCTGTCCCCAGTCCAAAACCAACCAGGTTGCCCAGCAATATTCCCAGCATGATACCACCCAGCCCGCCGAGCTGACAAATCACCACGGCTTCAGTTAAAAACTGATTGCGTATTACGTTTGAGGAAGCACCCAGTGCTTTTCTTACGCCAATTTCACGGGTGCGTTCGGAAACGGATACCAGCATGATGTTCATCAGGCTCACAGCCGCGCCAATCAGCGTGATAATGGCAATAATAGTCCCCACCATGGTTACCATTTTCAGGTTATCGATGGCATCGTTGGCCAGCGCATCGCTTTTGGTGAGGGTAAAATCATCGGGCTTGGAACTGCCCAGTCCGCGCTTGCGGCGCATAAGCAGGTAAGCCTCATCCATGGCCGGATCCAGCTGGTTTATCTCATTTATAGCCACATTGATAAAGTAATTTTCCTGTCCGTTATTGAAATCCATGCGCGACAGGCTCACAGGAATAAACACCACTCTGTCACCGCCCGACATGCCAAGGCTGGAGCCCTTCTCAGCCAGAATGCCTGCCACACGGTATGATTTGCCATCTACCTTCACTACCTCACCAAGCCCGGATTGTCCCAGTAACGTATTGGCTATTTCCTTTCCAATAATGGCCACCGGCAACGCCAGATCCAAATCATTGGAGGTAAAATTACGTCCCTGTTCCAGTTCATAGCTGGCTGTTTTCAGGTAGTTCTCATCCACTCCTATTACCCTGACGTTGGGGTTTGTCTCTTTGTTTTTATAGCTCACTTTGGCTGTCATTTGAGCATTTCTGCTGATGGAAACTTCCGAAGGAAAATCAAAAGATTTTTTAAATCCGCTGGCCTGGGTCCATGAAATAGGTTCTGAAATGGTACTTCCGGGCACCCCACGGCGCTGTAAACCCTGATTGTTCCGTATATTAAAACTCTGAGAACCCATACGTGAAAACGTCTTGGCGATAGCGCTATTCATGGCATCAATAGAAGTAAGTATACCCACAAGTGCAGCAATGCCAATGGTGATAATCAAACAGGTGATAACGGTTCTAAGCAGGTTTGATTTGACAGCTTCAAGGCCCTGCCGGATATTTTCCGTTACGCGCATCCGAAAAAATTAAGGTTTATCAAGCGCTGAAACTCTGTCCACAGCCGCAGGTCTCCTTGGCGTTGGGATTATTGAAGGTAAATCCGCGATTGTTCAGTCCGTTTTCCCAGTCAATGATCATTCCCAGGACATACATCAAGTGGGCTTTATCCATCACAACAGAAATTCCTTCTACTTCATATTCCCGGTCTGTTTCCTTCTTCTTATCAAAGGCCAGCAGATAACTCAAACCCGAACATCCACCACCCTTAACACCTATTCTGAGAAAAGATTCTCCTTCAAAAGCGAGTTCTCTCTTCAGGCGGTACAACTCGGCAATGGCGGTTTCTGTAAACTGCACCGGAGGTGCTTTAACGTGAACATTTGTTTCCATAACGGCTGGTATGCAAAGTTAACATATTTTACCGAGAATCGTTTGCGCGTCTTCCTGGATAAAATCGCAATCATTATCTTTATCTTTGCAGTATTCAAGCCATGGATAACGTTCAAGTCTTTATTGAAATCCTCAAATTTATCCTGCCCGCCGTCATGGTTTTCTTTACGGCTTATTTTGTGTTAAAAAATCAGGGTGATGCACATCTGACAAGACTCAGACTGGAGGTATTAAAACAAAATCAGAATGTGTTAACACCCATTAAGCTACAGGCCTATGAAAGAATGACCTTGTTTCTGGAACGCATCAGTCCCATTCAAATGCTGCAAACACACAACCAGCCCGACATGAGTGGCAGAGCGCTGAAGAACATTCTGATTACAACGATTCAGAATGAATATAACTACAACTTATCTCAGCAGATATACATGAGCTCTCAGGCATGGAACCTGATAAAAGTGGTAAAAGAACAGGTTATCAAACTCATACAGGAAGCTTCGGCCGGTATGCCCGAACAGGCAACTGCCAATGACCTAAGCGGGATGATTGTGGAGTACCTCAAAAATCATAGTGAGCAGCCCACAGACAAAGCCATTCAGTTTATCAAAGCTGAAGTT
>VGGQ01000140.1 GCA_016868535.1 Bacteroidota bacterium | reverse complement strand
TTATTATTGCCCGGCTGGGACTACAGCAACACCAAGTGGTGCGACAGTACCAATGTGTGTGAAACCACCCTCCAAATGGGATACAGGGTTATTGCACCTCAAATGGGGCGCAGTGTGTATGCCACAAGATATTATCCGCAGACACGCAAGGATTTTCTCAAATTCCCCACCCTTTCCCAATTGGATTCCGCATTGGAATTACTAAAAACCCAATATGGCTTCTTCACTCAAAAAAACCTAATATTAGGACTCAGCACAGGAGCTCGCGGCGTGGCATTGCTGTGCGAGCGCAAACCCGACTGGTTTCACGCAGCAGCTGTCCTCAGCGGCGATTACAACCAGACAACCATGCCCAACGACAACCTCATGCGGTACACCTACGGCCCATATTCACTCTACAGAATCTTATGGACAAAAACCGATAACCCACAGACGGATGCAATCAAGCTAAAAACCCCTATTTACCTGGGACACGGCATGAAAGACAAGGTGGTTCCTTTCGGACAGACAAAAAATTTTGCTGCGGTGCTCCAAAAAAACACTACAAATTCTAACGCCATTAAAGTGAACCTTGAGAAAAATGCGGGACATGACTTCAGCTACTGGCGCAGCGAACTGCCTGCAATCTGGCAGTTTTTTGAAAACCACATGAAATAATTATTGCTGTACCTTTTCTAGGCGAGAAATGTCATAGCCCAGTTCAAGAGCGGTTTTCAGATAATCTGTATATACATCTTCGGACATGGTTTTTTCGCGGCACAATACCCACAAATAATCATTACCCGGCCCTCCCACCAAAGCATATCGGTAATCTTCACCAATGCGATGAACCCAATACGGAGCCCTAAAAGGCCAGAAAAACTGCACCTTCAGTTTGCCCGGCTGCAATGAATCGGGCACAAATGCTTTGCCATTGACCTCTTTCCATTTGCCTTTGCCGTTTTGTCCGCGGTTGGTAACCTTAATCCCTCCATTTTCAAGCAGGGTATACGTGGCTGTTACTTTCTGCAAATCACGCTCGAAGGAATGAGGGAATCGTGCAATTTCATACCAGACACCTGCATATCGCTTTATGTCGAGGTTATTGACGGTATTCTTCTTTGGGTTCTGCATACAAGCCATCAGCGTGGCACTTACAAGCAATAAAATTATTCTCACTTGGTAAATCTAACAACCATAATCTCATTTGGTTGTGAGACAGGTCACATTGTCCCATATTTTTTTACCTTTGCAAGGTAATTATGCGATTTATTTTTGTTTTGCTGGTTATGGTTTTACTGGCTTTCTGTGCCGGAAACAACCGCAACACCCCTGATACTGATACAATCCCGAAAAAGGATACCCAAAAAATTACAGATAGCGCAAAATTGAGTGTGCCGGCCAATGAGGAACTCAGCGAATTTTCAAAATTTATTGCCGGAATGCCAAATAACCTGCCGGTCTCCAAAAGGTCCGCCACATGGACCAAAAGCACCACAGCAAATGATGAAAAATGGAATATCCTGCAGCAGCGCATTGGCAATCCTATTGCCAATTGGGTAAAATCTGCCTGCCTTGAACAACCCGGCGATCCCAAAACCCTGTTCTATCCCTTTGCAGGCGGCGATTTTTACTATGCCCATCTTTTCTTTCCAAAAGCCGATACTACCATTATGATCGGACTGGAACCCACGGGAACCGTATTTAATCCGGATGCACAAAAAGACAGTGCACTGATAGTGTATCTGCAAAACCTGTCCAACAGCCTGTTTTTCCCCCACCGGCTTGGTTTTTTTCGCACCAAAAGCATGGCCGTAGATTTTAAAAAGGGATTGCTGAATGGCACCCTGCACACCGTGCTCTTTGACATGGCCAGATTTAATGCCAATATTCATTATATCAGGCATTTTAACCTGGATACTGCCGGGAAAGAACTTATTCAAAACACTCAGGGCATTGCATACAGGGTTGGCTACACCCTGCCAGACGACAAACACGTTCGCGAACTAGTTTATTTTAGCTACGACGTGAGCAATGCAGGCCTGGCACACCAGCCCATGCTGATGAAATGGCTGAACAAGCAAGGGAAAATAATGACCTTCTTTAAAGCCGCCAGTTATCTGATGCATTATTCATCCTTCAGTACCCTGCGCGATTTTGTGAATACCCATACTGTGCGGCTGATGCAGGACGACAGCGGCTTACCCTACGCATTCATGCATGGAAATGGTTTTGATGTGACGCTGCTTGGGCGGTATACCCGCACAATCCCGCTTTTTGCCAAAGAATTTCAACCCGATCTGAAAAAAGCCTACAGCCAGGGCTCTGCAGACTCACTACCATTTCTGATAGGCTACAATGCCCAGTTCAAAGAGTGCAACCTGCAATCCGCAAGAAAAAAGCCATGAGTGCTAGGCATTGTGGCCGAAAAAATAGGAGCAAAAGAAGTACTTGGCATTGACAACGAACCCCAGGGCGCTGTATATTTGAAATTCTTGTCGGACGTAATCAAACTTTTACCGGATTCAGTAGCCAACCAGATTGCAGCGGGTGAGGTAGTGCAACGTCCTGCCAGTGCGGTAAAAGAGCTGCTGGAGAACTGCCTCGATGCGGGTGCTACGGATATTCGGCTTCTGATCAAAGATGGCGGCTCTACCCTCATTCAGGTAATTGACAACGGCCGTGGTATGAGTGAAACCGATGCGCGCATGTGCTGGGAAAGGCATGCCACCAGTAAAATCAGCAAGGCACAGGATTTGTTTTCGCTGAACACCTATGGCTTTCGGGGGGAAGCGCTGGCCAGTATTGCCGCAGTTGCACAGGTAGAAATGAAAACCCGCCGACAGCAGGATGATGCTGCCGTTTTTATCCGTATTGAAGGCAGCAGCGTGCTTGAGCAATCGCTGACCTCCGCCCCGGTGGGCACTTCCATTGCGGTACGCAACCTGTTTTACAACATCCCTGCAAGGCGCAATTTTCTCAAATCCATTTCGGTAGAAACCCGCCATATCCTGGAAGAATTCCAGCGTCAGGCTCTAGCTCACCCGCAGGTTGCCTTTATCATGTTTAATCAGGGCGCTGAAGTATACGACCTGAAACCCGGTACCCTTAAGCAACGCATTGCAGACGTGCTCTCGGGCAAAAAAACCGATGATCTGCTATCTGTGA
>VGGQ01000139.1 GCA_016868535.1 Bacteroidota bacterium | reverse complement strand
AGCGGTGTTGTTGCCGCCAATGCCCAGTACCAGGGGCAATCGACCATTGTTTGCCTCGCGGATGGTGTCAATTACAAGCTGTTTTTCTGCTTCGGACAAGGTGGCACTTTCGCCTGTTGTACCCAGTACCACAAAATAATCGGTGCCGTTAGCAATCTGATGCTCCACGATGGCTGAAAGGGCTGACGTGTCTACGCTAAAATCCTTTTTAAACGGGGTAATCAGCGCTGTTCCGGTTCCGGTAATTTCTTTCATGGGTATGCGTTTAACCGATTTTGTGCAGGTAATGTTTCAAATCGGCGATGAATGCTTCTATGTTTTCAGATGCCGGATTGCCCAGCAAAATATCGTAAAAGGGAAGGGCCTTTTCGCGGTGAAACCCAATGCGGCAGGTAGCGTTTGTTAGGCCTGCTATGCTTTTTAGCGCAAGCCTTCCATCAAGGTTCAAATTAATGAAATAATCGAAACGCTTGGCCAGCAGTTTTTTTACCTGTGGCGTTTTGGGCAAACCAAAGGTGTTGAAATCGTTCTTCATCAGGTGAATGTGGGTATCCATATTGATCAAACGACCTTTTTCTCGCTTGTTGGCATGATGGTAAACCACGGTTTCCACATTTTTTCCTTCTTTTTTGAGGAATTCCAGAAATTCAGTGATGTACCTGGCATCGTTTTCCCACTGGGTGTCGTACCAGCAAACCATAATGTCGGAGGCTTTTTTAAACGAACTAATTAGCCGGATGCGTTCTCTCTCCTTACTGCGCTTGCTCAGCAACCGAAATCCGATGGTGGTTTTAACGCCCGACATAAATTAACGCAAATCTAACAAAAAGGGAAATCAAACAATAGACGCTTTATCCCCATTAAAACAGACTAGTTTGTGATGGTTTTGACGGTTCGGACGGTTGGGCAGGCTGGGTTATGGAATTGCTTTCGCTAATCATGACCATCAAGTCATCTTCCGAAATAATTTTAATGCCCAGCTGTGCGGCTTTTTCCATCTTAGCCGGCCCCATGCCTTCACCTGCCAGCAGGTAGTCGGTTTTGCTGCTCACACTGCCACTGCATTTGCCACCGTGCGCCTCAATCAGGTCTTTGGCTTCATCACGGTTCATCTCGCTGAAAACCCCGCTGATAACAAAGGTGAGTCCCGATAGTGAGTTGCCCGCCTGCGGTAGTGCTTTGATTGGCGCTTGCATCTTTAAGCCCGCTTCCTTCAGCCTTTCTACCAGCGCTTTATGTTTCGGTTCTGCAAAGTAGGTCACCAGACTTTCGGCAATAACATCGCCAATCTCATCTATCCCAAGCAGGTTTTCTTTGTTGGCCTGCATAATATTTTCAATACTGCCGAGTGACAATGCCAGTTTTTTGGCCACCGTCTCCCCAATGTGGCGGATTCCCATGCCGAACAACACCCTTTCAAAAGGTACGTTTTTGCTCTGCTGAATCCCATCAATGATGTTTTGGGCCGATTTTTCGCCCATGCGTTCCAGTTTCAGCAGATCTTCGGCTGTGATGGAATAAAGGTCGGCAATGTCTTTTACCAGCCCTTTGCTGTAAAGGGTTTTGGCCATTTCACTGCCTATACTGTCTATATTCAGGGCTTTGCGGGCCACAAAATGCTCTATTTTGCCGATTACCTGCGGGGCGCAGCCGTCTTCGTTGGGGCAATAATGCTGTGCCTCGCCCTCGTGCCGGATAAGGGCTGTTCCGCACTCCGGACAAACTGAAGCATATTTGGTTGGGGTGCTTTTTTCTGTGCGTTGTGAGAAATCAACACCCGTGATTTTTGGGATGATTTCTCCTCCTTTTTCTACAAATACCATGTCGCCCACACGCACATCCAGCCGCTCTATTTCATTGGCATTGTGCAGACTTGCTCTTTTTACGGTAGTTCCAATTAAAAACACAGGCTCCAGTTCGGCCACCGGGGTGATGGCGCCTGTTCTGCCTACCTGGTAGGTAATTTCTAACAAACGTGTAGTAGCACTTTCGGTCTGGAACTTATAGGCAATGGCCCAGCGGGGAATTTTGGCGGTGTAGCCCAGTTCTTCCTGCAGTGCCAGCGAATTAACCTTGATAACAACCCCGTCGGTATCAAAACCCAAAGCATGGCGTTTTTTGTCCCATTTTTCGAGAAAACGCAGCACTTCGTCAATACCCCGGCAAACTTCTGTGGTGTCGGCGGTTTTAAGTCCCCAGGAACGGGCAGCATCTATGCATTCGGTGTGGGTTTTATAGGACAGGTTTTCACCAAGCAAATGGTAAAGGGTAATATCCAGCGGTCTTTTGGCTACTTCGCCGGAGTCTTTTAATTTGAGGCTGCCGCTGGCCACGTTGCGGGGATTGGCATAGGCGGGTTCGCCTGCGCTAATGCGCTCCCTGTTCAGTTTTTCAAAGCCCCTGCGGTGCATGAAAATTTCGCCACGAATTTCAAATTCATCAGGAAAATTGCCGTGCAATTCAGCATTTAAGCTTCGAATAGTGCGCACATTGGCGGTCACATCATCGCCCTGTACACCGTCGCCGCGGGTTACGGCCTGCACCAGTTCCCCGTTTTCGTAAAACAACGAAATGGCCAGACCATCAATTTTGAGTTCGCAAACATATTCGATTTCGCCTCCAATGGCTTTGCGTATGCGGCTGTCAAAATCTCTAAGTTCGGTTTCGTTGTAAGTATTGCCCAGCGAAAGCATGCGCCTGCGGTGTTTTACCGTCTCAAATTCATTGATTACACTACCGCCCACCACGTGGGTAGGACTGTCTGCATGGGCAAGTTCCGGAAACTGCGTTTCCAGGTATTCCAGTTGTTTCAGAAGTCGGTCAAACTCCAGATCTGAAATGGTAGGCTCGGAAAGCACGTAGTAGCGGTAATTGTGTTCCTTGAGGTTGCCCGTGAGTTCATCAATTTGCTGTTTTGCCTGTGCTTTATCCATATCGTCTCAAAAATACGCACGAAAACCCCGATTTTGTAATGCTTTCGGCAGTAATGTGGAATATTCTAGCCAAGTTTGCAGCATGAAAATCTCCCCCGATACCGTGGTGAGTGTTACCTACACCCTCACCCTTGACAACGGTGCCATTGCCGATGAGGCCGATGCACAACAGCCCTTTTTGTTTATCCATGGCATTGGCCAGACCCTGCCCGCATTTGATGATGCCTTGAACGGCCTTGCCGCCGGTGATGCATTCCAGTTTTCGCTCACTGCCGATCAGGCCTATGG
>VGGQ01000138.1 GCA_016868535.1 Bacteroidota bacterium | reverse complement strand
TTGTTCGCGCACCAAACGCACGATTTCAAGGTTATCGCAACCCACCATCTGTCCATCTTTGCCGCCAATAAAATTCCAACCTACCGTGTCGTCGGTGTATCCATTGTTATCATCATCCAAGTTGTTGAAAGGAATCTCCTTGGGGTTGTGCCACATATTGGCCTGCAAATCCGGGTGATGAGGATCTGTGCCACCGTCAATAACTGCCACTACTATTTCTGTAGGATTTAATTTTTCTACCAGCTGGTAGGCTTTATCCAGCTTGATACTGAAGTTCTTTTTCTTGTTAAAAGCCTGCTGATACCAAAGTTTTGATGCTGTAATTTTAGACATGGATGGTGACTGAGACAGCGCTTTTCCTGCTAAAAATAGAAGGGCGAACAGGGATATATACAATTTCATAGTTATTTTTTACGGGCGGTTACAAAGATACTCACGGATTTAAAGGGTATGCGTGTGGTATCTGAATTAAAAACGTATTTTCTCAGGAATTGTTGAAGGGGTCTCCAGCGAATGACATCCATGGGCGCCATTACATACTTCATATCCAGTACTTCAAACCCATGTTTTTCGAGCAATTTTTTTATGCGCTTTTTGGTATAAACGCGCGCATTGGCCCAGCGTTCGTGAAGAGGTCTGGGTAGCCATGAGAAAAAGGGAACGCGGTTCCATGGCAATAAAGGCAGGCGCGCACCATGGGTTTCAAAAATCCACCATTTGTTTGGAACGCTAAATACCGCAAGACCGCCTGACTTTAGACTAGCTGCATAGTTTTCCATACCATCTTCCGATGGCAAATGCTCAATAACCTCAAAACTTACCAGCCGGTCTGCCTGGGGGGTATAGGGCTTTTCCATAATATCCCAAACCTGAAATATTGCTTCCTGCTGATTAAGTTTTTTTTTTAGTTGTTCAAATTCTGCCTTGTGTGCTTCGTTGTACTCAAGCCCTACGGAACTTTTAAACTCCTGAGCCAGCTGCAAAACCGTATTTCCGTTGCCACAGCCGATTTCCAGTAAAGTCAGGTTTATTCCGCTGAAACCGGATATATTGTTTAAAATACGCAACCGTCGCTCTACAATAAGATCATGTGCATGGGCGGGCTTGCCCAGGTAGTGGGCATTCACAAACATACTTTTGTCTACCCGCGCGGTGTTGCTCATTTTCCTATCAAGTTAAATATCAATCTTCTCAAAACTATCCAGCAATGGTTGATGCAATTCGGCAGAAAGCCATAATGCTTCGACAATACTGCAAAACGCTCCTTCCAGGCTTTCTTTTCATGGTGTGCGCTACTGCCTCCGGTTTCGAAGCCCGCAATAACGCCATTATACCGAACATTTACCGGGTTTTTCTTCAGAATTCCTATTATCCAGTCCACGTCGGCGGCCTGTCTGTATTGCAGATCGTAATCAGGGCAGATGGATCTTTTGGCAATAAAACTCTGGTGACATAGGTTCATGCCAAAACGAAATGACCGGTTATACAGTTTTTCCGGGAATCGCTGGGGTTTCATTTTGCTGATGAGTCCTAAATCGTGGCCTTTTTCATCAATAAACATGGTATCGCCAAACAGCACATCTGGGTCGGATGCTGCCAATTCCATCAGCTTTTCTGCCACATCTTTGCTGTAAATCACATCTCCGCTGTTCATAAACCAAACATAGGGCGCTTCAGCAAGCTGCAGGCCTTTGTTCATGGCATCGTAAAGTCCTTTGTCGGGCTCTATTACCAATACATCAATGCTTTTGTTGTTTTCACGCAAAAATTCAGCGCTGCCGTCATTGCTGTTGCCGTCCACTACAATCCACTGAATCCGGTAACGAGCGGTTTGATTTTGCACGCTTTCATAGGTGCGTTTTAACCCACCCAGGTTATTGTAGTTTATGGTTATTACAGAAAAAACCGACACCGGACCTGTTTAATTAGGCTTTGGAACCTGTTTCATCCTTGCGCAAAGCCATCAGCCCGAGAGCTCCCATAACAAGCAACAGCATGGTAGCAGATGTGCCTGTTTCTATGGCCTTAAATACACTGCGGTCTGCAGGGACATAAACAAATTCGATTATATGCTTACCTGCAGGTATTTCAGTGGCACGAAGAATATAATTTACCCTCAACACCGGAATCTCTTTACCATCAACAAACGCCTTCCAGATGCCGTTTTTCTCGTTGTAGTAAACCTCACTGAATACCGCCAGACCATTGGCTTTAGACACAGATTCATATTTCAATGTATCAAAAGTGTAGGATAGCTGCCTGATGACATCCGAAGAATCTGTAGCATAGCTTTTGGCCGATGGTTTAATCTTTTCGGCAGCCTCCACAACCACCTGTTTGTTCGCCGGATTCTTGTTTATTTCCAGCAGCGCCTCCTTGGGATCTCCCACTTCTTTTACCGTGGGAACAAACCAGGCATGCCCCAGTGCCGTGGAACGCCCGTAAATCTCTTCCCCGCTGCCATCCTGTGATCGCGAAAACACCCAGCCGCAGTTAAGCATATCCAAGGCATTGTTGTTGTTTATCCAGTCTCCCTGCAACTGTCCGCCGTTGGGAGTGATACAATAACTGATAATATCCTGATATCTGCTGAGTTTGGCAGGATGATAACCGCCCACATTCCTGAAAAAGGGAGCAGGATGATTGTCGTTAAAAGGATTGTAGCGCAAATCAAAAACCCGCCTGTTTTCCTTATTGCCGGCGATTAACTGCGATTCTTTTGCTGTGGGCTCAATGGCCATTTCCTCTTCTTTATCCTGCCAGTTGTCTTCGGTCATGTAGCGCTTGGCTATTCCCATCAAATCAAATGATACGAGAATTATCATTCCTGCCCATAACAAATCGCGGCTTTTATTTTTAAGTACAGTAATGCGAATAAGACCGGCCGACAAAGCAATTAAAATTAAACTGCGCATCCAGTCACCCCAGGCCAGCCCCGAGCGCATGTCCACAATTTGTTTCACGTATTCTTTCGCTGTTTCAATGGCCGTAACTTCATCCTGTCCGTCTTTCATGGCCTGCTGCTTTACCTGCGACATGATCTCACGGTCATCATTTCCTTTGAAATCTTCGGAAAAAAACATGAGTGCGGCAACCGCCATCAGTGCACTTATGGCAACAACAGACACCTTCCATACCTGTTTTTTATCATTTTCTCCAAAACGGTCAGAAAGCAATAGCTGCAAGCCATACAGCCCAAAAAACGGAATGATCATCTGCGCGATAACCAATGCCA
>VGGQ01000137.1 GCA_016868535.1 Bacteroidota bacterium | reverse complement strand
ATTTGCTGAAAAACACCGTAAATCCGGGAATGGAAAATGCCGCACCTGCACTTTGCAACTACAATAATGATACCTTGCCCGATATGCTGGTGGGCATGTACAATGGGCGAGTGGCTTTGTATGTGAACCAGGGAGGAGTGGGGGCAACTTCCTACACGCTGGCTTTGCCCAATGCATGGGGCATGCGCGGTAATGAATGGAGTACAGAAATCAATCCTGCAGGGTTTTTCTCATTTGGATATGCTATGCCTGAAGTGACTGATCTGGATAATGACGGGCAACAGGATGTATTGCTGGGAACTTCTTTCGGGAAGGTGAGGTTGTATAAACCTACAGGTCGCAGCATATACGACAGTTTATCAGCCATTGAAGGTTGGTTGTGGCAACGCACAGTTACCGACAGCATTGAACCGGATTTTGGCAACCGGGTGAACGTGGCTGCGGCAGACCTTAACAACGACTCTATACCTGAACTGATTTTTGGTAACGGGAGAGGGGGTTTGCATTTTGCAAAAATTCTGGCCGCAAAAGTAGCAGGGGTTAGGAAATATGGTAACCCAGAAACCCCGAAAGTATATCCTAATCCGGCTTTTGACAAGGTTACAGTATCCAGAAAAACAATCACAGAAACATGGACATTGATATTGTTGGATGCTTCAGGCCGGTTTTGCCACAAATGGTCGATGCTGCCTGGTGAACCTTATTTCAGTGCGCAAATAACAGGGTTTAGCCCCGGTTTTTATACCATCAGTATTGACAATGGGCAGCGCAAATCCGCAGTGCCTTTATGTATTGGCGTTAGGCCCTGACAAGTTTAACTGTTGGTTGCAAATTGCATATTCTTCTTCACGGTTTGAGGCAATCACCAGCAGACGGTTTTGGCCAAATCTGTCCATCAAATCATAAAATAATTGCTCTCCGGCTTTATCCAGATTGGTGAAAGGCTCATCCAGTATCAACAGTGGCGTGGCGCTCATTGTGGCCAGTGCCAATTTAACACGTTGTTTCATGCCACTGCTGAATGTTGCAAGGGGTTTTCGCATGGTTTTTTGGTTAAAACCGGTCATAGAAGCAAAAACTTCGGCACCATGGGTTGTTTGCATGGTTTTCAGTTTGTGGTGCAATGCAAAAATTTCCTCCGTATTCATGTCCTCATTAAGTTCCATAGCAGGCGATGAAAGTGATACAAAGCTGTGCAGATTTTTCAGCGGAATGGATTCCTGACCGATTTTATAATCTACAGTTCCTTCGGTAGGCTTTAATTGAGCGCACATCAGCAATCCAAGTGTGCTTTTCCCCGAGCCATTAGGCCCCAGAACAGCCCATTTTTCACCTGACTGGAATGTTGCATTTAGGTTCCTGAACAGCCAGTTCCGGTTAAACGATTTACCGCAATCCTTGAGGATGATGCTGAACACAGCCCCTGAAATTATTTGGTTATGTAACCTTTCATGATACCGCGGTCAGATTCTTTGATGAACTGCAGTATTTCATCGCGCTCTGTAGTAGGAGTAAATTCTGTCTCAATGATTTTAATAGCTTTGGCGGTATTGTATCCTTTCACAAAAAGGTTTCTGTATATGTCCTGTATCTCGCTGATTTTTTCGGTTGAGAAGTTGCGTCTGCGCAATCCAATGCTGTTTACACCTTCATAGCTCAGGGGTTCGCGGGCGGCTTTGGTATAGGGAGGAACGTCTTTGCGCACCAGGCTGCCCCCACTTATCATAGCATGCCGTCCGATTTTTACAAACTGATGCACCAGTGCAGCCCCACCCAGAATGCCCCATTCTCCGATATAAACATGTCCTGCAACCTGCACACTGTTGGCCAGAATACAATTGTCTTCTACCACGCAGTCATGAGCCAGATGCACATAAGCCATCAAAAGTACATTGGAACCCACCTTGGTATAGCCTTGAGTTTTTGTACCCTTGTTGATGGTTACATATTCGCGTACAGTAGTGTTATCACCGATGATAGTAAAGGTTTCCTCACCATCAAATTTCAAATCCTGTGGAATGGCCCCAATGGAAGACCCGGGGAAAATGCGGCAATTTTTACCTATTCTGGTTCCTTTGAATACGATAGCCCCGGACATCACGTGTGTGCCCTCGCCAATTTCTACATTGGCATGTATGGTTACGAACGGATCTATGGTAACATTATCGGCAATCTTGGCCGAAGGATGAACATATGCCAGGGGTTGAATCATTGTTTACCGCAAAGTTAACCAATAACCAGAAATCAAATTATTTAGCCTTTTTTCTCTTCAGCATAAGCACAAAATCTGCCTCTTTGCTATGCGTTGTGAGGCTCAAATTGTCATTATCCTTGAATTCAAGTATGGCTGTGTCTTTTTTAGACGAACCAGGTATACCTGAAATGAGTTTTTTGCCATCATCCGATATTTTCCAGGTTCCTACCTCGGGCTGTCCGTCAAATGTGCGTGTCATTTTGCCTTCTTTGGTAAATTCCATGGTCGCGTTGCCTTTCATTTGCTGTATAATTCCTTCCATCATGCCAGCAATCATGAGCATATTTGAATCTTGCTTAGACTCATTTAGAAGTGTGAGTTTTGCATCGTTTACCACCCAGTTGCCAAGAATATTTTTTGACGGGTTTGAGCATGAAATCATACCAAAAAGGACGATGAAGCCCATGGAATAAATAACTTTTTTCATAGGATTATGGGTCAAAGATACATGCATTTTTAATCATGTACCTTCGGTGATTGATATTCGTTTAGGATATTTTATTGATCAGGGCTGTCATTTCTGCTTCGCTGACCAGTTTGTCGCCCACAAATGCCTTGCCTGTCATGGTGCAAATACCCCTTCGGATATCCAGCAGTTCCATTTTCATTACCAGCGTATCGCCCGGCACAACTTTATCTTTGAATTTGGCATTTTCAATTTTCAGAAAGTAGGTGCTATAGTTTTCCGGATCTGGAACTGTGCTGAGAATCAGTACCCCTCCTGCCTGCGCCATGGCTTCCAGCTGCAAAACCCCCGGCATGATGGGGTCTTTGGGGAAGTGGCCGGCAAAAAAAGGCTGGTCGTATGTGATGTTTTTTATGGCTACAATCGTTCTTTCATCTTTACTCACAATCTTGTCTACCAGCAAAAACGGGTGTTTGTGAGGCAGTATCTTTATTATGTCAGAAGTATTGTAAATCGGCTTTTCGTTGGGATCATACTTTGGTGGACCTTCCTGTTTGCGGCGCTGCTCTATTTTAATAACCTGCTTAATTTTCTTGGCAAATGCCACATTGCTGGCGTGGCCCGGTCTTGCCGCCATAA
>VGGQ01000136.1 GCA_016868535.1 Bacteroidota bacterium | reverse complement strand
CATCGCTGTCGGCCACATACGCTTCACCCAGCGCCAGTTTGGCCTCCGCCTGGTTTTTGGGCGATACTCCCGGGGTGCGGTAAAATTTTTCCAGCAAGACCACTGCCTTCCCCGGCGTGTGTTTGTACTGCGTATACACATCCGATAATCGGGAAGCAATGCGCCAGGTGGCATCGTTGTAGCCGTTTTCTGCCAGAAACTGCAGCATTTCTGTTTCCAGTGCCTGCAGGGTTTCCGTAGCCGGCATTACTTCGGTTTTCAGTTGCTGAAACCGCGTTTCCAGCAGGCCGGAAACGGCTTCGTGGTAGTAATCGCCCGTGGTGCCCAGCGATTTTACGTACTCATAGCATTTTGTGGCCTCCATCCAGGCGTCGTTGCTCACACACAAATCGCCCAGTTCAATCAGGCGAACTCCTTTTTCTTTCAAGCGTTTGTCCAAAGCCCGGGTCTGTAAAAATGCCGCCTCCCAGTCTCTGCTTTTAATGAAGGTCCATTTCAGCAAATCGTTCAGTTCAAAATTATCGGGAGCTTTTTGCAGTTGCTTTAACAGAATGGTGCGCAGAATAGCAAAATCGGCACTGTCGGTAACGTTCATCTCAAACAGCTGTTTGCTTTGTTCATAGGCATACCCCGACATCAACACCATCTGCACATACTTCTCCAGCCCCTTGCTTATGTTTCCGGTTTCCATGTACATCTGCGCCAGGCGGGTCGAAAAATCTGCCGCAAATCCAAACTGCTCCTCGCCCCGTTCATACACATATATGGCCCAGTTATACTTGCTGCGGCGACGGAATGCATCGGCTGCCTCATAATACTGCTGCACGGACAAATTGGGCATATCCGCCACTTTTTTGTATTGTTTCTCTGCTTCGGGAACCTGCCCCTGTTTTTCCATCAGGAAGGCCTCGTCTACGCGATACTGAATAACCTGCGGAAACTTCTTTTTGCGTTTGCTGACCAGTTTTTCGGCTTTGTCATTTTGTTTACTCATAAGCAACGCTGTCAGATACGAATCGTACAGGTTGAAATCCCCCGGGTTTTTGTTGCTCAACTCCTCATATAAATCGGCAGCCTTGCTGTATTCGCGGTTTTCCATGTACTGCCGGGCCAGCGATTCATTGGCGGGCTGGGCAGCCAGAATGGAGGCACAAAAAAAGACTATCAAACAAACTGCGATTTTCATTGTCCGGCCTATATCCATAAATAACGTCTGGTCTGTGTGTTTTGTTGAAATCAATGTGCTTGAAGCCAGTTGTCGCCGGTGCCGTATTCCACTTCCACCGGCACTTTCAGCGGCATGGCCGTTTGCATAATGTGTTTGATATGTGGCGCTACCCGATCAACCTCGTTTTTGGGCACATCAAACAGCAATTCATCATGTACCTGCAGTATCATGCGGGTTTGCGGATGGTTTTCCTTTAGCCAGGCATGGATGTTTATCATGGCCATTTTAATCATATCGGCGGCACTGCCCTGTATGGGTGCGTTGATGGCGTTGCGTTCGGCAAAACCACGCACCGTGGCATTTCGGCTGTTGATGTCGCGGATGTAGCGCCTGCGGCCCAGAATGGTTTCCACATAGCCTTTTTGTTGGGCAAATGCTATTGTGCTGTCCATATAGTTTTTAATGCCGGGAAATTTCTCGAAATAATTATCAATAATTTCTTTGGCCTCCTTGCGGGGAATGCCCACGCGTTGGCTCAATCCAAAGGCTGAAATGCCATAGATAATTCCAAAATTGACCGTTTTTGCCTTGCGGCGCATGTTTTTGTCAACCGTATCCAGCGGCACACCCCACACCCTGGCGGCAGTGGCGGTATGAATGTCTATGCCCTGTCGGAAAGCGTCCATCATACCTTCATCGCCGCTCATATGGGCAATCACGCGCAATTCTATCTGCGAATAATCCGCGCTCAGCAATACATGGTTTTCGTCTCTGGCCACAAACGCCCGTCGCACTTCCTTGCCCAGTTCGGTGCGTATAGGAATGTTTTGCAGGTTGGGATTCTGGCTGCTCAAACGGCCGGTGGCGGCCACAGCCTGGTTGAAAGATGTATGTACCCTTCCGGTGCGGTTGTTTACCAGCAAAGGCAAAGCATCCACATAAGTGCCTTTCAGTTTTTGCAATTGCCTGAAATCGAGTATGCGCTGCACGATTTCGTGCTCTCCGGAAAGTGAAAGCAACGTCTCTTCATCTGTTTGGTACTGCCCAGTTTTGGTTGTTTTGGGTTTGTCCACCAGTTTTAGTTTTTCAAACAATATCTTTCCAACTTGCATGGGCGAAGAAATATTGAACTCCTCACCGGCCAATTCAAAAATGCGGGTTTGTATATCAAGACTTTGCTTGTTCAGCTCCTTACTGTAGTCTTTCAGAAAATCTGTATCTACCCTTACGCCCTCTTGTTCTATCTCAGACAGTACAGAAACCAGCGGCATTTCCAGCTTTTCGAAAATATTATATACATTCCTGTTATGAAGCTCAGGTTCAAGTTTTTGTTTAAGTTGTAGCGTGATGTCTGCATCTTCCACTGCATATTCTTTCACCTTCTCCACGTCCACCACCGCCATACTCAGCTGAGCTGCTCCTTTTTTGCCAATCAGCGTTTCGATACTAATGGGCTTGTAATGCAGATGGCTTTCAGCCAGCAGATCCATGTTGTGGCGCATATCGGGTTCTATAAGGTAATGCGCCAGCATGGTGTCAAAACACGGCCCTGAAACCTCCATGCCATAGCGTTTCAGCACAGACAAATCATACTTGAGGTTTTGTGCCACTTTGCAGTTGCTGCCTGCAAACATTTCACGGAAACGCGCAAACAATGTTTTGGCGGCTTCAAATTCTCTTGGAAAGGGAATGTAATAACCTTCATGCGGTTTGCAACTCAGCGCCAAGCCTACAATATCCGCATCAAACGCCACCAGTCCGGTAGTTTCGGTATCAAAACAAAACGCTGTGGCCGCCTGCATCTGCTGTATGGCCTCGTTTATTAGTACTTCGCTGTTGCACAGCACGTAGCGGTGTTTCACATCCTGCAGGGTTTTGTATTCGCGCACAGGTTCCGGAGCGGAAGCTTCGGGTAAATCAAACAGGCTGGCCTGCATGCGTTTGCCTGATGGAGGTGCTGCGGCAGGAGCACCGCTGTTGTCACCAAACACCCGTTTCATCATTGTACGAAACTCCAACTCATTGAAAACATCCTTGAGTTTTTCCTCATCGGGCGATTTTAATATGAGTTCTTCCGGGTGCAAATCCAAGGGAACCGAGGTGTTGATGGTGGCCAGTCGTTTACTCATCAGGGCTTGTTCGCGGTTGTTTTCGAACTTTTCCTTTATCGCACCCTTGAGCTGGTC
>VGGQ01000135.1 GCA_016868535.1 Bacteroidota bacterium | reverse complement strand
CTCTTTTTGTGGATGTCCGTTTCCAGCGCCACCCACATTGTGGGAGGGGAAATGACCTACACCTATTTGGGAAACAATAACTATAAGATTCGTCTTGATCTTTACATAGACTGTCTGAACGGAAATTCAGGCGCTATTTCCAGCGATGCTACCGCCTGGTTTGGAGTATGGGATGGCAGTACCAGAAGAATGATCAGCGGTTATCCAACGGAAGTAACCCGCACCGGACCCAAACGAATTCAGAAAACCAACTATAACTGTATTTCGATTGCTCCCAATGCTTGTGTGGATCATTACTGGTATGAAAAAACCCTCACACTGGCGCCAAGAACCGGCGGATATATCATCTCTTTTCAGCGATGCTGCCGCAATAATACAATCTCTAATCTATTCAGACCGGATTTGACCGGTGCCAATTACTGGACAGCCATACCCGATCGGCGCACTACGCCCAATTTAAAAGAAAATAATAGTGCTGTTTTCAAGGAGCTTCCTCCCAATTTTCTTTGCACCAATACACCGCTGAATTTTGATCACAGTGCCACAGATCCTGATGGAGACAGCCTGGCTTATGATTTGTTCTGGCCTTATACTGGTGGAACAAATACGCAGCCACGGCCCAGTACCAGTACCCAATTGGAAAGTCCCCCGTTTTCACAGATAACCTGGGGTTCCGGCTATTCGGCCAATGTACCCATCGATGGCAATCCCTTGTTGTCAATCGAGCCCAAAACAGGGAAAATAACCCTCATCCCAACTGTTACCGGTCAGTTTGTTGTGGGTATAAGGGTGAAAGAATACCGCAAAGGCAAACAGATTTCTGAGACCATGCGGGATTATCAATTTAATGTGCAGTCTTGCGTGATTGATGTGGTGGCCGTGTATTTTGTGCCAACCGTTGTTTGCGGATATACCTATCAGTTTCGCAACCAAAGCAAAGGCGGAACCCGTTATCACTGGGATTTTGGTGTTCCGGGTATAGATGGGGATTCATCCAATTTGTATCAGCCAACATACACATTTCCCTATGCAGGTAAATTTAAGGTAAAGCTGATTGCCTGGAAAGACAACTGCTCGGATACATTCGAAGCCGAACTGGATATCCAGAAGCCTGAAATACCTAAACTACCTAAGGATACTATCATTTGTGATGGTGCCGCGCTCACCATTTCTTCTGATATTGTGGGAGATGCATACCGCTGGAGCAATGGCCAGACCGGAGCTTCCATCACCATTAACAAGGCGGGGCTTTACTGGCTCGAGTTGACCAAGAATACCTGCAAATGGCGCGATAGTATTGTGCTCTACGTCGATAAAACCAAAGTGCAGATTGCAGGCGATACACTCTATTGCAGTGATGAGCAGTTTGTCCGTACCCTTTGGGCAACCGCAGGATTAAAATCCTACAAATGGAGCACTGGAGAAACTACTCCCAATATTATAGTAAATCAGTCAGGACCCTACATTGTAACCGGCACTAGTGTTAATGGCTGTGTGTCTTTTGATACCGGATACATCAATCGCTTTTCGCCAGTAGTTGTTTCCATAAGGGACACCATCGTATGCCTGGGCAACCCTGTCAGATTTGACAATCAGAATCCGACAGCAACGGCCACGCTGTGGAGCAATGGCGAAACCGGAACTTCCACGGTTTTAATCTCACCCGGAACCTATGTGGTTAAAGTAACCCGTGGCTTGTGCAGTACCTGGGATACATTCACACTCAGTAATTTTCCTGCTACTTTGTTTATGGGTCCGGATTTGCGTTTCTGTGAACGCATAGATACCTTAATTTCTGCACCCCGAAGTGATTTTCAGGCTGTGAGTTGGAATAATGAAATTGCAGGTAGTAATTTCCGCCTTCAAAAACCGGGCAAATTGCTTATCAATGTAATCAACAGGCATGGCTGTCCTGAATCAGATTCAATTAATGTTCGCCTGTATCCAAATCCCCGAGTAAATCTTGGCAATGACACCCTGGTATGTTTGTCTGAGCATCCGGTTTTGGACGCCGGTGGCGGTATGGAGTGGTATCGCTGGCAGAACGGAACCTCGAAACGCACATACAAGGCCATCGATCCCGGAACCTACTGGGTGAAAGTGAAAGATGCCAACGGCTGTTTTGGTACAGATACAGTGACCGTTAATAAACGGGGGGATTTATATCCATCCACGTTGTTTATGCCCACTGCATTTACCCCGGATGGCAATGGCATCAATGATTTTTATCCTATGAATAAATTCCCGAAAGTGGGAACATTGTACAATGTGAAACTCTATAATCGGTGGGGAGAGAAGATTGCAGAAATGAAATCACCCGAAATTAACTGGGATGGCAATATCAATGGTGTTCCTGCACCTGAAGGTGCATATGTATACCTTGCCACCTGGATTGGCTGTGATAATGAGCGCCGCACCATCAGAGGAAGTTTTCATTTGTTGAGGTAATCTTCACGCAGTCTGGGAAATACCAGCCTGTCTATAAGAGAGGTAAAATCTTCAGGCAGCAATCCGTTTAATGGCTATCATCTGAATTCCACCAGATATTCTTTGTTCCAGCGTCTTTCAATAGATGTAAATACCATCCTCATTTTATTGCAAGGAAGAGGGAAGTAGTCTTTAACGGATGTAAACCGTATGGCCGCCATCCAATTAATTAACAATCTAAAAAAATAAGTTAATTAGTTCACTAAGGAGCCTTGATCATTTTTACCGTTACGGTTTTATTCTCCGAACGATAGTTCAGAAAATAAATACCCGGTGGCCAATCCAATGTTTCAATCCTAGCGGTGTTACCTTCGATTATTATTCTTCCAAGGGCATCCGTTATTTTTACAGAATAACTATTACTCTCTGTGTCAATATTAACATGGTCTTTGAAGGGATTAGGAAATACCTTAAAAACTTCACTTAGATCTGACGAATTTATACCTACTTCTGCAACCACAGTTGTGGCCTTAAACCATTGCGTATAAAAATTGCTTTGTTGTTTTGTGTTTCTGAATCCAACCTTTACTCTACCGCTATCTGGCGTAGCCCCCGTAAAAAAATCTAAACTAAAATCTTGAGTAGTAGAGGGAGGAATGGTAACAACAACGCTATCATCATTTGTTCCATAACAAACATCAATACAAAAAGCGGTTTGCCATGTGGAAGGTAAAACTTTTTGTGTTTTTCGAATGTAAACCGTAACTGGAAAGGTTGAGGTATTCACGATCTTGGCGTTGTTGTATAATACAGATCCCGGAGTGCCTTGAACGGTACTATTAACGATACTTAAGCTGAAACTTCCGGGTTGACTTGTACTTGAACACAAACCTGAATTAAGGCTTAAAATGCTGTCTAAATCACAAAA
>VGGQ01000134.1 GCA_016868535.1 Bacteroidota bacterium | reverse complement strand
GGCTGCGTTTCTTTTCCATATCGCGGTGGCATATTTCCAGGGCTTTGGCCATGCCAATGATGCCATACACATTCTCTGTACCGCCCCGCACTTCGCGTTCCTGGGTACCACCCGTAATCTGGGGAGGAAGTCTGTGAGATTTGTTCATGTAAATGAATCCCACACCTTTTGGGCCATTGAATTTATGCGCCGCGGCTGCCAGGTAATCAATATGTCCTTTGCTTAAATCAAAGGGGAAGTGCCCCATGGTTTGAACCGTATCGCAGTGAAACAAGGCTCCAGCGTTGTGGGCCATCTGGCCAACAGCTTCCACATCCAGCATATTTCCAATTTCATTATTGGCATGCATCAGACTCACCATAGAATTTTGCAGTGTGTTCAGCAGTTCCTGTAAATGATTCAAATTCACATGACCATCCGCCAGCAGTTTCACCAAATGCATTTCAGCCTGTCCGGCTTTTTGCAATTCTTCCGCGGTTAGCAGCACTGCGTGGTGTTCTATGGGCGAGGTGATTATGTTTTTTATGCCTTTGTACATCACAGTGCTGCGCAGGGCCAGGTTGTCGGCTTCGGTGCCGCCGCTGGTAAAAAATATTTCGGAGGGCTGGCAATTCAGCAGTTTGGCAATGCTGCCACGTGCCTCTTCCATAAGAGCTTTTGTCTTGCGGCCATGTCCGTGGGTGCTGCTGGGATTTCCAAACAAATCACGCATCACCGGTATCATGGCATCCAGCACTTCAGGGTCGAGCGGTGTGGTGGCAGCGTTGTCGAGGTAGATTCTGTTTTGCATGATTAGATGCGGTTGTGCAGGTTCAAATATCCTAAAATTTTATAACATAGCTTAGCCATGCTGAATTCGGTGATAATGTCAGTTTCGCGGGGGGTAATTTCCACAATGTCAAATCCAACTACTTTTTTGCGTTCTGCCAATCGGCGGAATAGTTTACAACCCTGCATCCAGGTAAGTCCTCCGGGTTCGGCAGTCCCTACAGCCGGACAAACCGAGGGGTCAAATCCGTCTGCATCAATTGTCAGGTAAACTTCATCGCTGAGTTTATCTATGCAAGCATCAATCCATTCATCGTCATTCCAAAGCTGGTGTGCATACCATGTGTGAATATTAGAGGAGGATTTTCTCATATCAGCTTCTTCCTTGCACTGTGCGCGGATGCCCACTTGAACCAAAGGAACACCCAGATCATGAACCCGTGCCATCACGCTGGCGTGGGAGTATGGATTGCCATTGTATTCGGCACGCAGGTCGCTGTGTGCATCGATTTGCAATACACACAGGTTGGGATATTTTTCGAGGTGTGCCTGCACAAAACCCAGAGAAACGGTGTGTTCGGCTCCCAGGGAAACCACAAATTTGCCTTCATTGAGCAGTGCAGTGGTTTGCAAACGGATTTTCTCTACTGCGGCTGCGTCTACAGTATCGGTAAAGTCAGTGGGAGCCAGGGTAGCTATACCTATATTACGGTATGTTTCCGTATCCAGTTCTTCGTCATAAAACTCCACAAAGTGGCTGGCCACAACAATGGCTTCCGGTCCTTTATCGCTGCCTGAAATATAGGAGCTGGTATGTTCGTAGGGGATTTGCTGAATGACTACACGTGCATTTTCAAATGCGGCCAGACGTGCCTCCGGTAACGCCAGAAAACCCTCTTCAGCGGGAAGAACAGACAGGGTATTCAACATTGACCTTTTACGCGTTCCACATATTCCCCGGTGCGGATATCAATTTTGATTTTTTCACCGGTTTCCACAAATAAGGGAACCATAACGGTAGCGCCGGTTTCCACGGTAGCAGGTTTTAGGGTATTGGTGGCAGTATCGCCGCGCACGCCAGGTTCGCTGTAGGTAATTTCCAGCACCACATGCGATGGTGGCGTGGCGCCAATAGGCAATTCGCCTTCAAACGATACCAGTACTTCGTCGCCTTCCTTCATGAATTTGGCACCGTCACCAAACATGAACTTTGGGATGGGAAGCTGATCGTAGGTTTCATTGTTCATGCAGATATAGCTATCGCCTTCCTCATATAGGAACTGAAGTTCGTGTGTTTCCACACGCACAATGATAACTTCTTCGCCACTGCGAAAGCGGTTTTCGGCGTGTTTGCCGTCCTTTACGCGGCGCATTCGGGCCTGGTAAAATGCACGAAGGTTACCGGGTGTGCGGTGCTGCCATTCGATGATCTGGCAAAGTTCTCCGTTGTAGCGGATAAACATGCCATTGGATACGTCCTGGGTTGTTGCCATAAGATAGAGGTGCAAATTTAAGACAAAACCGCTACAGGGGGCGCATTCTTTACTCCAGATACTCCAGTTGAATGCCATAGCGGGTCATGGCGTGGTAAATGACCTGAGACCGTCTTGTAGTAAAGTTGCTTCGCAGTCTGCAGGTTCTGGGACAGGGAAGCAGTCCTGCTATGTGAGCGGCTTCGTTTTTAGTGAGTTTGGCTGCAGATTTTCCATAATAATTTTGGGCGGCGGCTTCCACGCCGAAAAGCCCGTCACCGGTTTCAATCACATTCAGGTAAACTTCCATAATGCGCTCTTTACCCCAAATCAGTTCTATAAGTGCGGTAAACCAAACTTCCAGTCCTTTGCGGACCCAGCTGCGGCCTTCCCAAAGGAATACATTTTTTGCGGTTTGCTGACTGATGGTGCTGGCACCCCGCTTTTTCCCGCCTTTCATGTTGTGTTCTGCAGCCGCTTTAATGGCCTTGAGGTCGAATCCCCAGTGCTGGCAATAGTTTTGGTCTTCACCACAAATGACAGCCAACTGCATATTTTTTGAAATGTTTTCAATTGGCACCCACTCTTTTTTGATGGGATTGTTGCCCGATCTTGACATCATCAAAAGCGTTGTGCCGGGGGTAATCCATTTGAGAGACAACACCCAAATGAAACTCAACAGAACGAACCATACAAAAATCCAGATCAGCCATTTTCGAATCAAAATAAATACGTCCACTTGTGGGGTCGAAGATACTTATTTTTTCAATCCTGCAGCTTCGCAAAACTGCCCATAGCTCCTACTGCGAAGGTCAGTTTCGGAATATTTGGCGATCGGGTTTTTAAATTATGTAAAAAAGGTAAGGAATGCGGTCATGCAGTTGCGCAATGTGCGCAATATTCGCCTTATTTGGCTACTGCTAAAGAAACCACTGTCGCTGCCGCAACTGCATGACCGCATTGCTCACCAGGATGGAGGAAGCATACCAGCCATGAGCTTCTGAACACAAAAAGCTGAAGGTACTGAGAATAAAAGCAGTTGTATACCTGATGAACTTTTTCGTTTTTGCATTCATGGCACTAAAATAAATGTAAATGGATTTTAGTAAGAGGGGTG
>VGGQ01000133.1 GCA_016868535.1 Bacteroidota bacterium | reverse complement strand
TACTTCATGATTTTTATTTTTTTGTTAGACTTTTTTATTAGTCAATAGTTTAATTTGTTTTACAAGACACTTTATACACTTGCAGGTAACTTGCCTATACCCGCTACTTTATAGCGCCAATAACACCTTTTTTGGGTGTATTGGCGCTACTCAGTAGCGTATTATTTTCAAACATACTGAACAAATTAAGTTTTCACAAATTGTCGAACGGACTGTGGATGTTGTGCAAACTTTCGGTGCTTACATGTGTGTAAATTTGTGTGGTTTTGGGACTTTTGTGTCCCAAAATCTCTTGTATGTATCGCAAATTGACACCAGCCTCCAGCAACTTACCTATTGGCGCAACATTGATTGCATATATGATCCCTCTCAACGGATATATTGTGCAACAAAACCACTGTGAACTACAACAAATAGAATAGATTGTTTATTAAATCAAAACCTTTTAACAGCCGTTTCATTGCCCCCACCCATCAACTCTGCCTTGCGTTTTCTGCGCAGGCGCACATACATGAGAATACAACCCAAAAACAATCCTGACATTATCCAACCCGGCACGCTGGTGTACCACATAATCTTTTGGCGGTCGGCGTCTACCGTAAAACCGGCCAACGCCTCAATGGCGGCGAGCGCGGCCGCGGCTAGGCACAAAAGGCTCATTACATGGTAGCGTATCATTCTTTTTTCGGTTTATCGTTCCACTTACATTCATAATTTCCCAGTCGGAAAAAGTCTGGTCGCTTTCCATACCCTCGCCCGTGATAATCTGCTCCGGTGTGGTAATTTTCACAAACTTATCCGTATAAATCCTGCCCTTCTGCTGATCCCACATCAGTTCTTCGGTTTCCAGTTTTTCGCACTTCAAATTCAGCACCTGCACATTTCGGCGCACCACCATGCGCTTCTGCTCCGTGTAGCTGATCCCATATTCGCTGAGAAGGTAGCTTTCTATATTGCCATTTGCGTCCAGAAAAGCGGCCCGGATGCCTTTGGGCATTTCTATGTAGGGATTGCGGACATTTTTTACTCCTATCATCACAGGGATTTCAATTACCGCTTTCAGCAAACCCGAATCGGTATACTCAATGGTTACATTCTCGGCAATTTCGCGGGTGGCAATACTGTCGGTTTTTTTGCTGCGGTAGCTGCCACCGGGTTTTTCCGAACAGGCAACCCACAACAAAGGCAGCAGTATGGGCAACATTTTGCACATTAGTCAAATTTGCGGCGCTGAAACCATATATCACCCAGGTTCATGCTTAAAGAAAACAGCAGGTATTCTTCCCGTGCCAGGCCGCTGGCGTTTTTGCCGCGTGTGAGGTATTCTGCCTGCAGATGAACTATGCTGCGCAGGGTGCGGTTGTCATAATATCTCCTCGACAAAGGAATTCCAAAGCCCACAAAGGCACGCTGTTCGGTAACCGTGTATGGATTTCCCGAAGAAGTAAGCACATTCTGGGTTTCAGCCATGCTTGCACCAAACCTGACCGGCGGTCGCATGCGTTTTTTACCGGGCGCTTTTTCATCCATGGGGTTCAGTATAAACGTCAATCCATAATCGCTGCGGTTGGCCAGTGTGCCACCGGGATTGAAAAAGGCGGAATAGTTGCCCCACATTGATTTGCGATAATCCAACGATAGGCTGAAGACCCGGCGGAACCTGAACTGATATCCCACCCCAAATGAGGCAGGCATGGTAAACCTCCGGTTGCCAGATTGTTCATCCAGCACCGTATCTACCACAAGAAGTCTGTTGACACCACCATTGCTGATCAGTTCCAGTGTTTGGGCCGTGCGGCTGAGGTTGGCGCGCATACCCGAATGAAAACCATAGCTAAAACCGAAATGGTGTGCCGTGCTATCTTTTTCCAGTGACAGCAACACACCTGCACGGTGCTGAAAACCTTTAACGTCTACCACACGTTCGTCTTCCACAAACTGAAAACCGATGGTGTCAGGGAAACTGAAAACCGCGTTGTCTTTCAGCTGACCAAACATGTAACCGCCGGAATATCCAAGCTGAATGTGTTTACCGAGTTTCAGGGCCTGGGCCAGTTCAAACACATTGATACCGCCACTGCCAACGTGAGCAGTACGGTTTTTAAACGGCACACTGTTTTCATAGTTGTAATTGTAGCCCATGCTGGTAGCGGGATACAGCGCTATGGCTGAATTCCAGGCATATGGTGTTGACTTAAATTTTTTTACTGCTTTACCGTTTGTGGTTTCCTCATAGGGTTTTCGCTTATCGGTTCTGTAGTTGTTAAATGCCATGCTCAGGTAGCTGAACGATCCTCCGTTGAAAGATTGGGTTTCGCTTCCTGAACGGATGTTTCCAAAGCGGCCGTTCAGGCCGAAATCCAGCGTGGCATAGCGAAGATTGCCCAGTGTGGCAGGGTTCATTAAGCTGTAGCTGTAGGCGCCATTGAAGGTTTGGCTTGCAGCACCTGCCTGCAGAAAATTGGGCTGTATCAGTTCACCCAGCCCAAAATTACTGTAAGGCGACAATGTGTAATTCTGACCTGCGGTCTGCGCTTTCAGGGCCGTTATGCCCCACAGAGACAATATGCAAAGGGTTTTCTTAATATCCATTCAAACGCAGGGTGTGATACAATCCGTAATGAACCAGCCAAGGTTCTGCAAATATCTTTGTTTTGAGTCGGTCCGCCAAAAACGGAGCATCACCGCCGGTAATTACCACCTGAAGTTCTGCAGTTTCTGATGCAAACGATGCAATTCTTCCGGAAACTTCCTGTAAAAACCCCGCCAGAACGCCGCTCAGGATGGCGGTTTCGGTACTGTCGCCCAGTAGGTTTTCAAAATCTCGGTGTTCAATTTCGGGCAAAAGCTGTGTGAAGACATTTAACGCTTTATAACGCATCTTCAATCCCGGGGCAATGCTGCCACCTTGGTATATGGTGTTTTTCAGCAGTTCAAATTTCAGACAGGTGCCGGCATCTACGACAAGCAGGTCTTTTCCGGGAAACAAAAATGCCGCCCCTGCAACAGCAGCGAGCCTGTCGGCACCCAAGGTTTCGGGCTTTTGGTATGCCAGTGAAAATGGAAGCTTGACCTTGTAGCCGATGTTGAAAACGGGGCAACTTGCAGCAGAAAAATCTGTGTTTACATCACCCACATTGGCCACGCCAAGTGCTTTACAACCGGTGGTATCGGGTAAGGTTTCCGCAATGCCAGATTCCAGCACAACTCCTTCCTCCGAAAAACGGACATATTTGGCTCTGGTGTTGCCGATATCCAGGGTTAGATACATGCGGGTAAAACGAATTTGCGAAGTTCAAAGTTACGTCACCGATGCTACTGCCTGTTTATTTTTTCGACAGCCTTGGCTTTTTGTGTCTATCAAAGCTATAT
>VGGQ01000132.1 GCA_016868535.1 Bacteroidota bacterium | reverse complement strand
CAGGTAGACCGGCTGAAACGCCTGGTTACCGAACCCGATGAATTGGAACTTACCGAAGAACAGATACAGGCCGATAATCTTGTCAATGTGGCGTTTGAGGCCGGAAAGAATGTGTTGCTTTACGGTGTCACCGGTAGTGGTAAAACGTATATTTATATTCAGCAGATAAAAAAGGCGCTGGCTATAGGCAAACAGGCATTATTACTCATTCCTGAGGTTGCACTGACAGAGCAACTGGTATCGCGCCTGCAACATTATTTTGGCAATGAAATGGGCGTGTGGCACAATTATTACAGTAGTCACGAGCGCACCGAATTGTACGAAAAGGTGCTAAAAGGCGAAGTGCGTTTTGTTGTGGGTGCCCGTTCCGCTTTGTTTGCGCCTTTCACAGATTTGGGTGTAGTTGTAATCGATGAAGAGCATGAAAACAGTTTTAAACAATTCGACAAAAGACCTCACTACCACGGCCGCGATGCCGCTATACAGCTGGCGCACATGCTTGGTTGCGGGTGCTTGCGGGCAGCGCAACACCATCCTACGAACTGTGGAACCTTTGTATGGAAGGCAGATGGGAAAAGGTTTCCCTAAGCAAACGATTTATTCAAACGCCGTCCCCGCAAATATTACTGGTAAATACAGCAGAAGGAGGAAAAAAGAACAAACCCAAAGGACCGTTTCACGGCCACATGCTAGAGGCAATCGGGGCGTGTCTGGATGCCAAAAGTCAGGTGATTGTTTACCAGAACAGAAAGGGGTTTGTTCCCTATATCCATTGCGATATGTGCGGATACACGCCACACTGCGTGAATTGTGATATAACACTCACGTATTACAAAAGTTCAGGTCAGCAGCGCTGCGGTTACTGTGCTCACACGCAGCCGCCTATGCAGCTTTGTCCGGCTTGCGGCAGCACGGCGGTTACCATGAAAGGTTTTGGAACCGAAAGAATCGCCGAGGAATTATCCCTTATTTTTCCTGCTGCAAAAATTGCCCGGTTAGACCAGGAAAGCATTCGCAAGCGCAGTGACTTTCAGCGGGTGTTAAATGGCTTTGCCAATGGTGAAATTGATATTCTGGTGGGAACACAGCTGCTCAGCAAGGGTCTCGACTTTCAGAATGTAAGTTTGGTGGCCGTTCCGGATGCGGATATTTTACTGAATATCCCGGATTTCAGGAACCACGAACGCGCTTTTCAGCAATTGTTTCAGGTGGCAGGCAGATCGGGCAGGGGTCCTAAACAGGGGCAAGTGATGATACAGTCGCGGCAAACCACGCATCCTGTGTTGCAGGCCGTTTTGGAAGATGATTATCTGGGTTTTGCAGCGCAGGAAATTCAGGTGCGTAAGCAGTTTCAGTACCCGCCATTTTCGCGTATAATAAAAATTACCATTAAGCAAAAAGATGCCCGCAAATCGGAGGAGGCATCGCGGTATTATGCACAAATGCTCAGATCCGTGCTCAAGCAGCGCCTGATGGGGCCGCAGGCGCCACTGGTAGGCCGTGTGCGCAACTATTACCTGCAACAGCTGATGGTGAAAATGGACAAGAAAAAAGATGATCCTGCAAAGGTGAAAGAATTGCTTTGGAGTGCTTCCCTGAAACTTGTTACCATGGCCGATTTCAAGGGTACTTGGATAGATTTTGATGTTGACCCGGCCTGAGCATGAAAAGTAGCAAAAAATGAGGATTTTGTTGTTATTTTGAACACAGATGGAAACACTGGAAAAAACAGAGACAATCACATCTCAGGACTTTCTTCCTTTAAACGGAACCGACCACATTGAATTCTATGTTGGCAATGCCAAACAAAGTGCTCATTACTATCAGTCTGCCTGGGGATATAAGCTCGTGGCCTATGCCGGACCCGAAACCGGTGTGAGAGATCGCGCCAGCTATGTCCTTCAGCAAAATAAAGTTCGCCTGGTTCTCACCACATCCCTGCAACCCGATTCTGAAATCACGCGTCATCACGCCAAACACGGCGATGGGGTTAAGTTTCTGAGCATTTGGGTTGATGATGCTACCAAAAGTTTTGAAGAAACCGTGAAGCGCGGTGCAAAACCCTACATGGAGCCCACCAGATTTGAAGATGAGCAAGGCTGGGTGGTAATCAGTGCCATCCATACCTATGGCGATACCATTCACAAATTTGTGGAGCGCAATAATTATTCAGGTCCCTTTCTTCCTGGATTTAAACCTGTTCCCAACGCAATAGATGTAGTGCCTGTAGGCCTGAAATATGTTGATCACTGCGTAGGAAATGTGGAACTTGGCGCTATGAATCAATGGGTTAAATACTATGAAGATGTTATGGGCTTCAAACTGCTGATTACTTTCGATGATGAAGATATCAGTACCGAATACAGCGCGCTGATGAGTAAGGTGGTAAGTAACGGAAACGGATATATTAAGTTTCCGATTAACGAGCCCGCAGAAGGCCGCAAAAAGTCACAGATAGAGGAATATCTTGATTTTTACCACGGTGCCGGCGTGCAGCATATTGCTATTGAGACCGATGATATCATCGCTACGGTGAGAGAGTTGAGGCGCAGGGGTGTTGAGTTCTTGTACGTACCCGAAACCTACTACGATGATATCCCCCAGCGCGTTGGACATATCAAAGAAGATCTGGAAGCCCTAAAAAAGCTGAATATTCTTATAGACAGAGACGAAGACGGGTATCTGCTGCAAATTTTTACCAAACCGGTAGAAGACAGACCTACTTTGTTTTATGAAATCATACAACGCCGCGGTGCCAAAAGCTTTGGCAAAGGCAACTTCAAGGCATTGTTTGAAAGTATTGAGCGCGAACAGGAACTCAGAGGCAATCTCTAAATAAATTCAACTGTTACACCCTGAACAATATCAGGGTGCAGGCTGCGGCCTACCGGACAGGTTTTAACAATACGCAATAAACCTTCCATGGCATGCTCGTCTGTTTTTTCAAGCAGGTGAATCTGAATGTTGATTTCAATCCGTGCAATTCTGCGTGGATCGCTTACCATGTGTTTTACCGTATGGGCTTTGGTGCCTTCAATGTGGTAGCCGCGATTTTTGGCATAGATACCCATGGTGGTAATGATGCAATTTGCGAGGCTAAGTGCACACAAATCTGTAGGGGAGAAGGCCTCGCCCTTACCCTGATTGTCTGTGGGGGCGTCGGTAATAATGCTGTTGCCGCTTTGCAAATGCAGGTTTTGGGTGCGTAAATCACCCAGATAGATGGTTTCAAATCTGCTCATGGATGCGAATTACGCAAAAAACCATTAATGCAGCAAGGTGATATTGCCCGTGTGTATCTGGCGGGTTTTATCGGTGCCCAGCAGTTCGATTTGGCAGGCATATACGCCGGAAGGCGAAGGTTCACCCATGTAATTGCCGTCCCATCCGGCCCCTGTTTTTATGCTGAGATAAATGGCAAGAACTTTCTGCTCCGTCAATAACGTTTCCTCCGCACA
>VGGQ01000131.1 GCA_016868535.1 Bacteroidota bacterium | reverse complement strand
GGTAAAAATACCGACTCGCTGCACATTTACGTTTGTTTAGGGGAAACCTGCCTGGAACCTGTTCATTCAGCCGAACAGGCCATAGATATGATACAGGATCTGATATCGCTGAATCAGTGACGAACCAGCATGGTAACCTGACTGGAACCAGCACCTCCAATGCATTGCAAATAATAAATTCCATCAGAAAGATTTTCTGTTGAAATAATAATATCAGCTTCGCGGGCTGTGAACTCCCTTACAATACGACCCGGGGCAGTTAACAGTATTACACGCTTGTCACCGGGCATGCCTGTAGCCAAAATCGTCTGCCCCTCTGCAGGATTGGGATACAGGCGCATGGATGTTCTGCTGACATTGCTGCTTTTCATATTTACATCCCACAGTTTGGCCTGGGTAACCGACAGCACTGTGCGGTCACCGCTTTGTCCGCTGAGGGCCAAAAATCCTACAACCCGCATGTCTATGGGCTTACCCGAGACATACACATCGGTACCGTTCGGTAAATACTGCGCAGTTCCGGCCATAAATTCTTTTTTCAGCAACTTGTCAAAGCGGTAACTCATGTTCCACTCAAAGCTGTCGCCGGGTTTGAGAACCTCGCCGGAAGTCACAACGGGTGAGCCCCAGATGCCTGTGGGCGAAGAAACTGGCACATTTTGGTGATAGTAACCTACCAACGGACTGGATTTACCTTTGAATGAACTGCCATCAGCTACGATATACTTATTCGCAATCTGTTGATCATAAGCCTGCCCGTTACCACGTATATTGTCCTCCACCACAACACTCCCAAAACCTAGGTCAGATGTTGCAGCATAGTCCAGCATTCTTACCTTAATTTTCCAGGTAAGTAACCCATGTGTATCCAGTTGTAGATTGATTATGCTGATATCAGCCCAGCGCTGCTTTTGTGTTGCGTTGCGCACAGTGGAAATCCAACTTCCGGAACCTTCTGCGGCAATCTGATGGTTTGAGGGCAAAAACGATCTGTTGACAATCGAAGACGGAAAAGAATCCAGTTTTTCGCTTACCAGAGAATTAACTGGCAATGCCATGCCATCCAGTGTATGGTGAGCAATAGCGATGAGGGTATCTCCCATCTGTTTTTTCATTTTTTCAACCACAGCTTCGGCAGGCGGACAATCCGCGCACCAGGCACCGGTTGCGTATTCAAAGAGCACTTTGTCCGCCCTGGGCGCTGTTCCTGAATAGACCGTAGTATGGGCAACCGTGCTATCGTTGGTTTTATTGGACTCACTACCGCCATTCACATCACTTACCCATGCCTTTATTAGCTGTCTGTCGCCGGGTGTTGTTGCAGAAATACTTCCCGTAGCCATGAGTGTATCCATAGAACCTGAAGATGGCAAAATATTTAAGCCACTGAGATTAAATGACTGAATCGTTCCACTGTTAACCTGATAATTCAGTTTCAATGAAGTAACGACCTGCGAACCTTCATTTTTTACCACCATCTTTACAGGATTATTATTCCCCGCAAGGGTTAAAACCGGCAATTGAAAGGCCATTACGAAAACATCTGTCGTTGGCTGAGTTCCATATATAAAACAGATATAAAAATTATCTTTATAAGTCTCACCCAAAGCAGTATTTACAAAATTGGGACTGCCACTGAACTTGGTGGCTTTGCTGGCAGAAATCTGAATACCAGGCATGTGTTTCGGCGAAACATAATCGCGCACCGCCCCGTGGTTCATGGAAACCAAATAAATATTGTGCGTACCTTCTTCCAGCACCATACTCCAGTAGGTGTAAGAAAGGCTGTCACCGGGCGTGCTCATGCTGTAGAACTTTACCCAGAACTGCCTGTTTGGCGGATTGCCAAAGATTTTACATATGACTTTATCATTACCGCCGTTGGCACCCAATCCCCAGATGGAGATGGTTTTATTGGGCAAGTTATTGCTGGGAAGCGCTTCAGGACCTGTGATTGGTGTATTTGCGGCCAGAGTATCGAAGGTGAGAAAGCCGGTGCTGCTTACCTTGAAATGGGTCACAGGCTGTCCGGCAAAGTGAAAATCAAAACCTATTGGCAGTTGCTGCACACTTGAATAGGAAGGCTTAGCAGCAGAATCCATAATCAGCACCCAACCGCCACCATTTTCACTTTCCTGGTCATTTTCGCGGTTTATGCCACCCGGATTGCCTGTTTGCGGCATCTGGTAATAGTATGACTGGGCAAATGCCGAAGTACAGAAAAAAATCAGTGCGGAAAGAATACCCTGCCTCATCGTATAGTGCAAATTACGGCAATAAACCGTAGCCCGCCAATTTTGATTTACAGTGTTTTTACTTCATTCACCAGCTTTTGCAGGCTTTCCTTGGCATCACCGAAAAGCATACCGCATTTGCTGTTGTAAAACAATTCGTTTTCAATACCTGCATACCCAGATTTCATGCTTCGCTTAAGCACCACAATCTGTTTGGCATTTTCCACGTCCAAAATAGGCATTCCATAAATGGGGCTGGCCGGATCGGTTTTGGCAGAAGGATTCACCACATCATTTGCTCCCACCACCAGTACTACATCCGTAGTAGCAAATTCGGGATTGATGTGTTCCATTTCCACGAGTTTATCGTAGCTGACATTACTCTCTGCAAGCAACACGTTCATGTGTCCGGGCATACGGCCGGCCACGGGATGAATGGCATATTTCACTTCAACCCCTTCAGATTCCAGCAAACCTTCCAGTTCGTGAACCACATGCTGCGCCTGGGCTACTGCCAGCCCATAACCGGGCACTACGATTACCTTTTGGGCATATTTCATCAGAATGGCCACATCGGTAGCCTGCACTTCACGCACCGTACCACCGGATTTTCCGGTTGAATCAGCTGCTGCAGAACTTCCACCCACAGCGCCAATGAGTACATTGGTGAGGCTGCGGTTCATAGCTTTGCACATTACAATGGTAAGTATTGTGCCGGCAGAACCCACCAGTACACCACCCATCAGCATGACGTTGTTATGGTATAAAAATCCGCCGCAGGCCGCTGCCACACCGGTAAAGGAGTTAAGCAGCGAAATCACCACAGGCATATCGGCACCGCCAATGGGGAAAACAAACAGTAAACCATAAACGGCTGCCAAAATAATTACCAGGTAGAAATACAGCATATTTCCTTCAGAAGCGGCCCCCAGGTTCATCCAGGCTGTTCCTGCAATGGCAAGTAGCATGATGATATTGATGAACTGTTGTCCCGGGAAACGAAAATCACCCAGCTTGCCGCTGAGTTTACCCCAGGCCACAATACTACCCACAAAGGAGACAGTTCCGATAATCAAACCAGCAATGATTGCAAGATATTCGCCTGTAGGCATATTGGCGATAACATCACTCTTAAACTTCCATTCCAGTAAAGAAATAAGCGCGGCACACAAACCGCCCATACCATTAAACAGCGAAACCATTTCAGGCATGGCCGTCATTTGCACACGCTTGGCCATCAGCCAGCCCACAAGGGTTCCAATACCGATGGCTGCAGCAATCAGGCCCACATTGTTAACCACATGAATCCCTTCTTTGTCATGTTTAAA
>VGGQ01000130.1 GCA_016868535.1 Bacteroidota bacterium | reverse complement strand
CTGCGCGATCGTCGCGAAGCGGCGCGCCCCCGACGGATCGATCCCGATGAACTCCGTCGCCACCCGCTCGAGCATGAAGCGGTCGTGGGTCACGAGGACGATCGCGCCGGGGAACTCGAGGAGCGACTGCTCGAGCACCTCGAGCGAGGGGATGTCGAGGTCGTTCGTCGGCTCGTCGAGCAGCAGCAGGTCCGCCGGTCGAAGCATGAGGTCCGCGACGAGGACCCGCGCCTGCTCGCCGCCCGAGAGCCGACCGACCGGCGTCGGCAGCTGCTTGACGTCGAAGAGGAAGCGCCGCGCCCAGCCGCTGACGTGAATCGCGCGACCCTGGAAGTCGACGTGATCCCCGACCGGGCAGAGCGCCTCGTGCAGGGTCTTGGTGGGGTCGAGGCTCGCGCGCTGCTGGCTGAAGACGACCGTCCGCAGCCCGCTCGCCCGCTCGACGCGACCCTCGTCGGGCGCGAGCTCGCCGGCGATGATCCGAAGAAGGGTGGTCTTCCCCGCGCCGTTCGGTCCGAGCAGCCCGAGCCGCTCGCGAGGCGAGAGCTCGAGCTCGAGGTCGGCGAAGAGCCGCCGCCCGCCCATCGACTTCCCGACGCCCTCGAGCGAGACGAGGCGCCGGGTGCGGCGATCGGTCGACTGGAACTCGATCGCGGCGGTCGCCTCCGGCGCCTTGAGCCGATGCTCGCGGTCGGCGAGCTCGCGGCGCCGGTCGGCGGCGGCGTCGATCGAGCTCTGCGTGCGGGTGCGTCGCGCCTGGATGCCCTGGCGGAGCCAGGCGTCGTCGCGGCGGACCTCGTTCGCGAGCGACGCCACCGCGGACTCCTCGGCGGCGAGGAACTCCGCGCGGCGGCGCAGGAACTCGGAGTAGTTTCCCTTCGCCTCGAGCGTGCCGCCGGGATACGCCGCGGAGAGCTCGATCACCCGACCCGCCACCTCCTCGAGGAAGCGCCGGTCATGGGTGACGACGATCACCGCGAGGCTCGCGCGGAGGAGGACCTCCTGCAGCCACCGCACGCCCTCGAGGTCGAGGTGGTTGGTGGGCTCGTCGAGGAGGAGGAGCTCCGGCTCGGTCGCGAGCGCCCGCGCGATCGAGAGCCGCTTGCGCCAGCCTCCGCTGAGCGACGCGGTCGGCTGGTCGAGGTCGGCGAAGCCGAGCCGCGTGAGCACCGACGCCGCCGCGACCTGCGGGTCCCTTGGTCGCTCGCCGAGCGGTCGGGCGAGCGCCTCCTCGAGCGCCGCCTCGCGGACGGTGGCGCCCTCGGGGAAGCGGTCCTCCTGCGGCACGCATGCCGTGCGAAGCCCGCGGCGGCGGGTGATCTCGCCCTCGTCGGACTCCTCGAGTCCCGCGATCATCCGAAGGAGCGTGGACTTGCCGCCGCCGTTGGGTCCGATGAGCCCGATCCGGTCTCCCTCCTCGACGTGGAGGCACACGCCCTCGAAGAGGGTGCGCTGAGGCAGCGCGCGGGCGAGTCGTCGGGCGGAGAGGAGGGTCGCCATGGATGCTCGGAGCGGTCGGGATGATCGCGCGAGGGACTCCGCGCGGGCGCGATCGTAGCGGGCGCTTGCGCGCCGCCGGATCGAGCGGTCGGGTGGAGGGAGCTCCGTGAGGACGCCCGCGCGGTCGGCTCAGCGCGCCTGCATCGCCCTCGACTTGTCGAAGGGACGCCACGCGGTGCGGCGACCCCCTCGCGGGTTCGCCGGCTTCGCCGCCGACGCGCTCGGCGCCGTCGATCGATGCTCGGGCGGACGCGAGTCGTGCTTCGCCTCGGCGGGTCGACCGTTCTTCGGCGGACGACCGCCGCCGCGGCGACCTCCGCCGCGCGGACCGCCGCCGCGACCGGAGGACCGCTCGGGGCGCTCCTCGCGGCTCGGCTCGGCGGGCTTCGGCGGACGGGGGAGGGACGAGGGCAGCTCGCCGCGGGGGATCTCGAGGCGGATCGTCCGCTCGATGTCCCGCAGGAGGCCTCGCTCCGTCTCGTCGCAGAAGGAGATCGCGATCCCCGAGGCGCCGGCGCGGGCGGTGCGACCGATGCGGTGCACGTACGCCTCCGGCTCCATCGGGAGGTCGAAGTTGAAGACGTGGGTGATGCCGTCGATGTCGAGCCCGCGCGCCGCGATGTCGGTGGCGACGAGGATCGGCGATCGACCGCTGCGGAACGCCTCGAGCGCCTTCAGCCGCTGACCCTGCGAGCGGTTGCCGTGGATCGCCTCGGAGCCGATCGACGCGGCGCGAAGCTGCTTCGCGAGGCGGTCGGCGCCGTGCTTGGTGCGGGTGAAGATTAGCGCCCGATCGATCGGCTCGACGTCGAAGAGGTGGAGGAGCAGCGCGAGCTTCGACGCCTTCTGGACGTGGATGAGCCGCTGCGCGATGCGCTCGACGGTGGTCGCGGCGGGGGCGACGGAGACCTTGGTGGGCGAGTCGAGGAGCTGCTCGGCGAGCCGCTCGATCTCCCGCGGCATCGTCGCGGAGAAGAGCATGGTGCGCCGCTTCACCGGCAGGGCGCCGACGATCCGGCGGATCGGCTCGATGAAGCCCATGTCGAGCATGCGGTCCGCCTCGTCGAGGACGAACTGGTCGATCCCGCGGAGGTCGACGAGCCGCTGCTCCATCAGGTCGATGAGGCGACCCGGCGTGGCGACGAGGACGTCGACGCCGCGGCGGATCGCGTCGACCTGCGGACCCTGACCCACGCCGCCGAAGATGACGGCGCCCCGGATCGGCGTGCGACGGCCATAGGTGGCGAAGCTCTGACCGATCTGCGCGGCGAGCTCGCGGGTGGGGGAGAGGACGAGGACGCTCGGCCGCCGACCGGGCTGCGGGCGGGCGTCCGCGGGAAGCCTCGCGAGCAGCGCGTGCAGGATCGGCAGCGCGAACGCCGCGGTCTTGCCGGTGCCCGTCTGGGCGATGCCGAGGATGTCATGACCCTCGAGCGCGGGCGGGATCGCCTTCGCCTGGATCGGCGTCGGGTCCTGGTAGCCCTCGGCGGCGATCGCCTCGAGGAGGCGCGGATGGAGTGCAAGGGAGGTGAAGTCCGTCGCCGAGGCGGCGGGCACGGTGGGAGCGATGGTGGTCTGCACGAGAACGAGGAACCTTCCGGGCGGCGGCAGGGATCGGATCCCGCCGCCCGATTGCATCGACCGGCTCATGCCGGTCGAGGGCGGTTGCACGTGTCCAGGTACCGGGGGTGGGGTCTGGTCCTTCAGGACCGAGACGCCGGTTGGAACGGAACTGCCGAGGCACCCGCGGAGCCGCGTCCGATGCGGTCACCGCGTCGCCGGCGGAGTCCCAGAACGCGTCGAGCGTCGATCGCCCGACCTGAGGTCACCGGCTGGTTGGGCGGAGCATAGGCGAGGCGGAGGAGAAAGGCGAATCGAGAATCGCGTGTGGTCGCAGGCGCGGGGTTCGGGTGCTGGTGCTTCGGGAGTCTCGCGAGGCGTCGGACACGGCGCGGGCGGGCGCAGGCGCGTGTTCGGGGGCTGGTGCTTCGGGAGTCTCGCGAGGCTTCGGAGACGGCGCGGGCGGCCGCCTGGCCGACCGTCGAGGTGCGCACACGGGCGTGGCCTGTGGACCCAGTGGACCCTGTGGACCCAGTGGAGGTGGACGGCGTG
>VGGQ01000129.1 GCA_016868535.1 Bacteroidota bacterium | reverse complement strand
ATCGAGGCCCTTGCGCATAAGGGTGCCGGGGTTTACGTCATCCACATAGTGGGTGCCAACGTTTTTATAGGCACTAGCGAATATTTCCAGATTTTTGCTGTATTCAAAGAGTTCATCATAAGTTTTATAGCCGGTGCTCAGAAACAGGGCGGCGGAGGCTAGCAGGACAGTTTTGGGTATGCGAAAACGGATTTCCATGAAAGGCAAAGTTACGAAGTAAAGCGGGGATGGGTACACAAAAAGGGCAATCTTACGGAATGCAGATTTTTGTGGGGCTGATAAGGTGTTAAATGCAGATATTTGCAGTCTGTTATATAGGCCGGTCCTGTAGTAGAATGGATACTACGAATGCCTCCGGAGCATTAGATCCAGGTTCGATTCCTGGCGGGACCACAAAGTAACTTTCGTTTACTTTCGGATATTTTCTAAATCCTTATTTATCAACATTTTCCATTTCAGAGATTTTTACAATCTGCCGGTAACTTTCGAAATTTGTTTCACTTATGTTTCACCTGGCCCAAAATCGTGTTTCACCTGAGATAAAATCAATCAGTGTTTCCTACTTCCTGAAGCCCCTGAAAACCGACCCAAATCAGCAGGTTATTATGGGTAGAATTATCTATGATAGAAAGAAGGTGGAATTCACCACCGGTATCAGGGTGGCAGCAGATACCTGGGATCCCAAAAACCAGCAATCCAAAACCAGTACCCTGGTTAATAAGAAACTTATTCAGCTGAGAAGTGATATCAACGATGCCAAATTGCATCTGGAAAATCACTGTACCTTTTTCTCTGTGGTTGATATTAAGAAGTTGGTATTTGAAGGCCATAAAAAACAGCCCGCTATATTGGCATTCTGGAGTGAGTTTATGCTTGACAAGCAAAAAAGTGGTCAATGTACCCCTGGAACAATTGCCAAATATGCGCCCACACTAAATTACCTCCGTGATTTTCTAAAAAAGAGTTCAGGGGAAAATATCCGTGTGGATAAATGGTTGTTAAAGCAGATTCAGGATTTTGACAGTTATTTAAAAGGAGTTGTTATCAATGATAAAGGAGCGAGAATGACATTGAGTACCGTCAACAAACACCATGTCCGCATTAAAACCCTACTCAATCATGCCTTGCAGAAACAAATTATCACCTCCAATCCATACGATAGTTTCAAGTTAAAGTTTCCATACAAAAACAGAGATTATTTGAATAGTTATGAAATGGCATTGTTAGAGGAACTTAATTTGAAAAACAATCTCAGCCTGCAAAAAGCCCGGGATTTGTTTTTATTCAGTTGTTACACGGGTCTTAGATTTCAGGATACCCAAGATTTAAAGATGTCCGATTTAACGGTAATCAATGGGGTGGTATTTTTGAGCATTATTCAAGGTAAAACCAGAGAGCCATTGGAAATTCCGGTGCTGGATGCTGCAATGGAAATTTTGAAAAGATACACAGATTTACCTGAGCGAATTATAAATAATAAGGCATTGCCCCAGATGAGCAACCAGAAAACCAATTTTTACCTAAAGGCCGTAGCAGAAATAGCAGGAATAGATAAGGGTCTTACACACCACATGGCAAGGCATACTTGTGCCACCACCGTGTTGCTTGATAATGGGGTCTCGATTGAAGTAGTTAGTAAAATGTTGGGGCACAGTTCAATTAAAACTACCCAAGAATATGGCCGTATTACACACAACCAATTGTTAAAAGCCTTAAACTTAATAAATAAATGATTAAGTCACACGAGATAAGAACAGATATTACTGCAAAGGATTTGCGCTCAATATTTGAAAAAAACCAGCTAGGGTTTTTGATGAAGGGCGAAAAGTTGGTAGAATCTGTTGACTGGAATAAAGTCCTTTTTCAAAAACTGGGTTTACGCCCCGAATTTTTAAAATCTGTCATCGGAGCATTTAAAGAAGTAATTCTGTTTCTCAGAAAAACAGGGAATACCGATCCGGAATTGGAAAATTTCATACAAGATTTAGAACAAATTTTGTTGAGTTTTGAGGAGTTTTGGGACCCAGAGGCTGCCGGATTTATAAATCAGTACTTTATTGACAACGAGAAAGCAGATGCATTTTTTGCAACCCTTGAGAATGCTTGTTTTTTAATATTTCTGAAAAAGCACCTTGGCAGATTTGAAAACAACCGCATAGCCGGGCTGATATCTTTATTTCTTAAGAACTGCGAAAACTGGAAAGACAAACAGTTTGCCTGGTCATATACAAGGGATGAATTGTTGCAGTGCCGCACCTTGACACTGAACGGGCAGGGCAGGGCTAACAGATACGGTATGCATTTGGGTGAAGATGTATTGAAGATATTGCTTGAAAAGCAAGCTGCGCTGGATGCTGTCGTTTTCTCCATGCTTCCCTTGCTTACCATCAGTGAGAAACGGTTAAGGCAAGATATTCATGGCTGGGTGCAATCAGGTTTAAAGATTGTATTATCTGATGAATTGCCCGAGTTTGATAGCCCGTGGGCTTACTATTTCAAAGAAGGCAGTCCCAAAAGAAAGGTGAACAAAGCCATTTACACTTTGCTGCAGGGTTTTTATGAATTGCCGGCTGATTGGGAGGCCTATGAGAAGATGAGCGCAGATAAGGTATCCTCCAAAGCGGAATTTGAAGATATGATCCAAAAGAAAATAAGACGTTGCTTTAGAAGTCGTTTGGGACAAAAAAGTTAAGGTCTCAGTTTATTCGTCCCACATGGGGGCTTTCATAGTTGCAGAGATTTGCGACATGAAAAAAATAAAAACAGATTTATCAAAAACGAAAGAATTCAACTCAGCTCTTCAGGATTACATTTCTGAGTTTGAGGCCAAAAGACTTTTCAAGCGCAGTACCACCTGGTTTTGGGAACTAAGAAAAAAAGGGTTTCCCTCATTCAAGCTAGGAGGTGAAAATTATTACCGTCTGTCTGATTTCATCAAGTACCTGGAGCTTAGTAGCAGAGGCAACAAGGAATCCGGCTTATGAAATGCACTGAAAATACCCCAATTTTACCCTAAAAAAGTCCTCAAAAAGTAATCAAGTAATCCAATAAAAGTCACTAAAAAGCCAATAGTAATTATATGAACGTAGAGAGATATGCCCCCATAAGAGTAACATTGAATAAAATTCAAGTTCAAAAAATGATGCGTTACCGCATCAAACACGGCATGACAATGCAAGAAGTTTTAAGAAGAGCCGTTGATGCGTTTTTTAAGATTGAATATAACAAGGATGTATAATATTTATACTATTTTAACACAAAAAAGCAGCTAACGGTTCGCGTGTAGGCTCATACCCAGAGGGTTGCGCTTACGCGCTGTTAAAGCCAGGTTTTAGTTAGTTCATATTTTTTACTTTTTCATTAAATTCTTCTTCTGTCATTTTACCTTTTGAAACTTTCATAGCCCAAAGTTCAACACGCTCACGATCATCCTCATCCGCTATTTCGTGAAGCCAAGTCTCTAGGTTGGTGGAAAGGCGGGTTGCGCCTTCCTCTTTAGGAAACTGCGCTGCAATATCGAGCGCCCATTGGATATTGAGCGTGCGGTTGAGCCGGTTGATTTTTTCCCGGCCGGCATTGCCAAAGAAGACCTCATGCAAGGCGTGTTTCTGCAAGAGGTTTTCAATACTTTCGGAATCGTGAGCCAGACGACTTAAGGATTCTTGCACACAAACGGTATGAGCATCCTGTTGATGAACTGCCTCTGCCCAACCTTTTAAAT
>VGGQ01000128.1 GCA_016868535.1 Bacteroidota bacterium | reverse complement strand
TAAGTGCGTGCGGCTCAGCATCTTCACATCGGGCATGTGCTGCTCCAGGTTGCGGATCTGGCTGGCACTCAGTTCATCGTCGAACACCACCATATCCACGTTGTGTTCTTTCACCCACAGCACCAGCTCTTCCAGTTTGCCCGTTCCCAGATAGGTCTTGGGATTGGGGTAGGGCAGCTTTTGGGTAATGCGTTTCAAGGTAATGGCTCCGGCTGTTGAAACCAGTTGTTCAAGCTCATCAAGGTACTCATTCAAACGGCCTTCCTGGGCAGGAAAATCCACCCCTACCAGCACGGCATATTCCTGTTTTTTCTCGTTAGAATGAAGGGTTTCCTTGTTTTTACCCATGATTATGGGCAAAATTACCCTTTTGGTTTGGCAATGCCGCATGAGAAAGCGAATTTTGAAATCAGGTTGATGCGCATCATTTCTATAGCCACCCTACTGATTTCCGGCAATATTTTGGCACAAACGGTTACCCTGAATGCATTGCCCGGGAGAAAGTCGGTATACAGCCACTATCGCGTAATTGGAGAAAATGCTGCCGGCATCTACCTAATGAATTACCGCGATGCGGATATGCGGAAAAATTTTACAATAATCCGTGTAAACCACAGTCTTGAATTTATACAGGAAAAGCCTGTAGAACTTGGGAAGCGTGCCCGCTTAATCAAACTCTTCACCTGGGACAGTGGTATTTGCATGCTGTATCTGGATAAGATAAAACAACAGACGTTTCTGCAATACAGGCTGATTGCACCGGGGCTTGACCAAGAATTTGAAGGTAGCCTAGGTATTGTTTCTAACCTCGAATCTGCCGAAGCCGTAACTGCCGAATACAGCATAAACCGGCAATGGTGTGCCGTTTGGTCAGAACAGGTTTCTGAACAGGGATTGCAAAAATTGGGCGTTACGCTTTTTCATCTTCCCACACACCAAAAATGGCAGCAGGAATGCCTGATCCCCTTCAGCAACAGGCTGGTGGATGTGCAGGAGGCCTCACTTGGCAATGACGGACAACATGCCTGCGTAGTTTCTTTTGATGACGAGGCCGGCCGGCGCCCACTCACACGCTTTTTTGCCGCCTTCGGCGATAATGAGCGCTTCAAACCGCTTTTTCCCATCAATGCATCCTCCTACCATATTAGCGGCGAAGAGCTTGTGAGGGATGAATTTGCAGGAAGGTTTATTTTTATCGGTTTTTGGGATGAAAACAAAGAAGAAAGAAGCGGGGGAACACTCATATTGCCGCTGCCCGATACCCTTCAGGAAGGACGCACAGAAATGCTTGCCAGCAAGACTTTTTCCTCCGGACTGGTAAGCGAACTTATCGGTACATCGGCGCAGGAAAAAGGCAGAATTCCGGCAAATATGTTTATACGAAAAATTGTGCCCCGAAATGATGGAGGAACCCTGATTATTGCCGAAAAATTTTATACCACACAGCAGTTGGAAACCTTTTATATCAATGGCATTCCACAAACCAGCAGTAAAAATGTGTATCACTACGATGATGTAATGCTGTTATCGCTGAATGCAAGTGCAGAGACGGAATGGTTTCGCGTGATTCACAAACGACAAAGCGGTTTTAGTGGTTCAGGATTTTACAATGGAGTTGCCGTTTATGTTTGCGACAGCACTGTGCAGCTGCTATATAACGACAATGCCACACAAAATAATCGCATCATGCATTTGGGTGTGGACCAAAAGGGTGCAATTTTGCAGAAGGTGTTGTTCAACAGCGACAATGTTTACACGGGGTTCATACCACAGGAAGGCCGGCAAACCGGCTATAATCGCTTTGTTGTGCCCCTGAATATGGATAAACAAATGATGCTGATGAAGGTAACCATGGAGTAGTGCTAAAGTATTTTAAACATATCGGTCCGTCGGCAGCTGTGGCAGTTTTATCAGGCGCCCTGCTCCTGCGTATTCCGGCAATTCTGTTTGCCAATACCACACCTGAACCGCTAGGGGGTGTTGTTTTTGAGCATTTCTTTAATTCCGTGAGACAATGGCCTTGGTTATCATTGACACTGGGGTTTCTGGTGGTCTTTACCCAGGCCATGATGTTTAACAGGCTTTGCAACGAACACGATGTGCTCTACACCCCTACCTTCATGCCCGCCTGGCTTTTTATTCTGGCAAACAGCATTTTCCCTGAAAACCTGCATATCAATCCAATTATGGTATCCAATTATTTTATAATTGGCGCCTTTGCCTTTTTTTTTCGCATGCACCATAGCGATCGCAGCCCGACATTGCTGTTTTATGCGGCTGCATTGTTAACGCTGGGATCTTTTTTTGTTACCGAATACCTGGGTGCTCCACTGGTTTTGCTGGTGGCAACCATCATTTTTAAAAATGTGGGCCTAAAGGACTTACTCGCTATCATCACTGGAACCCTCATTCCTATTGGAATAATATGGTCATTTCATTTTTTATCCAACAGGCATTTCAATTTTCCTATACCCAAATACACGCTTAACATAACGCTGGACAAATCTTTACTGCGATATGTAGCACTCACGTTCTTCTTTCTGCTCGCCTTTTCAGGAATTATAAAATCGGGTTTGCATTATTTTAAAAACAATATTAAAACCCGCCGAATAAACCTGATTTCTGTTGCCTTATTTGCCTTTGCGGTGTTTATCGCACTGCTGAAATATGAACATCTGCGTCATTATGTAACCATCTCAAACTGCGGACTGGCGCTGTTTGCCGGCTATTTTCTGATGGGGGAAAAAGGACAACGGCTTAAAGGAATGCTCCATAACATTCTGTGGATTTTGCTGGTACTTTCCCTGTATGGAGAACCACTGAAAGACTGGCTTTTTTAAGGTTATTTGGATTGTCCGTTGATACCTATAATCAGCGAAATGATATTGATTTACAGTCCTATGCCTGAGGCACCAAAACCGGCAAGCCCATTATCCAGTTTCAGTTGGTCTATTTCCACACCAACACCGGTAATGGTCTGAATGTTAATACAATAACTGCCGTTACTGCGGGTTTCGCGTTTAAACTGTGAAACTCCGGTACGTATCATCAGACGGAATTTTTTGGTGTCCTCATTTATCCCAACTTCAATGCCTATGCGGGGATCGGCGCTGACAAGGCTCGTTTTTATCAGGGTGTTCCGCTCCAGGTCGGTAGTAGTTAATTTCTTCGTTGCGGATAAGATCCAGGGTTTGAGAATGCCATCTACACCAAAGCGCAGCACTGACAGGCCAAAAGCCTTGTTTTTAGAAGATTGAATACCCAGGGCTAGGTAATCAAAATTGGCAATGTTCTGGAAATAAAAATTATGCATAAAACCTACCTGAATTTTGTCGGTCTGCTCGGCCAGCCCCGCCGGATTCCAGTGGATGCTGTAAACATCAGATGTGCTTGCTGAGCCGGTATTACCCATGCCAACTGCCTTGCACCGGCCCCTACGTACATGAACTCATTCACATATTTTCTGCTGCTCTGTGCAGAAAGGTGCTGGGATAAAATCAGCATGAGCCATAAACCCAATGTATTTCACGACATTTCCTCCATCAGGCGGGGCATATTTAAAAAAATAAGACTTTCTGTTTCATCAAAAACTGACTGAACCCTCAGGATTTGCTGCTCTGTCCACTCGGGGCTCACACCGGCATACATATATAAGCGGCTTAGTGAGAAGGCAAACGCAGGATTGTGTACATACTGCATCAGGTAACGCAATTCACAGAAGCGCTG
>VGGQ01000127.1 GCA_016868535.1 Bacteroidota bacterium | reverse complement strand
GCAGTCGCGTCACTGGACGAGGGTTCGATTCCCTCCAGCTCCACAAACCAACAAACAAAAACTCTGTAAACATTGAGTTTCGCGGGTTTTGTGGTTTTTATCGTTGTCGGTTTTTTGGCCGAGGTGTTGCTACAGGTCGCAACCTGTCATTACACCATCACCCTCTTTAAAAAACTCCTGTATTGACGCTTTTTCCTAAACTAAGCGAATGTGTCTGAAGGTATTTCGTAAATATCAATGTGTTTGTCCATCAGGGTATTGTAAAGAAAAAACCACCTGATCAAAATGGAGTGGTGTTTTTAAATCCTGATTTGCGCCTTCACCATCGGTGCCTGCATGGCCTCACGCGCCCTGCTCGTCGCATGCCGGCGAAAGAATTCATAGCGAAGAGGCACATCTGTCTGCCGGTAAAGCATGCTGTCGAAGTCCTCTTCGCCAAAACAGCCCAGTGCCCGCAATTCTACTTGCAACGCGAAAATGTGGTGCAGTTCCCGCATAAATACCCAGTGTGGAAAACGCATATCACCCAACCACGAGGGTTTGCAAAGTTTCCTTTGTTTATTGAGGGGGAAATCTTAAATTATTGAATCTTAAGGTCGTAAGGCATTCGCATAAAAACGCCACGGCTGTCCATGATTCTTTTTATTTCGGCGTAGGGCAGGTGTAAGGCACCCAATTCCTCTTTGATCCACTTTTCTTTTACATCGACTGTTCCCGCTTTGCCAAATAGCAGCTCCAGGGTAGATTTTTGCTTGGGCATGCTCACTACACGGTATTTTTTTAGCTTTGCTTTGGATGCCGCACTTGTAATGGCTCGCTGAATCCCGCCGTAAGCATCGGTCAGGTTTAGGTTTCTTGCATAGATACCTGTGTATACATGGCCCTCGGCAATCTGTTTTAAGCTTTCAATATCCATGTGTCTGCCTCTGGCAACTATACCCGTAAAGTCATTGTAAATATCATTCACCATGCCTTGGAAATAACGGCGCATGCCTTCACTTAAGGGTTCGTCAGGTCTCCAGGTAACGGCATAATCGCCGGTAGGAACGGTTTCATAACTCAGTCCCAGTTTTTCCTTATACATCTTTGAAGTGTTCGGTATCATGGCAAAAACGCCTATACTGCCGGTAATGCTAGTAGGCTGGGTAAATATGCTATCTGCAAGACAGGCAATGTAATATCCGCCGCTGGCTGCAACGCCGCCAAAACTTGCGATAACGGGCTTAGCCTCGCGCAGAAGTTCAATTTCCCGGGCTATTATATCGCTGGCATGGCTGCTGCCACCTGGACTGTTTACTCGCAAAACAACAGCCTTAATGTGGCTGTCGAGCCTTGCCTTTTTCAATGTGGCCGCCAGCGACGTGCTTCCAATACCATTGCCGGATTCGTTGCTACCCATATTGATTTCACCCGATGCATAGATAATGGCTATTTTGTCATCTCCTTCGCCGGTATTCCAGCTGCCTTTTGCATATTGCCCAAAATCAGATTTATTGAGTTTTTTACCATCTTTACCTTGTGAAAGCATTATAAGTTCCGATTCTACCTCGTCTTCATATTTAAGTCCGTCTATCAATTTATACTGCAGGGCAAGTGATGCATTGCTTGCTTTGAACTGATTGGCGATATTGGCTACAACTGAGGAGTCTATTCCACGCGATATGCCAATGTTTTTCATGCAATAACCAAAAAGGCTGAAAACATAGTCGCGCACCTGCTCCCGGTTGGCATCGCTCATTTTGTTTTGGATAAATGGTTCCACAGCACTTTTATATTTGCCTGCCTTGAAAACTTCTACTTCCAGTCCTGCTTTATCCAAAAGGCCTTTGTAGAGGGCGGTCTGTCCCGCATACCCATTAAATTCCAGTATACCTTTGGTATTCAAATAAACCTTATCGCAGGCCGATGCTATGTAATAACCGGCGTCAGAAAAGATTTCGGAGTAAGCCACTACAAATTTTCCCGTTTTGCGAAATTCCAAAATTTTCTGTCTGATTTCTTCGGCTGTTCCCATGCTCCCGGCATACAAATCGGTCCGGAGATAAACCCCTTTGATTTTCTCATCTCTGGCGGCTTTATCCAGACCAAATAATATGGCATTTAGTCCAACCGATGACAAATCCTCGTTGGCAAGGGCAATGTCAGCCAAAGGATCATCTGTGGCGCGGTCGGGAATATCTCCCGTTAAGGTAAGTTGTAAAACAGTATTTTTCTTGATTTCCGGTTTCTCTTCTATTACCGAGACTATTCCGCCAATAATGATGGCAAAAAACACGATAAACAGCACCATCCCGATGAAAAAACCCAGAATACTGGCCAGTAAATTTTTTAGGAATCCCATCTTTTATGAACAAATACGAAGATAACGGCACACCAAAAGCCAAATCAATGCTTCATCGTTTAACTTTACGATTAAAGCGATTAAGGGGCTTTTTTGCGGATATTTTGCTTTTTCCCAATTTACGAGAAACTTTGAGAACGCAATTTGGCCTGTTGTAGTTGAAGAGAATGCAAAAACAAACCATCAATACTGTAAAAAAGCCTTTCAGTCTATCTTAAGTGCCTTAAGTTTATTTTATTGTACAGTATTTGTGTTCAATTTAATATACAAAAGGAGTCGCACATGAAAAACAACATTACGAAAACTTTCGCGCTGCTATCGGCGATCATTCTCATACCAAAATTAAAATCACAGCAGACCATTGGTTTGCAAATGGGGAATCACAATGCATCATACGCATATGCCTTAAATCCGGCACAGACTTATTCGGATAAAAACAGGTTTTACCTCAATTTCTGGGGTGCCGGTGCAGGATTCAGCAATAATTTTCTCACCTATTCTGCACCATTTAGATTGTGGCAGTTTGGCGCAGGAAGTTATCCTGATAAGTATAAAAATTCATCAAAAAACCTTGATTTTAATCAATCATGGCTGACGATTTTGATTCATCGAGTAAAAATAGCTACTCATCTTATTGTTAAAATATTTTAGGCAAAATGAGTAATTTTTGTACTCATTGAACAAAATATGTTATATTTGGACCCAAAATAACACCGTGTTAGAAACTCTAATATCATCAAAAACACGCATAAAGTTACTGTACAAGTTTTTCTTGAACAGCCATACAATTGCATATTTAAGGGGTTTAGAGGAAGAGTTTGGGGAATCTACAAACGCAATCCGATTAGAATTAAATAAGTTTGAAAGTGCAGGCTTTTTGACTTCCCATTCTGAAGGAAATAAAAAATTGTTCAAAGCAAATTCAAGCCACCCATTATTTAAAGATATTAATAAAATAGTGATGAAATTGGTTGGTCTTGACCATATAATTGACCATGTGTTAGAACATGTTGGGGATTTGGAAAAAGTTTACTTAGTTGGAAAACTTTCTACGGGACAAAAAAGCGATATAATAGATTTAGTATTGGTTGGAGATGTAAATAAGATTTTTTTTCTTGATTTAGTTGAGAAAGCTGAGAAGAAATTAAATAAAAAAATCAGGCACGTTAGTTATTTACCTAGCGAATTTGATATAGAAAAAATTACAGAAGGTGGTATTAAGCCACTTTTGTTGTGGAGTAAATACAGATAAATAAAAGAAGTGCTCAGTTTGAGTACTCTTAATTTATATAAGTCCTCACTTAGTCGGATGTGACTGAGGAGGCGAAGCTTTAAAAAAACTTTGGTAATTGGAAAACGAAAACAGATATTGGCATGCTATTTATGTTTCTTCGAGGCAAGAAAAAAAA
>VGGQ01000126.1 GCA_016868535.1 Bacteroidota bacterium | reverse complement strand
ACAGGGAGCTATTGCACGAAATTGCCGACAGTGAATATTCCATCCAAGTGAAAAGAATAAAACAGTTGCAAGGCAACCTTATCGTTATCATTGCACAACCCATTTCAGCATGACCCTACGCACACTCTGGAAATTCAGCCGCCCCCATACCATCATTGGTTCCATTGTAAGCATTGTGGTGCTTTTTTTGTTGCAGGGCGGCAATCTATCGGGGGATTTTTACATGCTTGTTGTCACCCTGATTTCGGCGCTGGGTTGCAATGTGTGCATCACCGGATTGAACCAGGTAGTGGATGTGGAACTGGATAAAATCAACAAGCCGGAATTGCCCATCGCAGCGGGGATACTGGACATAGGCAAGGCCAAAAAGATTGTTCTTGTATCCGGCATCATTGCCTTGGCTGCAGCCGCATTCCTACACGGGTTTTTACTGCTGTTAATTGCCATCATCCTCCTGCTGGGTATTGCCTACTCGGTTCCACCCATACAACTCAAGCAGCACCATTTGCCTGCCGCCCTTGCCATTACCATTGTGCGCGGTGTTTTGGTAAACATCGGCATGGCCATGCACTTTGCAGACATGTTGCAGGGGAATTTTCAAATTCAACCCGCCATTTATCCGCTGACGATTTTTATTTCGGCTTTCAGTCTGGCCATTGCCTGGTACAAAGACCTGCCCGACCGTGCCGGCGATGCCCATTTCGGTTACAGAACATTTCCCTTATTGTATTCACCCAAAACAGCATTGTATGTGGGTGCGGCCTTTGTGATGGCGGCTTACGGATGGAGCATATACTGGAGTTACGAAAGATCTGAAACGCTGCTAATGTACAGTTTAATTGTCCTCAGTGCCTTATTCCTGTTGCATCTACGCAGTGTTCGCCTTGATGAACAAAAAAGCATCCGAAAATTTTATCAATTATTTTGGGTATTCTTTTTTGCTACTTATTTGAGTTTTTTGTGGGTTCTTTGTTAAGGTTTGAAACTGGCAAAATGCCCTGGGTCGAACTTAGGACTAAATAAAAAGTTTACCAACAGAATACAATTATTGCTAAAATGGTTACCCATTGAACTGGATCAAGGGTTCCAACTAATATCCATAAAATAAATATTACATTTCTTTAATTTCTTTGAGCTAATACAAACGTTTCAAAATAATTTAAATTTATAAGAAAGAATTATAATTAAAAAAATACCCAAAACAAACAAAACATTCGCGGAAAATTAATTATTTAAATTATCAAATGCAACTCAGTGCGATGCAATCAATAACATTTAAAAATATTTATCGGATTTATTTATCTTTATAATTGCCGTCATGTTGGAACCAACCTTTCTCAATTTACCCGAATTTACATTAACCGGCATTTCCACAGAAATGTCTCTTTCAAGCAACAAAACCCAATCCTTGTGGTCCAGTTTCCGCCGGCAGCAAAAACAATCTAAATACCAAGATCCGGACTTTTTCTATTCGGTAATCGTGTATCCGGAAAACTATTTCGAAAACTTCAATCCTGCAACTCCGTTTGTGAAACATGCGCTGGTTTCGACAGAACACACAGGGAATTTAGATTTGGGATGGGAAAGATTCACGCTGCCGGGGGGGCTTTACGCTGTATTCAACCACAAAGGACCTGATTCCTCAATTTTTAACTTTATCTATAACCAATGGCTCCCTCAGTCAAGATACATCCTGGACAACCGTCCACATTTTGAAAAACTGCCTGCAGGCTATATTCCCGGCCACTCTGAAAGTGAAGAGGAAATTTATATCCCCATCAAAGCTGTATAACCCGATTTTTATTTTCCCCGCAATTTTTCTAATGTTGCAATCAAATTAAAACGCAATGATACTTCTGATTTTAAAAATCGTTCTGGCTCTCCTTTTTGGACTGGCCGGCATTATGAAAGTCACACGCAGCATGGAACAACTGGCCGGTGCAGGCATGACCTGGGTAAATGAATATCCTGAACCCTCCGTTAGGCTTATTGGCATTCTCGAACTGATAGGTGCGCTGGGTGTTATTCTCCCTGCACTAACCGGTTTTCTGCCTGTTGTAACCTTGATGTCATCCATCTGCCTGGGTTTGACAATGGTTTTTGCAGCTTTACATCACTACAAGCATAAAGAATTTAAAAATATCGCCGTGAATGTGTTGCTGTTTGCGCTTTGCGCTTATGTGAGCTACTGCAGCTTGTAATCTTTTACTTAACCAAAACACATGTGCCTGTGAGGTGCATGTTTTCCATTTGCATTTTAATCAAATAGCGGCCTGAAGGCAATACCGCCACATCCAAAGGCAATTTGGTTTCACCTGCAACTGCGTTCAAACGTGTTCCCAACACAGCATTGCCTGCCATGTCGTACATAGTAATCTTGGCTACACCGGCAGTTTTCAGGCTGAAAGATACATTCACCAGATTCCCCGCAGGCTGGGGATATATACGCAGTGTATTTGTAGCGGTTTTAAGTGTCGAAACTCCGTTAACCATCGTATTGAACGATCCTTCTGCATAACTGCCCGCATTCATATTGCAATTGGTCCTTACACGCCACTTGTAGGCGCTATTCGATTTGAGACCTATGAATGTATCGCGGTTGTTGATTGTAGCATCGGATTTGGTTGTCCAGCCGGTATCAGTAGTCAATCTATATTGTGTGGTATATGTTACCGCCTCATCCACCGGATTCCAGCTCACACGGGCACTGAAATGATTAATACCATCCACCATCATGGAATTGGTTTCAGGGGCAGGACAAGGCAATATAACATTGCGTAGATCGCTTTCCCAAACTCCGCGACCATAGGTTGCCACACGCAATTTAGCACCCGACTTTTGTATTTCTACTTCGTTAACAGCCACCAGTGGCAAGCCCACAGCATGTTCTGTCCATGCCTTGGTCAGGGTATCCCTGTAAAATACTCCCAGACTCATACCCACATATATGCTCTGATGTGCATCCTCGTCCACCACCACAGAGCGGGCAGATATGGTAGGCAGGCCGGCTGAAATGTCTATAAATGTATCACCGCCATTATTGGAAGTGAAAATCCGGTTGGTTCCGCTGTTGCAGGTAATCCAAATTTTCAGCGGATTGTATTTACTCACGAAAATGGAAGTAACCGTAGATGGTGCCGTAATGGCCTTGATGGTAGCCCCACCATTGCTGCTGCGATAAAAGGTTGTTCCGCGGGAAGTATATATATAGCGGGTATCTGAAGGTGCTACAGCAAGCACATCCAGGTTGTTATTGATGGCAGGAGTAACCTTATTCCATCTAGCCCCACCATCATCACTTCGGTACACGCCGTTATAACCACCCCAAACGGTGTCATGGTTGCGCGGATGCATCACCAACGGAGTTACCCAGTTGCCGGTTGCAGGACGGGTCAAGTTTCTGTAGCTCTGACCCGAATTATCCGTTTTGTACAACCCTCCGAACTGGCTGGTCCCAATGGCCACTTCCGGATCATTGGGAGATGTAACACAGTCCATGCCATCGGCACCCAGCCACTCGTACCAAACGCCATCCGTGCGCCGGAAAGTTGATCCGTTGTCCTGTGCGCCTCCCAATACAATCTTGGGTTCCAGCGGCGAACAGGCAATACGGTAAAACTGCCGTATACCCAATCCAGTAGAAAGCTCTTCCCAATCACCGCCATTGTTCAGACTGCGGAAAACACCTCCATCACTGCCGGAGTATATTGTAGTATTCACCCACTCAAGCACATGTACATCCGCGTGGTTATAACC
>VGGQ01000125.1 GCA_016868535.1 Bacteroidota bacterium | reverse complement strand
CCTGCTGCGTCTCTATAAAACCACGGCCACCTGCATTATCTCCTCCAGCACCCCAGACCACAGGTTGTTGCGAAGGCGAAGCGCCTCCATCGATGCTTTCTCAGCTTCCGCCCATTTGTTTTCATCATTGCCACAGAGCTCCGCTGTCATCTGCAAGGCTAGGTGGGAATGGTGGTTGCCGTCTACTTCTATATGGCGGTCGAGGTAATATTTGAAGGCCGCAATTTTTTCAGGAAAACGCTGGTTGAGATCGTTTACCAGCGCCATAAACATGTCGGGTATTAAATCCTCCCTGCCAAACGTAAAAATCGCAGACAACACATGGGGTTTGTTTTCGGCTATTTGCCTGAAGGTAAATTGCACAAATTCCTTTACAGAAGCAGGTAAATTCATCTCTTCGAGGGCTGTTTCCACGGGTTTACCATTGCGTATCTCTTCCGTCAGGCCGCGAATCTCGTTGGTGTCTGCACCGGCCTGATCCATCGCATCCAGGTAAATCTCAAAATGGCTTTTGCGAATGCCGTTCATATCCACATCCGATTCTTCGCCCACCACAATTTCATTGATCAGAAACCGGGTTTCAGCGCTGCCTTTGGGTAGCCAGGGCGTAGTGGTACAAGTTAGGTTTTTCTGTAAGCTTTTCAGCAGTGACATAAAATCCCAGACGGCGTATACGTGATGCTGCATAAATATCCGCACATGCTCTAGGTTTTGAATCTGGGCATACAGTGAATGCTTAACAATAAGGTCTTTTTGCGGTCCAATGCTTTGGTTGATTTTATCGATGTGTGCGTTCATATGCACTTAATAAACAAAGATGCCGTCAGATGGTTGCAGGGTTTTATAAAAACCACATTTGGTCTTTTTCGTTTCGGGTGCTGGCCTCAAAATTCTTTTTATACAAGGCTCCGGTTCCCAATCCCTGGTGAATGGGGTTATTTTTGGTAGAAATCCACTGGGCAATGGCACTCAGTCCTATATTCCCTTCCAGCGCGCTGGTGGCCCACCAACCGATATTGAGTTTTTGGGCAATCCTTATCCAGTGGTCGCAAGCGTTAAAACCGCCTACCAGGGTGGGTTTCAGCACCACAAAAGCGGGTTTAATCTTTTTTAAAAGGGGATCTGAATTGTCTTTTGAAACCCCGATCAACTCTTCATCCAAGGCTACCGGAATAGGGCTTTTGGCACACACTTCCTGCATGGTATCTGCCTGTCCGGCTTTGATGGGTTGCTCTATGCTGTGAACATCAAAATGAGAAAACTCTTTGAGGTGGTATTGCGCTTCTTCAGCCAACCAGGCGCCGTTGGCATCCAGACGAATGGTGAGACCAAACGCATTTTTAAGTCCCCTCACCTTTTCCAGCAAGCGGCATTCCGAATCGGTATCGTAGACCCCTACCTTAAATTTCAGGCAGGTGAACCCTTTTTCAATTTTTTGCTGCGCCTCTTCCCACATGCCTTCAATGGTGTCTATCCACACCAGCCCATTGAAGGGAATACTCACTTTTCCCTCAGTAAACGGGCCGGGAAACAGCACGCCTTTGCCCCCGTTTTGCACATCCATATAGGCACTTTCTATGGCAAACTGTAGCGATGGGTAACCTTCGGTGAGACGCAGCCATTCGTTTAGCGGCAGCGGTTCCCCTGCAAAATACTTTAGCTGGGTAAGCACTTCGTCTATGGGTGCCTGTCCGTCTATGCTCAAGTCTGGCAGGGGTGCGGCTTCGCCACAGCCGGTTATGCCATTTTTCGACAAGTAAATCAGCCAGTGAGGTTTTTCTGTGTATTCGCCCCTGCTGGTTTTGGCGGGTTTGATAAAGGAGAGGGTATGTTTTTCCCAGTGCAGTTGCATACCGCAATTAGGCGGTTGTTTCGGCTTCGGTCAACCGCGGTTTTTGGAAATCGAAGTGCTTGTTGCGCAAAGCGCTCTGCTGTATCAGGGACTGCATCATGTCTGTAAATTGGTCGAAATAAAGGCTTTGTTCACCATCGCTAAGGGCTTTTTCGGGCTGGTTGTGCACTTCTACGATGAGCCCGTCGGCACCGGCAGCAATGGCAGCAAGAGAAAGCGGCGCCACCAGGTTGCGGTTTCCGGTGCCTTGGCTGGGATCTACAATCACAGGTAAATGGCTGAGCTGCTTTACCAGTGCCACAGCGCCTAGGTCCAGCGTGTTCCGCGTAGCGGTATCAAAGGTGCGAATGCCGCGCTCACAGAGGATAACGCGCTCATTGCCGCCCACAAGAACGTATTCTGCTGCCAGCATCCATTCTTCCACGGTGCTACTCATTCCCCGTTTCAGTAACACTGGCTTATTGATTTTACCAAGTGCGCGCAACAGCGGATAGTTCTGCATATTGCGGGTTCCCACCTGCAGGATATCGGCGTATTCGCACAGCTCATCCACCTTATCGGAACTCATTACCTCGCTCACCACAGCCATACCAAATTTGTCGGCCGCTTTTCTGAGCAAATGCAACCCTTCGGTCTTTAATCCCTGAAAAGAATAGGGACTGCTGCGGGGTTTATAGGCACCTCCACGCAAAAAGCGCACGTGCTGTTTAGCCAAAAACTCTGTGATGGTAAACACCTGTTCCTCATTCTCCACAGTGCAGGGGCCTGCAGCCAACATCAGCTCTTTCCCTATTTCTACGCCGTTTAATGTAATAACGGTATCTTCCGGCTTCCACTCGCGGCTCACCAGCTGGTAGGGTTTGCGTTTATCCATCATGCTACTAACAAGTAATGGTTAATTTAGTTTGGTGTAGGTAATGATCAGTTTGGTTTTGCTGTGGTCAATGGCCACACGGGCAGCGCTCACAGGCTGGTCTGAAGGAACTGCAAGATACAGCCCGAAATTAAGGTCTTCGTTGTAAAATTTCTTGCCACTAAGCAGGTTTTGAAGGTGTTTGGTAAGTGTAAAGCGATAGCTTTTTGTGGCTTCATTGTAGGTGCCACCGTAGCTGTCAGAAACACCGTCTTCCACAAAGGTGTTGCGGTCGCTGGTCTTGCCGGCAGGCTGAAATAGGTTCAGTCGGCCGGGGGCAGGGTGCAGTGAAGTTGCGGTACCTGATAACGTGTATAGCTGCAACTCTGCTTTGTTAATGGCAATATTGCCCAATTGTCCGAGATTCAGTAGATACGGTATGCGGATATGTGTTTTTAAACCATTTGGAGCTTGCGCGTAGGTGATTGAGAAAGCCTGAGAAGGATTGCCGAGCTGCTGCATCACTGCCGCTTTATACACCCCGGGCATGCCTTTGTTGATGGTGTTTTTTGAACCGGTAAAGGTAAAAACCTGCGTTGCTGTATCGCGGTAATACAACAGGATTTTTGCCCGGTAAGCAAAACTAATAACATTGTTAAAGTCATACACTCCAAAACCGCCTTTACCCTCACCCAGATCGCGTTTTTCAGGTAAAACAGCGATACCCGGAAAATTCTCAATAAGCTTCTCCTGGCTGGTGTAGGCTTCTTTTGGAAGTTGCATTAGCTTGCGGGCCATGCCGGAAGACAAACGTACTCGGATACCGGGGGTTATGGCCGACTTTCCTTTTTTGTAACGGACACTGTCTGTTTTGTAGTTGTAGATCGGGCCATAGTAGCGACTTTCCAGGGTTGGGTCTATCTCAAGTAAATCCCCCTGATAGTAAGTGTTGGTGCCGTTAATTCCTGTTTTCAGGGGCACAATGGAAAAGCCATGAGGGGTTTGTTTATCGCCATAAAAGTTTAAGCCATTAATAAAAGGAATAAACAAAACAGCAGAATCCGGCTCTTCGGT
>VGGQ01000124.1 GCA_016868535.1 Bacteroidota bacterium | reverse complement strand
GTAAAATTGGTATCACACCCAACGGAATTCGTTTGGAAATATGATAATTTTTTCGTATATTCAGTCTTTTATTTCCGTCAGAATAATCCGCCTGTCATCACCGGCGCTGAGGAAGTGGTCGCCATCCAGCCAAAGTAAAGTATTCACAGATGATGTGTGAAATGCAAACTTTTCCTTGTCCAAAACCTTCAGCAACTCCATATTTTCTGCATCCCATATTTTAACCGTTTTGTCCATGCTTCCTGTGGCAAACCATTCACCTAAGGGATGCAGTTGTATGGTATGAATGTGCAGTAAATGGGCTGCGATAGTTTGTTGCAATTCTCCTGTTTCTGACCAAACTTTCAGCTTTGCATCGCGGCCGCCGCTCAGCATGCGGTTTCCGGGCAAAGCACACAGATCGAAAACACTTTGTGTATGCCCCTCAAGGATTTGCACCATCTTCCAATCCACATCGTATACCCGTATTTTAAAATCGCTGCTGCCTGCCCACATATTGCCGGCTTCATCGAAACAAAGCGCGCGTGTGGCGGTGGTGGAATTGCTTATTTCTGCAGTGATGTCAAATTGAGAATCCCAACGTATAATACGGCCATCACCCCCTGCGGTTATCAAACCATCTGCTGTATTTAGCAACCGATACAACCCTTTGCTATGGGCCAGCAACCGCCGCAAACCGGGGTCTGCACCAAAGATTTTACTAATCACAAACAAATCGCCCTGGCCTGAGCCTGCAAGCAATAACTTTTCTTCTGAATCGTAAGTCAGCGAAAAAACATTGCCCGGAATCTTTGCAAGCAGCTGTCCGTCATCCTTGCCTGTAGGCCAGTGCACCAGCATACCGTCGCCGGAGGCAGAAAAAAAACCGCCCTGTTCATCGGCGCAAAGCGCATATACTGCCGATTGATGTCCGGTGTATGTTTTGAGGTGCTTTGCCTGTAATTTCGCAGCCATGCCGTTGGATCGTATGATGTTTCCGCAACCCGGTAAAAAAATTGCATTCTGGAAAATTACCGAGGATGAAGAAACTCTTTTACAAATGTACAACCCAACCGCGGAGGAGTTTGTTTTTTTGCAGGGACTTCAGGAAAGCAAACGATTGCATTTTCTGAGCAGCCGTTTGCTGCTACGCACTCTGGTTCCAAACGTTAAACTGGCAAAAGATGATGCCGGGAAACCCCATTTTGAAGGCGAAACCCCGCACTTTAGCCTTAGCCACAGCGGTAACTATGCTGCCGTCATTGTTGACGAAAATGGTCTCACCGGTATAGACATTGAAACGCAGGGTCACAAAATCCTAAGGATAGAAGATAAATTTTGCAATGCCAACGATAAATCAAACATACGCAAAACCCACCACAGCCTGTGTTTGCTAATTATGTGGGGCGCTAAAGAAAGTTTGTATAAATGGTATGGGAAAAAGGAAGTGCATTTTAAAAAACATATGACGGTGGGTCCCTTTGAAACAGGCGATTCCGGCCGTTTCTCCGCAACATTTCACAAACCAGGCATCCAGCAGGATTTCGTTATGGAATACGCGGTTTTTGAAGGACACGTGGCCGTGTGGATTCACGAAATGTTATAACGAGGCTGAACGCACTTTCAGAAAACGCATACAGACTTTCAGCAGCAACCTGAAACTTATTTTCCCTTTCAGTTGAGACTGTGGATTCTGGTTTTTGAAAAACGCATAAACCAATATGAAAGACAGGATAAAACCTGCATCGGCTGCAAGGCAAGCACCATAAATATCCCAATGGGGAATCAGCCAAAAACCCACGGCTGTCTGCAACACGAGCCCGCATACATTGGCAACAAACAACGCCTTAAACCTGTTTACTGCATGCAAATAATGGCTAAACAAACTGGAGGCCGCCACAGCCAGTATGGCAGGGATCAGCAGCAATGCCGTGTCTTTCAAGGTTTCAAAACCTATACCAAAAACCCAAACAAATACTGCAGAAGGCAAAATAGCCATAAATAAACAGGCCACTATTGTTCCGGCCAATGCGAAAATTGTGTAACGAAGGATAATGTCTGCCTTGAAATTTTCGTTTTTACTGCGCAAAATCCTTGCATGCGCGATGGTCCCAAAACTGTTGGCAAAAATCCAGATGGCATCGGCAATGAGCAGGGCATTGGCATAAATGCCGGCAGCCTTATGGTTTCCGAGCAAATACGTGAGGGAGTATAGGCTAAGGCGGTACGCCAGAAACTGTGCGAGGTGACCGTTTTGGCTCCAGAAACCATCCGAAAACAAGGATTGGGGTGGTTTTTGTTTGTTTTTGAATGACAGTCCTATTTCATGGTGCAGCAAACCGGTACTGAAAAGCAGAATTACACCGTAGGCCAAAGCCAATGCGACAACAACTTTGTCTAAGCTGATATTAAACATACAGGGAATCTCAAAATCTCCCCTGTGCATCATTGAAGCGAACAAAAACAATAGCAGCAATTTTAATACCTCCAGCCCCAGCTGGAGGCGGTTTCGCTGACGCACCATGGCAAGCCCCTGCTGTAAATTGTACTGAATATTCAAAAGCATCAGAGGCAAAGAAATCGCGGTAACATTCCATGCCAGTGAAGAATCGAAGCAATAACACAATCCGCCAAAGCCGGCTATGACAATCAACACAGCCCAAAATATGCTGAACGGTAAAACAGAGGCCATTGAAAAACGCTGCAACGCATTGGCGAGGTTGCTGCCACCAACGTAATCGCTGGCTGTGGCCAATAATCCTGCCCAAAACAAAACCAACCCCAGCTCTCCCCTGCCTTCAGGCCCCATCCAACGCGAGCACAAGACCACAAAGACCGCCGCCAGTGCGGTCCTCAATAACTGACTGAGAAATGTACTGAGGGCGCTACTATTGCTCATGTGTTTGATTGTTGAAGGAAAACCGACAAAGCAGCGAGGCGAAAATACCATTGCAGGCCATTTTCATCCTCTTCCCGCAGGTTTTTTAGTAAACGTTCTCTATTCGCTCTTGGCGACAAGGAATTCAGCGTATCCGACATTACAAAGACTGACCAAGCATTCCGATGTTTCCAGGTGAGTAAGGCATCCGGCAATGTAAATCCTCTTTTATCCGCCCGCTGACGCACCATTTCAGGCATCACATCCTTGAGTGCATCGCGCAACACACCTTTGGCGTAGTCATTTATCAATTTATCCTTCAGCGGCACATTTAGCCATTTTGCAAGCTGCATATCATCGGCAAAAGGATTGCGGCTCTCCAGCCCGTGTGCCATGCCGTTCAGGTCTTCCCAAGCTAACATTTGTCTTAATTTCTGTCCATAATAATCCACCTGCCTTTTATGGTCTGCACGAAGGTGCGATAAGCGGGGCAAATACAAATCATGGTGCCATAAATTCGGATTGAGAAGTCCGCCTGCATGTCTTCTTGCCGCCACACCCGATAAAAACGGCAAAAACATTTTGACCTGTAGTTTCAGGTTTTCTTTTAAGGCGGTTCCGTAAGAAACCGGTAGATGGTTTTTGCCTGAAAACACCCCTTGCAAGGCCCAAAAATCACGGAAGAAATAATCGGGATAGCCTCCGAAGAGTTCATCGGCGCCTTGTCCGTTGAAAAACACCGTTACGCCATGCGATTGGGCAAGCCGGCAAAGCTCAAAATGCGCCAGGTTATTCCAGGCAATGGGAGGTAAATCGGTGGCGCGGGCAACCTCCTCCAGCAGTTGCGGGCCGGCATCTTCAATGGCGAAATGATGCCATTCGGCTTGATTATATTCAGCAACCTGCTGCTGCCAACGACGCTCATCGGATTGGGGATCTGACGAAACGATAGAAAATAATGAAAGCG
>VGGQ01000123.1 GCA_016868535.1 Bacteroidota bacterium | reverse complement strand
AGCTGAAGGAGTTTATCCGGTTGTGTTTGGCAGTAGAATTTTAGGGAAAGGCGCCTTGAAGGGAGGTATGCCCATGTATAAGTATATAGCCAACCGCATGCTAACACTGTTTCAAAATATCATGTTTAATCAAAAACTGGCAGAATACCATACCGGCTATAGGGCTTTCTCTGGTGATGTACTCAATACATTAAAGTACGACCTCAATTCCGATGACTTTGTATTTGACAACGAGATGATTGGTCAAATTTTTATGAGTGGATTTGAAATTGGAGAAATAACTTGTCCCACCCAATATTTCGACGAAGCCAGCTCTATAAATTTCGCAAGAAGTATCAAATACGGCCTGGGGGTATTGCGTGTGAGCATCACCTATCGGCTTTGCAAATGGGGTGTTTACCGCAGCCCTATTTTTCGTTAGTTCTTCGAATAAGAAACCCGGGCTTCCTGAGTATGCAACATATTCTGCCTCTCAAATTCAAGGTAGCAAGCCAGAGCAAGTTGTGAATAATTCTGGGCTTCACTTCTAAAGTAGCCTGCACTGGTTTTCCAGAGTGTTTTTATCAAATCATTACCCTGAGCATTTTTTGGCAATTCAGCCATTGCGCCCTTCACAGTGCCTGCACCAGCATTATAATTGTGCAAGGCCAGTAACTTAAACCACAAGGCCTTTTCATCCACCTCAAAACCATATTTATCGCACCATTTCCTTGCATACGGTATACAAATCTCCTTTATAAGCATAGCAGCAGCATACGCACTTCGGTCAAAATTTTCTCTTTCATCCACATACCTGTCAACCCTGAGTCCATATTTACGGGCAACAAACGGAATTAGTTGAAAATTGCCATAAGCACCTGCTGTGCTTTTCTGTTTGTTAGATCCCGGACTTTCAATCAGCAAAACACTCTGGGCGAAAAACGGATCCACGTCAAAACTATCGAAGAGTTCAATGCCCCGCTTCATATTAGCTCCTATCTTATCAAACCGGTAAAAATGATTTTTACCTGAGGTAAAACGGACATGGTAATTAGAGTCTATATGGTAGTATGCAGCGAGTTCATCCCTGAAACGTTGAAGATGTCCTTTTTGCTCTAGGCTGTCAATCATCCTCTTCGAAAAAACAGCAAGTCCTCTCCTGTTTTCAAACACATTGGCCAGTAAACTATCCTTGCTGAGGGTAACTATTCGGCACCAGAATTTAATCTCGGGCAGAGTATCCCATCCGTCATCACGGACACAGCCTACCTTTAAATAACAAATTCTGGATCCATCGCTTTTACGGACCGTGCAGATTTCCCGTATACACCCATTATTGGGTTGAGGATTGTTATTTACGGGTACTTCGGAAAAGTACGCGGAATTGCAAGATACAGCCAGGATAAACGTAGCTCCCAGTATAGATTGTGCAGTTTTGAAAGTATTAAAAAACGGAGTCATTCTTTCTTATTACAATACGTATCGAGGTATTTTTTAGCGGTTTTTTCTCCCAGTTTATAGCTTTTTTCCCAGTCGGAACAAGCTGCTTCACCATCTCCAAGCTTTAATCTGGCCATACCACGACCCAGATAGGCATAGGAGGGCGAAATATTTTTGGACTTTAGTGCACGTGTCAGCACAATTTCAGCTTCAGTATATTTTTCCTGCTGAAGCAAACAATGTCCGTAATCTGCCATAATATTGGCGTTGCCGGTATCTTTTTGTAAAAGCGTTGTATAGATATCGGCTGCTGAGATGTAATCTTTCATATAAAAGTAATTATCCGCCTTCAGGTGCTGAACCTCTGAAACAAAGGATACTTCCAAAGAATCCTGTAGCAATATTCTGTTAAGAAACTCCATGCTTCTTACATATTTACCGATTCGCTGAAACATGGCGGCTGCCTTCAATTGCAGTAAAGTACTATCGGGAGAAAACGACAATGCCTTTTCCATAAAAAAAACAGCATCTGCTGGTTTACCGGCTTTTTCATATAGAGCAGCCAGGTGCTCATATAGGATGCCTTGGGGATTATCTTTCTCCCTCCACTTTAAATCCTGTATGGCCATATCCCAGTCTTCCGCTTCCAGTGCTATTATATAACGCATTTCTCTGGCTTCTGTATTTGCAGGAAAATAATTTATATACCTGGATACATCAGTAAGGGCGAATTGCAGATTACCTGTTCGCCAAAGTGCCAGAGCACGACTGAAATAGGCCTCTTTGTAGCCGGTATCTATAAAAATACACTTGTTTAGGTCTACCACGGCCATACTATACTGTTTCAGTTTGGTTCTTGTCACGCCCCTGTTGTACCATGCGGTTGCGAGTGTCGGTTCTAAATTTATAGCCTGGGTATAATATTCCAAAGCATTTTTTGTATCGCCGGATTTTTCGGCCAGAATTCCTTTTTGAACCCAGTGCTCAGCCGTCTGGGCATCAGCCCGGAAAAAGCCACAGTGCATCATTGTGGTTAAAATCGTGAAAAGTATGTGGTTCCGAAGCCGCATTCTAACAGATATTTGCAAAACACGGGCCGAAATCCTAATTCCAACAATCAAAGATGTTCACACCATGAATAAAACTTTTCACGGGGCTGCAGGCCGAGTTATCAGCTCAAAACACTTGATCGGTACAGATCAAAGGGAGCGCATTTTGCTGGATTGTGGAATTTTTCAAGGAGAAGGAAGGGCCGGCGATTTTCTCAACAGGCATTTTGGATTTAACCATGCCAATTATTCAAAAATGCTTGCGTATCTCTCATGCCAGCGAAAAGTCGGTGCGAAAGGTATATTTCTGGTGCATGGAGATCAGCCGGCCCTGGCGGCATGGAAAAGCCGGTTGATAGACCATGGTTATAAAAATGTGGTAATTAAAGAAGATAAACAAAAAGTTGAAATAGAATAATGGAAAACGCAGTAAACCAACACTCTAAATTTCAGAAATTATTTATTTTTCTGGGTTTTTTATTTTTAACCAATGCCATTGTTGCAGAGATTATAGGTACTAAAATATTTTCGCTGGAAGACTCGCTTGGTATCCCGCCGGCAAATATTTTATTGGGTGGAGAAACGTTCAATTTTAACCTTACTGCAGGCGTAATGCTCTGGCCGGTAGTTTTTATTTTGACCGATATAATCAATGAATACTACGGCAGAAAAGGTGTAAAGACGCTATCCTATCTCGCAGCAGGCATGCTGGTTTACAGCTTTCTGATGATTTTGGCAGCCATGAACCTGGAAGGAGCTGATTTGTGGATTAAAAGCAAGCAGGGACTGGGTATTCCTAAAATGGATACAGCCTTCAATGCAATACTGGGACAAGGTTTATTTATTATCATAGGATCGCTGATTGCGTTCCTCATTGGGCAAATGGTGGATGCGTTTGTTTTTATGCAGGTTAAAAAAAAGACTGGTAACAAAATGATATGGCTGAGGGCCACCGGCAGCACCCTAATTTCCCAGTTTATTGACAGCTACGTAGTGCTGTTTATTGCTTTCTACTGGGGTGCAGATTGGTCTGCAGTTACCGTGCTAAAAATTGGTACCATCAATTACATCTACAAACTTGGGGTAGCCATTCTGCTCACGCCCTTGCTGTATATACTTCATAACGGTATTGACCGCTATCTAGGCAAAGATTTAAGCGAGAATATGATGAAAACTGCCATGGAAAAGAGATAAGGTCTCTTGATAGAGTTAATTTTGTACTTGCATGAAAGAACAACTGCTGGGCGCTTTTCTAATCAGTTTACTACACGGACCTATTCCCAGCCATTGGCTTCCAGTGGTAAGTATTGCAAAGCAGCAGGGCTGGAATCTCCCAAAAACACTTAGACTATCCTTCCTTCTGGCCATAACACACGCCATCAGCACAA
>VGGQ01000122.1 GCA_016868535.1 Bacteroidota bacterium | reverse complement strand
AAATGACAGCATTAATGAAGAATTATTATCTGTAATAGAATTAATAAACAGTTGCTTTTTACAAAAATTCAAACCTCAAATCATCCTATAAAACCCAGTCCATCCTTTACCACCACTACTTCCAAAACACCCGCGGCATAAAGATCCCCGTCGGCCTGAAACGAATATTCTTCCACCAGTTCTATTTTACAGGAGGTAACCTGCTTAAAAACAACCGGCTTTAGGTTTAAATGTTTTCCAAAATTCACCAGAAAAACATACAACAAACGCTGAATGATAGAATGTTGTTTAATTATAACCAAATCCATTTTACCATCATCAAGAACCGCTTTGGGAAACATACGAAAACCTCCTCCGGAGCGGGTTCCATTACCTATGGTAACCAAAAATATTTTACCCTCATATTCAAAATCTCCGGCAGTTACTTTTGCCTGAATGGGTTTGTAAAAAAACATATAGCGGGCGATAGGCAAAATATATTTCAGCGCCGGCCAACTTATTTTACGTGCTTTTCCAGCCACAAAGGATTCAAATCCGATGCCGCATACATTGTGCGCATAAATACCATTGATATTTAAAACATCACAGTAAACAATAGAATCTGATACTATTTTTCGAGCCAATTTCGCAACAGATAAACGCTTGAAATTTGCTGTAAAATCATTGCCACTTCCCGCAGGTAAAATAGAATAGGTATGTTTAAGTCCTCCATGATTAATGGCCACATGCATTGTTCCGTCGCCACCTGCGGCAACAATGTGGGTAGGTGGTAAATTTCTTAATTCCACGGGATTGCTTATTGCGGCAATATCCAATCCGTTTTGGGCAAATTCTGACAGCCAGACTTCGATTTGCGCCGCATCAAAGAGCCCCGAATTCGGGTTGTAAAACAATACGGCATTGGCAGGCATGGTTCAAAGATGGGGGAAATCGTGGCATTTACTGGGAAAAGATTTAACAACTTTTTCTGCACAGGTTTGACAACTTTTAAAAAGTTGTCAAACCTTGAAGGGCCCTTCTGCCGTAACTTTGTACCATGCTTGCCCTTGTAGATTTTTCCTTTGAATTTGCCGGAAGATATTTGTATAAAAACACCAACTGGCACATCAAACCCGGTGAAAAAATCGGACTGGTGGGACTGAACGGAACCGGGAAATCTACCCTGCTGCGCCTCATCTCCGGCGATTATGAATTGCGCGAAGGCAGCATAAGCAAACCTTCCAACCTGAAAGTTGGTTTTCTGAATCAGGATTTGCTAAGCATAGGCTATCAGGACCCTTTGCTGGAAGTGGTTTTGCAAGGCAGAGCCGACCTTGCTGAACTGGACAAGGAAATAAACCGCCTGCTGGAAGAAATAGAACATACTGCCGATGTAAAAGCCATACAGCGGCTAACCGAGCTGCAGGATCAGTTTAGCAACCTGGGCGGCTATGACTGGTATGCAGAAGCCAAAAAAATGCTGGAAGGGCTGGGTTTTAAAACCGAAGAACTTCAAAAACCGCTGAACCTGTTTTCAGGAGGCTGGCGCATGCGGGCCATGCTGGCCAAACTCCTGCTAATGCAACCCGATTTGCTGCTGCTGGACGAACCCACCAACCACCTGGATCTTCCCACCATTGAATGGATTGAAAATTACCTGAAAACCTACAAAGGAACGTTTGTAATTGTGAGTCACGACCGCCTGTTTCTGGACAATACCGTAAACCGCATTGCCGAGGTGGCACACCAGCAATTGTATCACTACAAAGGCAATTTCAGCGATTACCTGGAACAGAAAGAAGAGCGTGATGAAATGCTGCAGCGCCGGTTTGATAACCAACAGGATTATATCCGACAGCAAATGGCATTCATACGCCGGTTTAAAGCCAAGGCCAGCAAAGCCACTGCGGTACAAAGCCGGGTAAAAATGCTGAAGAAGATGGAAAAAATTGAGCTGAAAGACGATGAGAAACGTGAAATGAATATCCGCTTCAACATTCGGACAACACCCGGTAAAACCATTTGCACACTTAGAGATGTAAGCAAAAGCTATGATGATGCCGTCATCATACGCTCAGCCAATGCTCAGGTATTAAGGGGTGATAAAATTGCACTGATTGGAGCCAACGGAAAAGGGAAAAGTACGCTATTGCGTATCATTTTTGGATCTGAACCGCATGGAGGTGTTGTAGAACCCGGCTGGAACGTAGAAACCTCGTTTTTTGCCCAGCATCAGCTGGAGGCGCTAAACCTGCAAAGGGATTTGCTAAATGAGCTCGGAACCGTAGATGCAGAATACACGGAAGCCGAACTGCGGACGCTTTTGGGATGTTTCCTGTTTACCGGCGATGAAGTTTTCAAGAAAATAAAAGTATTGTCAGGTGGTGAAAAAAGCCGAGTGGCACTAGCTAAAACCCTCCTTAGCCGGGCCAATTTGTTGCTGCTGGACGAACCCAACAACCACCTGGACATGTTCAGTACTTCTGTTCTTGCAGATGCCATCTCACAATATAAAGGCACCTGTGTGATTGTGAGCCACGACAGAACCTTTGTGAGCAACGTAGCCAATAAAATATGGTGGATTGAAAATGGTATCCTGCGCGAATATCCCGGTACTTATGACGAATGGAACGAGTGGATGCAGCGCCGCGGATCGGAAACCTACATTCAGGGAAATGAAACTCCCCAAGCAAAACCTGCAGTTACCAGAGACAGTTCAGACGAAACTTCCGAGCCTAAAAAACCGGGCAAAAACAGGTTGCAGCAACTGGAACAGGAAATGGCCGAACTGGAAAAACAAATCAAAACCGTACGCGCCGAAAAAGCCATGCACGAAAAACAGCTTACAGGCAAAGATGTTGCAGTAAATTTTGAAAAAATAAACATGCATACACAAGCCTACCAGAAGGCCGATACAAAACTTAAAAAATTACAGACAGCGTATGATACCGCCATGGATCAGTGGATTGCGGGTGCGGAATAATCCGATAATATTAATTCTGAAAAATAAAAAATTATTACAAGACGGAATTCTAAATATCTTTTAGTGCAAGATTTTTCGGTTTATTACAAACCTATAAAACCCCAAATAGGGGACTCCATCCGTTTTGACCCCATTTACTGCCGCGGTGTAAAAGTTTTTGTGTATCAGGCCCAAAAACCGGAATCGGACTGAGAACACAAATTTACGGGTCCGATTTCTGAAAAGCTTGCTGGTGAGGCAGTCGGAGATGTCTTCTGAACAGCCCTGAACATGATTAAATATGGATAAACTAACCTCTTGTGGTATCGGGCGGAATCGAACCGTCGACACAAGGATTTTCAGTCCTTTGCTCTACCAACTGAGCTACGATACCTTTTTCATGCGGCCAAATGACCTAAATAAAGGTTCAAAAATAACACCTTTATCCCAAGCTTGCAAAAAGGAATTGAAAATACTGACCCAAATCCGCTACTCGGCCCTGTTTATCACGGCACCGTCATAACCCTTTTCTACAAAATCCCATCTACGGCAGTGCGGTACAGGGCTGCATCGCTAACATGTAAACTTCTCTTCAGCCCAACGTCAAGATTTTTTGAAAATTGGTAACGGTAAGTACTTCGGCCGGTACTCACATCAACGGAGTGATCGCCTTGGGGCGAAAGTCCCATCACACCGGCATCCTCGCGCAACAGGGATTTAAATGATCCGTTGCGGTAAAGCACCAGCCCGGAAGTTCCGCCAAGCAGCAAACCGTTGTCGGGCACCTCGCAAACTTCCATGGCCTGCAGGCTCGTTTGGGGAAAATCGATGTATTCCTAGGTGTTTTTATTGAGGTGGTAAATGACCAGTTTGCCCACAATATCGCCTATAGCCAGGGTTTGATCATCTATAATGGCGAGGTCGTTGAACCAGAGTAAACAAGCGAATCCGGTAGAATGGGCTTTACTACATGCCAGCCCTTGTTGTCGTAGTAATTCAGCCCAAAATTA
>VGGQ01000121.1 GCA_016868535.1 Bacteroidota bacterium | reverse complement strand
GCAGGTTACGCCCTTATTTTTATCAAAATCCCGCAGCAGGCAGAGGGCACTGTCTACATCCAGCAGGTTGTTGTAGCTGAGTTCCTTGCCTTGCAGTTTGGTGAAAACAGCTTCTAGGACACCCCTAAATTCGGCTTTCTGATGAGGGTTTTCGCCGTAGCGCAAAAGATAGTTTTTAGCTCCGTCAAACCAATCCCCAATTTGGCGGTCGTAGTTGGCGGTGGTATTGAAAGCCCTGCGGGCAAGCTCTCTTCTTTCAGCTATATTGAGGGAGCCGCTGCCAACTGTGTATTTCTCAAGAAACCAGTTGTAGTCTGCCTTATCGCTGATAATGCATGCATGGTTAAAGTTTTTGGCACCGGCCCGAATTAGGGAAACGCCGCCAATGTCAATCTTTTCAATGATTTCCTGTTCGGTGCCACCGGCATTCACGGTTTCCCTGAAGGGATATAAATCAACGATAACTAAGTCTAACAAAGGAATTTCATACTGTGCAGTTTCAGATAAATCCTGTTGATTTTCTCGGCGTGCCAGTATGCCTCCAAATACTTTGGGGTGCAAGGTTTTAACCCTTCCGCCCAGAATGCTGGGATAGCCGGTAATCTGTTCAATGCCGGTGCAGGGGACACCCAGGTCTTCAATGAATTTTTTGGTTCCTCCGGTGCTGTATAGGGTTACATGGTTCTGATGAAGTGCACGAATGATGGGCTCAAGACCGTCTTTGTAGAAAACAGAAATCAGCGCAGATTTTATTTTGACATCCACGGGGCAAAATTAGTTCTGAATAATATGGAAAGGACGTGGATCAACACAAAGGTTTTTACATTTTGTACACAAACCTCAGTTTGTGGGGTGTTTGATTTTTACTTCCTCACACAGATGTTTGTTCCCTTTGTTGTGCTTTGGCTCAAAAGGGCAATGTCGGCAAGCGCTTCCGCAGCAAATACCGCGTTTTAAAAGAAAGTATTCCGTAAAAACCAGGTATCCGTTTTCGCAGTAATAGTCTGAATGTGCTTTATCAGGCTCCTTTTGGCTCATGTGCGGACAAGTTTAGCCGTTGCCGTGGCAGTTTTTAAACTTTTTGCCGCTACCGCAAGGGCAAGGATCGTTTCTACCGACTTTCAGTTCGTTGCGAATGGGTGATTGAGGTATGGACTGGTACTCAGGGGCCTGTGGTGGCATGGATGGATCCTGCTGCATGGAGCTACCGCCAATCTCTTCACGGCTGGTTTTCATTTTAGGTTCCTCTTTTCTCTTGCTTACGCGGGCTTCTTCAACACGGTCCCCGCTTTCTATTTCACTGCGGAAAAGGAGTCCCAGCACACGCTGGTTAAGTCGGTTCAGCATTTGTCCGAAAAGTTCAAAACTTTCAATTTTATAAATCAGCAAAGGATCTTTCTGCTCATATTGTGCATTATAGGTACTTTGCTTCAGCTCATCCAATTCGCGTAAATGCTCTTTCCACTCATCATCAATCATTTGCAGGGTAACCATTTTTTCCAGTTCGTGAATGAGTTCCTTACATTCAGATGCCAGGGCTTTTTGAAGGGGCGTTACAATTTGAAATGCGTTAAAACCATCGGTCATAGGTACCAATACGTTCTCTATTTTATCTCCCTGTTCCTGCTGTATACGACGGAAAACGGGCAGCGCCTGCTTACGTATGCGTTCGTTTTTATCCTGGTAGTGTTTGGTCAGGCTTTCAAACATTTGTTCAATCACTTCATCCTCTTTGGATGTTTGCAAAGCTTGGGAATCAAAGGGCAGGGCAGAGACCATGGTTTTGATCACTTCCAGCTCCAGTTGCTCGTAGCTGTCAGCGTCTTTGGCCTGTTGTACCTGTTCTGAGCACCAGTTATAGAGCATATTTTTCAGGTCAATGCTCAGGCGGTCACCAAACAGGGCATTACGACGCATCCGATAGATATTGGTGCGCTGCTTGTTCATCACATCATCGTATTCCAGCAGCCGTTTGCGCACACCGAAGTTGTTCTGCTCCATACGTTTCTGGTTGCGCTCGATGGTTTTGGTCATCCAACTGTGTTCAATCACATCACCTTCTTTGTAACCAAATTTATCCATCATACGGCTCACACGTTCAGAACCGAATATGCGCATCAAATCATCTTCCAGACTCACATAGAACCTTGAAGTTCCGGGATCACCCTGGCGGCCTGCTCGACCGCGCAACTGACGATCCACACGGCGACTGTCGTGGCGCTCTGTGCCAATGATAGCCAGTCCACCCGCAGCCTTTACCTCATCGCTGATTTTAATATCCGTACCACGGCCTGCCATGTTGGTGGCGATGGTTACAGCGCCGGGTTTGCCTGCTTCAGCTACAATTTCGGCTTCACGCTGGTGTTGTTTGGCATTCAGTACATTGTGCTTTATTTTCTTCATGGTCAGCATACGGCTCAGCAATTCGCTGAATTCCACGCTGGTGGTACCTACCAGCACCGGTCTGCCGGCTACCTGAAGTTTTACCACTTCATCAATAACGGCATTGAATTTTTCCCGCATGGATTTGTAAACCTGATCTTCATAATCCTTGCGTATAGTTGGTTTGTTGGTAGGGATTACCACCACTCCCAGTTTGTATATATCCCAAAGTTCTTGCGCTTCCGTTTCTGCCGTACCGGTCATACCGGCCAGTTTGTGGTACATCCTGAAATAATTCTGAAGTGTAATGGTGGCATAGGTTTGAGTTGCGGCTTCAATACGCACATTTTCCTTGGCTTCAATAGCCTGATGAAGTCCATCGCTGTAGCGGCGTCCATCCAAAACGCGACCTGTCTGCTCATCAACAATCTTGACCTTGTTGTCCTGTATGATGTATTCAACATCCTTTTCAAACATGGTGTAGGCTTTCAGCAGCTGCTGCAAGCTGTGTATACGGTCGCTTTTGATGGCAAATTCGCGCATCAGTTCATCTTTACGGCGCACTTTTTCTGCTTCATCAGCCGATGTTCTTTCAATTTCTGCAATTTCACTGCCTACATCCGGCAACACAAAGAAATTGGGGTCTTCACCGGCACCGGTAATGAGCTCAATGCCCTTGTCCGTGAGGTCTACGCTGCTGGTTTTTTCGTCAATGGTAAAAAAAAGCGGCGAGTCTGCTTTGGGCATTTCCTTTTGCTGATCCTGAAGGTAATAACTTTCTGTTTTGGTCAGAATGGTCCGCATGCCGGATTCTCCAAGGAATTTTATCAGTGCTCGGTTTTTAGGCAAACCGCGGTGAGCGCGCAGCAGTGCAAGTCCGCCATCACCTTCTTTGCTGCCTGTATTCCCTTCTCCAATGAGTCTTTTGGCGTCGTTCAGTGCAGTTACAATGTACTTTTTCTGTGTTTCTACCAGTCTTTGAATTCTGGGTTTAAGAGCATCAAACTGCTGGTCATCGCCATGGGGCGTGGGCCCACTGATGATAAGTGGTGTTCTGGCATCGTCAATCAAAACGCTGTCCACTTCATCCACTATGGCAAAATGGTGTTTTCTCTGCACCTGTTCCTCCGGACTGTGTACCATATTGTCACGCAGGTAGTCAAAACCAAATTCATTGTTGGTGCCGTAGGTAATGTCTGCCAGATAAGCTTTGCGGCGCGATTCACTGTTGGGCTGATGATATTCCAGGCAATCTACTGAAAGTCCCATGAAGTTATACAGCGGGCCGTTCCATTCGCAGTCACGACGGGCCAGATAATCGTTTACGGTAACCACATGCACCCCACGTTTTCCGAGTGCATTGAGATAAACCGGCAGTGTGCTCACCAGAGTTTTTCCCTCGCCCGTTGCCATTTCGGCAATTTTACCGCGGTGTAGGGCTATACCACCAATAAGCTGCACATCATAATGAACCATGTTCCAGCGGATGTGTCCGCCTGCTGCTGTCCATTCGTTGCGGTATATGGCCTGATTACCCTGTATTTCTATGTGGTTCCGGTTTACGGCAATTTCACGGTCCAGATCGGTAGCCGTTACGGT
>VGGQ01000120.1 GCA_016868535.1 Bacteroidota bacterium | reverse complement strand
TAAAATCCGGACTGCCCGCCATTGGTGCCAACCAGGTTTCCGTGCCGGAACTGTATTACAAAGTCATCCTGGATTACCGCATGCCCGAATACAAAGCTCTAGGTTTTGTACTGCCCAATGCCGGCTCTTCGCTGCCACTGACCCAGTTTGCCGTAACCATCGACAGCGTGGAACGCCTAACAGGGCTGAATTTTTTTCCCGCCCTGCCCGACAAAGACGAAAACACTCTAGAGTCCAATATTTGTCTTCCCTGCTGGAAATGGAGCACAAGTGCTCAATCTGGCGGAAAAAAGACCCCAGCTAAGGCAGGAGATGCGGTACAATGCGGCGCTGCTACAAAAAGCGGTGCACGCTGCACGCGCATGACCAAAAGTCTCAATGGAAACTGCTGGCAGCATGGTGGTGATTGATACCTGTTAATATTTTATATAGTTTTACTTAAAGTAATTATTTATTATATTGTTTCCCGCGGCCTTTGTTAAAACCCTACACTCTGCGCTTCCCAAAGAAGAGGTTATGGCATTGCTGGATGTCCTGAAAACACCCGGACCGGCAAGTATTCGTGTGAATACGCAAAAAACTGATCATAAGCCGGTCTCCGCCATATCGGTTCCATGGAGCGAAAACGGTTACTATCTTCCGGAAAGACCCTTGTTTGCGGCTGATCCGGCCTTTCATGCCGGACATTACTACGTGCAGGAAGCAGCCAGTATGGTAGTGGGTAGCATAATAAAAAGTTTACTTTCAACAATGCCCGAACAAGCCACAATACTGGATTTGTGTGCCGCACCGGGTGGCAAAAGCACACATGTGGCCTCTGTGCTCAGGTATGGTGACATGCTGGTGGCTAATGAGGTTATCGGTACCCGCACGCCCATACTGGCCGAAAACCTCTGTAAATGGGGCGCTGCAAACCATATTGTCACAAAAGCCGATGCGTCGCGGTTTGGAAACTGCGATGTTCGTTTCAACATCACAGTTGCAGACGTGCCCTGCAGCGGTGAGGGCATGTTTCGCAAAGATCCTGCAGCCATCAGTGAATGGAGCGAAAACAACGTAAAACTTTGTGCCGAAAGGCAGCGGCGCATTGTAACCGATATATGGCCTTGCATTGCGCTGGGTGGCTATTTGATTTACAGTACATGCACATTTAACACCGCTGAAAACGAAGACAATGTAAACAAACTGGCCGCAGACCTTGGAGCAAAAATCCTGCAACCTGATTTTTTGGGCAAGGAGGCCTTTTATTGCCTGCAGGATGGAATGTATAGGGCATTGCCACACAAGACTCAGGGCGAGGGGTTTTTTGTGGCTGTAATGCAAAAAACCGGAGCTGGCTCAAAAGCAAAATCGCACGGAAAACAACGGATAAAAGCGACATCCGCCACGGTTGCCGGATTGCCCCCAAACATTCAAGTAGTGGAAACCCCGCAAGGCCTTTGGGGCATGCACACCCCAAACCCGGATGCATGGCAACAACTATTGGCAGAGCTGCCGGGCATTTATGCCGCCGGAACGCCCATCGGACAGGTGTTTCATGGAAAATGGAAACCGGATACGGCTGTTGCACTTTTGCAGCATGGCAAATTCGGTGAATGGCCGGAACTATTCCTCAAAGATGCAGAAGTGATGGCCTACCTGCGGCGTGAAGCTTTGCCAAATCCGGATAGAAAAGAGGGTTTGCACAGGGTTGTATGGAACGGGGTTTCAATGGGGTTTGTCAATGCCAACCGACACCAGTGGAACAACCTCTGGCCCATGGAATGGCGGCTCAGAATGCAGGCCGGTGCGCCTGTGAGCGTATTGCAGTAAAGTTTATTTCTTGCGTTTGGGCGCATTGCTGCGCTTAATCCGCTCCACATAGCGCTGCTCTTTCTCGTTCAGAAAACGCCATTTGCCCCGGCCCAGTTTCAGGTGGTCAAATTCGCCAAGCAGCACACGATCCAGATTTTTTACCTCGTAGCCAAAGTGCTCAAACATGCGGCGCACAATGCGGTTGCGGCCGCTATGAATCTCTACACCCAAGGTATTCTCATCTTCCTTTTCCACGAAGCCGCACTGCTCGAATGCCATGAAGCCATCTTCCAGTTCTATGCCGGTCACCCACGCAAGCATGTGGTCCTTGCTGGGTTTGTTGTCAAGCGTAACACGGTAAACTTTTTTGATTTCAAAGCTCGGGTGCATGAGTTTTTGGGCCAGTTCGCCGTCGTTGGTAAGCATCAGCACACCGGTGGTGTTTCTGTCAAGCCTACCTATAGGGTAAATGCGTTCCTTACCGGGCAAATCAATTAAATCCAACACGGTTGCGCGGCCATCTGGATCGTTGGTGCTGGTAATGTAGCCCTTGGGTTTGTTAAGCAGAATATACACCGGTTTTTCGGGGGTAACACGGCGGCCATCCACCTTCACTTCATCACCGGGCTTCACTTTTTGTCCGAGTTCGGTAACAACGTTGCCATTCAGCTGAACCAAGCCTTGTTCTATCATCACATCGGCTTCGCGGCGGCTGCAGATGCCACTGTTGGCAATGTAGCGGTTCAGACGCACTTCTTCACCGGTAAGCAAGTTGGCGTTCTCGAGGTCACGCCCTGTGCTTTCGTGGGTACGGCGGCTGCCTTTATAGTTTTTCTCAGCGCCTTTGCGAGTGCTTTTTACATGGGCTGAAGGTCTGTTTTTACTGAATTTACCGGGTTTGCGGGTGGCTGGTTTATCCTCGCCGAAAGCAGGGCGTTTGCCACGGGTTGGCTTTTCTTCACGGTCAAAAGGTTTGCGGGCAGTTCTTGTTGCCGGCCTTTCGTCTCCAAAAGCAGGTCGCTTACCACGAACAGGCCTTTCTGCACCTTCTGCCGTCTTGCGGCCGGAGGATTTGTCACCGCCATACATACTGCGCTTGCCGTAGGCAGATTTTCCCTCGCGCTCAAAAGGCTTGCGGGGACCTGTACCCGTTGGCCTTTCATCTCTGCTAAAAATCCTGCCACTTCCTATGCGGGTATTGTTGCCTTCTTTTTTATATCCGCCTCCGAAATCGTTGTTTCTTTTAAACGGGGGGAGGGAGCTTTTTCTGTTGTCGTTATTGAACCTGTTGTCGCCTGGGCCTTCGCGTTTAAAGGGCTTTCTGCCATAGCTTTCAAATGGTTTTTTGTAAGGGGGACGCGATGTGTGGCGTTCTTCAGGGTTAAATCCGCCTTCTTCTCTTTTGGGGCGGAAAGTTTTACCGCCGCGCGGACCGACGGGTGCTTTAAAATCACGTCCTGCAGGCCTGCTGCTGCGGAAAGGTTTTTTTTCTTCTGAGCGAAAGGGGTTGTCTCCGAATGATTTTTTGGGTTTTATCGGTGCATGGCCGGATTTGCGCAGGCGTTTTTCGCCCGGCTGCCGATTCTGGAATTTTTTTCCGCGGCTGTTTTCTTTTTGGGGTGCCATGATGTCAAATAATTACGCCGCTTCCCAGCGGGGTTTTGCGGTGCAAATATAGTGCTAAATCATGCTTTCAAACACCCCATCCAGAATTTGGGCCAGTTTTCGGTCTTTATCGGTCACGGTATTGCCGGCATCGTGGGTGGTAAGGCGCACGGTAATTTTGTTATATACATTGCCCCATTCGGGGTGATGATTCAGTGCGCTTATCTTGCCTGATGCGCGTTGCATAAAGGCCATAGCAGCCTCAAACGACGGAAATAGATAGGTTTTGTGCAGGGCATTGTTTTCTTCGGTCCAGTTTTCCATAGGCAATTGTTAATCCTATGCAAGATAAGCAGGCAAACATTATCTTTGCAACCCCTGATCTCGTAGTTCAACGGATAGAATATCGGGTTCTTAAAGAATCAAGTTCTTTGAATGATTAACCTCAACAATACCAATGGTTTACAGATTTTTATATTCCCAACTGAGCAGTGAAGTGAGCAGTGATTGTAACCGTGCACCACTCAGTTTGGTTAAACAATAACCGAAGTTTATCAAATATGGCCCTGTAGTTTAATGGATAAAACGAGCGTTTCCTAAACGCTTG
>VGGQ01000119.1 GCA_016868535.1 Bacteroidota bacterium | reverse complement strand
GGTTTGAGGGGTGTGGGCAATCATAAAACTCCCGCCCTTATAGTTTAGCAGCCAGTTTACTTCGTGCCCTTCCTGTTGCAATACCCAAAATGCGAGTCCATAGCTTTTCAGGTGGTTTTTCTGAGTTTCGTCCATGGGAATGAGGATGCGGGAAGCATGCAATCCGCAGGACAATGAAATCAGGATTGAAAATAGAATTGTGCGCATTATCTTACAAAACATCAGCAAATTTCCTGCCGATTATCACTAGGGTATAACCCAAAGATATGGGGGAAAATACAAATATCAAAGCTCGAATGTATTTCCTGTGCCTGCCCATACAGCCGTCGAGTCCCACCACTATTATACCCTGAAATTTCATGCGTGCAAATGTAACATGCGGTTGTAAATTTGCATTCATTCTATGCAGGCGGTCATCGAGAAAATCATTGACGAGACAAAATCCGTAAAACGATTTTTTTTGAAACCGCAATCCAAACTCACATATACATTCCTGCCCGGACAATTCTTAACCATTCGATTGCAGGATGCGGAACGTAGCTATTCCATTGCCAACCCCGCGGATGACAGCGGCCTGATAGAATTGTGCATAGTGCTTAATCCGGGAGGTAAGGTTACGCCGCTTCTATGGCAAATGCAACCCGGCGAAATACTGGAAATATCTGAAGCGCTCGGAAATATGGTTTTACCTGAAACATGGGATAAAGATTTGTGCTTTATCTGCACCGGCACCGGCGTAGCGCCTTTCCGTAGCATGATTGGTCATTTGTTGAAAGCAGATGAGCTGAAACACGATATATATCTGATTTTTGGAAACCGTTACAGTGCAGATATTCTTTACAGAGCTGAATTTGAGGTATGGGCTGGGCAAAATGAAGGTTTTCACTTTATTCCGGTGTTAAGCAGGGAAGAAGGCGCCAACAGAAAAAGGTATGTGCATGCTGTGTATGAAGAGTTGTTTGCAGACAGGCGCGATGCACATTTTTATGTCTGCGGTTGGGAAGCCATGTGCAAAGAGGCGAGGCAGCGCCTGAAGGCCATGGGATATAACCGGAAGCAGTATACTTTTGAACAATACGACGGCTGATGTATCTGGGGCTGAAAGATAGCTGGCGCATGTTGCGCGCGCACGTCAAACCTTCTAGGTTTATTAACACCTTCCTGGTGGAACTATCTTACTTCATCTCCCGTTTTACGCGAAAGCCTATTTTCTGGGGTATGCCCACTGCCATTAGCATTGAACCCACCACCGCCTGTAACCTGGGCTGCCCGCAATGTCCCAGCGGACTTAAGCAGTTTAACCGGCCCACGGGTAAAATGTCATTACAACAGTTAAATACCATTATTCCGCAAATTAGCCGAACCACAGGTTATATAACTTTATATTTCCAGGGAGAGCCTTACATCAACAAGGATTTTACCGGCATGATTGCCGCCGCAACAAAAGAAGGCATTTACACGGCCACCAGCAGCAACGCCCATTTTATTACGCCTGAAACTGCCCGAAAAACCGTGGAAGCAGGCCTGAAACGTATGATTATCAGTATAGACGGGGCTACACAGCAAACCTATGCAGAATACAAAATAGATGGCGAGCTGGAAAAGGTTATTCAGGGAACCCAAAATATCCTGTCTGCAAGGAAAGCCCTGAAAGTAAGCTATCCGATCGTAGTGTGGCAGTTTATTGTTTTTGCCCACAATGAACATGAAATTCCTGAAATTAAAAAAATGGCAAAGGAGTTGGGTATTGATAAACTGCAGCTAAAAACAGCCCAGATCTACGATTTAGAAAATGCAGAAAAATGGCTGCCCGCCAATGCCGAATTTACACGCTATAGCGAGAAGGAGGGCCGGATGGCGCTGAAAGCCGCAACTAAAAATCGATGTAGCCGTTTTTACAGAAACCCCGTACTCACATGGGATGGAACCATGGTGCCTTGCTGTTTTGACAAAGACGCAACCCACAATTTTGGGAATGTTCATGAATCTGGCATGAAAGCCATTTGGAAGGGAAACCTGAGGCAGGCATTCGCGCAAAAACTGAAGAAGGGTAGAAGCGGAATTGATATCTGCAACAACTGCACGGAAGGAGTGAGGGTATGGATTTAAGCCATAACTTGGAAAATTTATTGTATTGCGCTATATTTGTAACCTCAATTCGCTGAAATTAGGATGCACAACCATCCAAATTGAAGCTCCCCAACATTATTTGAACTCCTTAAAATCATTCACTTTTACTATTATTTATGGCAGATAAACCTGACCTGAGCATAATGTCATTGGCCGATTTGAAAGAACTGGCCATTAACCTGGAAATTGCTAATTCAGCCAAACTGAAGAAAAATGAGCTTATGGATGCTATTCAGCAAGAGCTGGATAAGCTTGCAAGCGTCCAAAAATCCAAAGATTCGAACCCTGATGAAGGCGAAAAGCGGAAAAGAAAAAGATTTTCTAAGTCTGATGCGTCGGAAGAAACAACGCCACAGCAGTTGGAAAGTTCTGCCAAACATATAAAGCCGATTGCCAAGCAAATGGAAACACTTGATAATGCTGCCATTACAGAAGAAGATCTGGGTGCTTTTATTCCCCCAATTCCCAAAAAACATCCTGCGCCTGAAGTTACGGAGACGGTGAAAATAGAGCAGAGCGGATTACCTCTAGAACCCACTCAAAATAAAGAAGAACAGCGCCGCCGCGAACAACTGATCGCCTATACCGAAATGGAAGGCGTGGTAACCACACAGGGTGTTTTGGAGACGGTACCAGACGGCTATGGATTCTTGCGCAGCCCCGATTACAATTACATGCCTTCGCCCGATGATGTGTATGTACCCGGCTTCATGATCAAACAGAATGGTTTGAAGATAGGTGATACCCTGAAAGGCTCCATTCGTCCGCCCAAAGACAATGAGAAATATTTCTGCATGGTGAAACTGGAAAGTGTGAATGGCAAAACACCCGAAGAAGTGCGTGACCGTGTTGCCTTTGAACACCTAACACCGCTGTTTCCCAATGAAAAATTGAACCTGTGTGATCATCCTTCTCATTACAGCAACAGGATTATAGATCTGGTTTCGCCCATAGGCAAAGGCCAGCGCGGACTGATTGTGGCACAGCCCAAAACGGGTAAAACCTGGTTGCTCCAAGGCATTGCCAATGCCATAGCCAAAAACCACCCTGAAGTTTACATGATTATTCTCCTGATTGATGAAAGACCCGAGGAAGTGACCGATATGGCGAGAAATGTGAAAGCAGAAGTCGTAGCCAGTACCTTTGATGAGCCGGCAGATAAGCATGTAAAGCTGGTAAACATTGTGCTGGAAAAGGCCAAACGCCTTGTGGAATCAGGCCACGATGTTGTTATTCTGTTGGATTCGATTACCCGTCTAGCAAGAGCGTTTAATACCGTTCAGCCAGCTTCCGGTAAAATCCTTTCTGGTGGTGTGGATGCCAATGCACTGCACAAACCCAAGCGTTTCTTCGGCGCCGCCAGGAATATTGAGAACGGTGGATCACTTACCATCATCGCCACAGCGCTTACCGATACTGGTTCAAAAATGGATGAAGTGATTTTTGAAGAATTTAAGGGCACAGGCAACATGGAATTGCAGCTGGACAGGAAACTGGCCAACAAGCGCATTTATCCTGCTATTGATATTCTGGGAAGTAGCACCCGTCGCGAAGATTTGCTTGTAGACAAGAGTCAGCTTCAGCGCATGTGGGTGCTCAGAAATCACCTCGCCGATATGAATCCTGAGGAAGCCATGAACACGTTCCTCAAATACATGCAAAATACCATGAACAACACTGAGTTTCTGGTGAGTATGAACAATTAAGAAACCTTAATTATTTTATGGGTGGTAAAACAGAAAATCCTTTCTGTTTTCTCTTTTTGTTCCAGCACGGAAAGGCCGGTAAGACTCGCAAAAGAAGGTATAATCAAGGAATTGGAACCCAAATAAGAGCAGGGAAGCATGATTTGCTGCCTGCCTTTCTCTTTTATTCTGTATCCCGGGGTGCAGGTGACCAGAAATACT
>VGGQ01000118.1 GCA_016868535.1 Bacteroidota bacterium | reverse complement strand
AAGACAGAAAAAAGAGCAGGCATTGTTGGCGTATCATGCGCAGTATAAGGAGGCGGGTATACAGCAGGCCAAACGCATGCTTATGTATGGGCATGTAAAGCCCCGCGGACAATCTGCGTATTCCTTTGACATACGGAGCACAGGAACCTTTGCATGGGCGGCTCCTGTTGCGGTTTCCGACACGGGCAGGGTGGATGTGAAATTTACCAATAAAGAAGGTATTCCCATCGATATAAAACAAGCTTGGGTGGCACATTACAAGCCTTTCAACTACCGATGGTATGGCGTTGCTGATGTATACGCTATGAACATCGCCCCGGCAACCCTCGCATACATTGCCGCAAAAGACCAGGCCGGCAGAATGTATTATCTGAGCCCCGAAAAATACCGCGCCTTGGGTATTAAAAGCAATTCACTCGTATTTCTGCCCATGGAGGAAGTGCCAAGACAAATTCAAAACCTGAAAGAACTGGAAACCTTAATCGGAGCCAAATAATATGATATCCGGAAGCATACTTATTGCCATATTTGGCTATTTTGTTTTGCTGCTGGGCGTGGCATTTTACACCTCCCGCAATGCCGATAGCGAGTCTTTTTTTATTGGAAACCGAAACAGCAACTGGCTACTGGTGGCCTTTGGAATGATAGGAACATCCTTATCAGGTGTAACCTTTGTGAGTGTTCCTGGGGATGTAGGCAAAAACGGTTTTACATATTTTCAGCTGGTGCTGGGCTACTGGCTGGGCTACTGGGTTGTGGCTTTTGTGTTGTTGCCTCTTTATTATAAACTTCATCTTACCAGTATATATAGTTTTCTAGGCAAAAGAATGGGCGAAAAAGCCCATAAAATAGGAGCATTCTTTTTTATTCTTTCAAGAACAGTAGGGGCAACAGCGCGACTGTATCTAGTAGTGAGCATACTGGATGTGTTTGTGTTTTCAGCATTTCATATTCCTTTCTGGCTTTCAGCAGTGGTGATATTAATACTGATTCTGCTGTATACGTTTCAGGGTGGTGTTAAAACCATCATTATCACCGACACACTCCAAACCACGGGTATGTTACTGGGCTTGGTGCTTTGTCTGGTGGCTGTTGTTAAGGCACTGAATACCGATTTCATTGGGGCATGGCAAATAGCTTCCGAAAACCAGCTCACACAATTCTGGGTAACGGATGTAAGCAAGCCCGGTTTCTTTCTGAAGCAAGTGCTGGGCGGAATGTTTATCACCATTACCATGACAGGGTTAGACCAGGAAATGATGCAAAAAAATATTTCAGTGAAGACTTTGAAAGATTCACAGAAAAACATGATGCTGATGAGTGCCGTTCTGGTCGGTGTGAATGCGCTGTTTCTTCTGCTGGGTGCGGTATTGCACATTTATCAGGCAAAGAACCCGGTTTTACTGGGAAATGGCACTATGGCCGCCGGCGATGATTTGTTTCCTGCGCTGGCACTCAGCGAGGCATTTTCCGGCGGACTTGGCATCGTGTTTGTAATTGCTCTCATTTCGGCATTGTTTCCCAGTGTTGACGGGGCACTAACTTCACTCACCTCAAGCTATTGTATAGATGTTCTGAATATTCAGGAAACCCGGGCCGATGAAGCCGCCCGAAAACGAAAACGAATGCGCGTGCATCTTGTATTCGCTGTTGTATTTCTGCTAATGGTTTTCCTGTTTCGGTATATAAATGACAAATCCATCATTCAGTTCATTATCAAATTTGCCGGAATCACCTACGGTCCGCTGCTTGGGCTGTTTGCCTTCGGAATTTTCACAAACCGAAAGGTACGGGAGTCGTTTTTGTGGCCCGCATGCCTGCTGGGTCCAGTAATGGTTTTTCTATTCGATTTGCTAAGCAATCCTGTCTACTACGAGGAGAAATTGCATGTAAGTCTTGGCTTAAATTCATTGTCCGAAAGCTTGTTTAACGGATATACAATGGGTCCCGAACTTATTACCATCAATGGAATTATCGTTTTTGCGGGATTGTGGCTGTTTTCGGACAGGACAAAAACAGCAAACAGTTGATTAATTAAGCTAAATTTATAGCTTTGTATGTAACATGTTCCGTTTCATACATTTGCTTCTCTACGGGTTGTTAATCCAATGGCTTGTGGGATGCGGTAATGGGGTCAGTGTTTCCCAGGAACATGAAAGTCTTTTTCAAAGAACCGATAAAGACAGTTTGTACCGTGCATTCAGCCTCTGGCGCGAAAAAGTTTCCGACAGCGGAACGTTAAATGGTATTTATCTCAATCAGCCCGACACCCTGTTTGCTGAATTCAGTTGTGCTGAGGATCTTTCCCGATACTATGAAAACATCCTTTCCGATTCAGTATTAAATGGCTTATACGACCGGCTGCGCGGCATGGAAGGGCATGCCCTGGATCCGGAATTTTATCATAGCAAATATTTGCATCAATGTCTTAACCGACTCGGTAGCCTGGGCTGGGTTAAATGTGAATATCTCCCGTATGACAGTTTTTCTCTGTGGCTGTTGCTTTCCGCAGACGCTTTGTTGGGTATGCATCACGACCTTGGAAACGGACGTCTGGTACCTACGGCTTTTGGCAGTGTTTGCAAATTGCCACGCCGCCAACATTTTGGTTTGCGAAATTTACTAAAACAGAAGAACCCTCATTTGCAAATTTTGCAAGCAACACCCGACTGGTCCGCCTATCTGGGTTTGCAGCAACAATGGATTCGGTTGAAAAATTTAAAAGACACTGCAGGCTTTACATTTCCAGTTATTGAGAAATCCATTAAACCCGGTAAACCCGCAAACCGAAAATGGTTAAGGGCTATCGGAAGGGGATTGTTCCAAAGAGGACTTTGCAGGGTAGATGATACAGCCTTGTGGCAAACCGATACATTTACATTGCGGCAATCGGCATTGGTAAAGCTTTTTCAGCAAAGCATGGGGCTGCGTGATGACGGCACTCTGAACGATGAAACGCTGCAGGCACTTAATATTACGTATTCAAAAATGAGGGATGCCATTTCGGCAAGCCTGGAAAAATGGCGTTGGCTGGGGCCTGTGAATGAAAGGAATCGAATTTGGGTAAATCTTGTAGCCAATCAGCTTTATGCCTTCCGCAATGATAGTTTGTTGCTGCAGATGAGGACCTGCAGCGGCACGCCGAGGGGACCTACATATTACCGAAAACTGAAGGAAAGCCACGCGCCAGACAGCAAAGTATTACCGCCCGATAACCTCGAGACACCAGAGTTTAAGGCAGAAACCAGTCATCTGGTTGTAAACCCTACCTGGTATGTGCCGCGCAATATCTTTACCAAAGAAATTTTGCCCGAAATAATAAAGAATCCCGAAATTCTTAATAAAATGGGCTATGTGCTGAAAGATAGCAAAAGTGAAGTAGTTGATCCTTTTTTCGTAAACTGGGAGAAGGTTTCACCTGCCAGGGTGCCTTACACGCTGGAGCAATTGAGAGGAGTTAATAACAGTCTTGGTAAGGTAGTCATACACTTCCCCAATGCATACAGTATTTTTCTGCACGATACTCCGAACAAATGGGCGTTTTTGCTCTCAGAAAGGCATGTGAGCCACGGCTGTGTTCGGCTTGAGAAACCCTTTGACCTGGTTGAGTTTCTGATGTACTTCAATAAAAAGGACCGCTTTGATGAAGTACTAATAACAGCCGGCTTGCCGCCTCGGCATGATAAGGGAAAACAGAAAAAATGGGAGAAGGAAAAGCCAATAAGCGATACAGCTATTCTGAAACCAAAGCAGGATCAGTACTTTTACTTTGATTCAATGCTTCCGGTTTACCTGGTTTATATCACAGCAGTTTCAACGGAACAGGGCGGATTGTCAGTTTATCGCGATATTTATAGGCAAAATGCCAAAATAGTTTCGGCGATGCGCAGACCTGCTACCGTCAGGAAAGCTGTATTGAAGGATTAAAAATTACGTTCGAATAGCCAGTTTATATGTATCCCAGCGTCTTTAGCATGCTTTTGTAACTCTGTTCTTTGCTGAATAGTCTGAAGTAATATTCGCCGTTTTCATCCTTATCGATGATTACATGCTTGGGTGAAGGTGTCAGACAGTGTTGTATGCCGCCGTATCCGCCAATGCTTTCCTGATAA
>VGGQ01000117.1 GCA_016868535.1 Bacteroidota bacterium | reverse complement strand
AAACGAGGGTAAGCTAAAAGAATGAGTTCGCTGAAGCAGAATTTAAGCCAGAAAATGTTGCAGAAATTAAGTCCGCAACAAATTCAGTTTATCAAACTGCTGCAACTCAACACCCAGGATTTTGAAGAGAAAGTAGAACAGGAACTGCTGGATAATCCCGCCCTGGAAGACAACCGCAGTGATAGTGTCGATGATAATTATGAGAATAAAGACGATTATGGCGATGATGATTATCTGGGCAACGATGTGGATGTGGATGAGCTGCTGAGGGCGAATAGCAATGACGATGAAGGCGGTTTTAGACTAAACGAAGATTACAGTGACGACGAACAGCGGGAGATGCCCCAGGCCAGTCAGAGTAGTTTTGAGGAATACCTGATGGAGCAGGCGAGAGCCACTTTTTACAATGAAGAAGATTTGCAGCTGTCCATTCACCTTATCAATTCAATTGAAGAGGATGGTTATTTGCGTAGGGAACTTCGCAGTATTGTAAACGACCTTGCTTTCAACGAAAACATTACAACCACAGAAGAGCATCTGGAGAAGCTACTCATCAAAATACAGAATTTTGATCCGGCAGGCATTGCCGCCCGGGATTTGCAGGAGTGCCTTCTGCTGCAGCTTTATAAAAAAGATTATGGCGATAATCCCGCTATAACTTTGGCTGAAACCATTATCTCAGAGCAAATGGAAGCGTTCAGCAAAAAACATTACGATAAAATAAAGCGGTCGCTGAAAATTGATGATGCGCAGCTAAAAGATGCCATTGCTGAAATTGTAAAACTCAACCCCAAACCGGGCGAAACAGGTGCCGGATCGAGCAAAACGCAATACATTGTGCCTGATTTTATTTTAAGTGGCACCAACGGTGATATTGAAGTTCGCCTGAATTCGCGCAACACACCGGAGCTTCGTATATCTTCTTCCTACACAGAAACCCTAAGAGCGTATGAGCATTCCGGGAAAAACGACAAAAACCTGCGGGATGCCGTTCAATACATAAAACAAAAGCTGGATGGGGCCAAATGGTTTATTGACAGTGTAAAACAGCGTCAAAACACCCTGCTCAGCACCATGCATGCTATAATTTCCCGTCAGAAAGATTTTTTTTTGGAAGGGGATGAAACCTGCCTCAAGCCCATGATTCTGAAAGATATCGCCCAGCAGGTGAGTCTGGATATCAGTACCATAAGTCGGGTAGCCAATAGTAAATATGTAGAAACGGATTTTGGTATCTTCCCATTGAAATTCTTTTTCAGTGAGGGCGTTGTGACTGAAGAAGGGGAGGAAGTCAGCAACCGCGAAATCAAAAAAACATTGTCGGATGCCATCGGTGCAGAAAACAAGAAAAAGCCACTTACCGATGAAGCGCTGATGGAACTGCTAAAAGTTAAGGGGTACAATATCGCACGGCGCACGGTAGCCAAATACCGGGAGCAACTCAATATTCCCGTGGCCAGGCTGAGAAAAGAACTGTAAAAGGTATTCATTATTTTTCTGTTAAATTTGCAACCGCACCATTTCAGCGGTGCAGTTGCCAAACACCTTTGGAACGTGATTCCTGAGGCAATAAAACAACTTATAACCCCGAGCGAAACCGTCTTTTACGCACTTTTTAATACGGTTGCCGTTTCTGTGGTTAAAATGACAAAGTGCCTTAATAAAATACTTCAGCAGAATGATCCCGGCGCTTACAAATCGACGGCCTATCTTCACGAAATGAAGGCGTTTTACGATGATAGCCAGGAAAATTACAGACAAAGCATTAGGCGCCTTTCAAAGGTTTTTATCACACCCATTGACCAGGAGTCTGTGCAACAATTATCAATAGATATTCATTCTTTAGCAAGAGGTATTTATCTGGCGCCCCGCTCTATTTCATGGGATGCTGAACACAAACCTGATTTCTACAGTAAACATTTTGGGCAATTGCTCAAAAAATCAGCTGCGGAACTGAAACAAATGATTGAAGAAATCGGCACTGTAAAACGCAGGTTTGTAATGAAACAAACCAGGGAACTGAGTGCAATAAAAAGAGTGATGGAAATTGCACATGGTAATGAGATGCAAAGTTAGTATCAAAGCAGTGATAGCCCCGCACAATTCATATGCAGAATGGATGCTTACAATGCTTTGAGAGATGTGGGTGATTACTGCTGTAACGCAGCACAAACGGCCGAGGGAATTATTCTGACGCATGTTGGATAGAGCCCAATATTAACTTATTGTTAATTTTAGTTTAAAGTGCCGTTCCTAAGTGATAACGAAAATAGCTTTGCAGTGACAAAAAATCAAAACATGGCATTCAACAGCATCATGAAAATTTTCCTGCCCAAGGATCGTGTTTTCTACAGTTTATTTGAACAGGTGGCTGAAAAAGTTACCCTGATGGGTAAACTCCTCGAGGAATTCGTATACGAAGCCGATGAAGACAAACGTCTGGCATTGTCCAAGCAGATTGAAGACCTGGAACACCAGAATGATGAACTCACCCATCAGATTTTTCAGGAACTGGGCAGAAACTTCATTACACCTTTTGACCGCGAAGATATTCACTGCCTGGCAGGTGCTTTGGATGATGTTGCCGATTATATTTATGCCAGCTGCAAGAAAATACAGTTTCATGGTGTAAACCCCAACGACCAGGGTATACAGAAAATGGCAGAGGTAATTAACCTGAGTGCTACGGAAGTCAGCAAGTCAGTAATGCAGTTGCGTGAACTTAAGCGTCCCGAAAAAATATCTGAAAGCCTGGTAAAAGTAAACAGTCTGGAAAACCACGCCGATGATATTTTTGACATGAGCATTAAAAAGTTGTTTGAAACAGAAAATGATTTCAAGGAACTTATCCGTCGCAGGGAGGTTTTTACCGTAATGGAGGTAGCTACCGACAAGTGCGAGGATGTTGCCAATGTGATTGAAACTATCATCGTTAAATACGCCTAACAACCCTTTATCCTCTGCTTTACATGACACTCGTAATTGTCATTATTGTACTGGCCCTGATCTTCGATTACATCAATGGTTTTCACGATGCGGCCAACTCTATAGCCACGGTGGTTAGCACCAAGGTTCTCACACCGCTTCAGGCGGTTTTGTGGGCAGCCGTATTCAATTTTGCTGCCTTCTTTATTTTCAAAGACCATGCAGTTGCCAATACCATTGGCAAAACAGTTATTGAAACTTACATTACACTGCCCGTTATCCTGGCCGGTTTGATTGCCGCAATTTTTTGGAACTTGCTTACCTGGTGGTATGGCATACCCTCTTCTTCTTCGCACACACTTATCGGCGGTTTTGCCGGTGCCGCTGTTGCACATGCTTATATGACCAAGGGATTTGTGGCGTTTAGCAGCGTGGTAGAAATGGAAAAGATTGTTAAAACACTATTCTTCATATTTCTGGCGCCCATGATTGGTATGCTCATATCCATATTTATTGCATTGGTAACTATTCACCGCAACCTCTGGATTAAACTTGGCATAATCGGAGCCACTTTTATAGCCACCTGGTTCATGTTTTTACATTTCCAGCAGGGCAAAATGGAGGAGAACCTCCAAAAATTCTTTCGCGTAGATAAATACAAAAAGGAAGTAGAAAAGAAACCAGACAACGAAGAGGCAAGAACCAAGCTGGAAGAGGCAACTGCCAATTATAAAAATGCTTTGCCATTCCTTAAGGACTATCAGAAACTTGGTGCAGATAAAGTAGCACAGAATATTGCCGCAGCTATATCATTCAAATACCTGGAAGTCAGTAAGTTAAAGGATGTTTTAAGTAAAACAACCAAGCTGGATCGTTTGAAAAAAGAGACATTTTATGACGAAACAAAAAAGCCCCAACTGGAGGCCCTAACGGCTAAAATCGATGGTCTTAAACCTTTGTTGAAAAAGCACAGGGAACTTGGAGCCGACAGCCTTGCGGTTGCCGTCTCTCATGCCATGGGATTTAGCGGATCCGATGAAGACAAACTTAAAAAGGCATTCAAAATTGATTTAACCAAAGATTTGTCCAAAGAAATCGGCAAAGCTGATAATTCCTTTTTGCGCTATTCGCTTTTGTGTGTGATTCTGATATTCGTATTTTCATACATTTATATTGACTTGTTGCGCAAGCCCTCTGCAAACCGTACGGCAAATATGTTCAAGAAACTGCAGCTGCTTT
>VGGQ01000116.1 GCA_016868535.1 Bacteroidota bacterium | reverse complement strand
TAATCAGTAATAAGAGATTTTTTACTGCAGGCGCACTGATATCCAACATTTTTTGCGGAAATAATCCAAAAATTAAAACCATAACAACTATGATTGACAATGCAGCCCTTTCATGCCACTGAAGTGCAGGGAATGCACTGCCCTTGGGTTCACCAAACATCGAAAACTGATACATCCTAAGCATATAAACAGCGCAAAGAATAACCGTCATACCTGCAATTATGCCCCACACAGGATGAAAACCGAAAACAGATTTGAGCAATAACAACTCTCCTGGAAAGCCGTTTGTGAAAGGTACTGCAGTTGTACCAAGCACTATCACAAGGAATAATATAGCAAATTCTCTGGATTTTCCGGCTATGCCGCCAAGCGTATCAAGCATCCTCGTTTTATTCCTTCTTTCAATAATATCTATAGCTAGAAAAAGTCCAACAGCATTAACACCGTGACTGAAAATCTGCAGCAATCCTCCCTGAATACCTGTTTCACCCGCCACAGCAATACCTGCTGCAATAAGACCAACGTGTGATAAAGACGAATATGCAACAATACGCTTCATGTCGTTTTGCATGATGGCAATAAGGGCGGCATATATAACTCCGGTTATGCCCGTGGCAACAATTATAGGAACAAATGTTGGCAAAGCTTCAGGGACCAGCGGCATAAACCAGCGCAACAAGCCATACAAGCCCATTTTAAGCATGATGCCTGAAAGAAGCATGGTGCCCGCAGCAGGGGCCTCGGTATAGGTTGAAGGCTGCCAACCATGTAGCGGCATGAGGGGAATTTTAACTGCGAAAGCCAGCAGAAGACCAAGACCAACCCAGAAAGCTTCGCCGGCACTCAACTTCACTGCTACTAGGGCTTCATAAGAAAAAGAGGAGGCGTCCGGAGTTTTGCTGAACAGATAGATAAGTGAAGCCAGCATGGCCAGACTACCTATGAAAGTATAAATAAAGAACCTAAGGGTTGTTTTGAATCGGTTGCCTTCACCCCATAAACTGGCGATGAAGTAAACGGGAATCAGCGCCAGTTCCCAGAATATGTAAAACATTAGGCCATCTCTTGCTACAAATACACCGTTCAGGACGCCCTGCATGCCAACAATTAAAGCAAACAACAATGGTGTAGCTTCTTTTTTATCAAAAGCTGATAAAAGAATTACAGGGGCTAAAATATTAGTTAAAATCAGCAAAATCATACTAATACCATCGATACCGGTATGGAAATGAATAGCCGAAGAAAACCAGGCCTTATCCCACTGCCACTGAATGCCTCCGTCAGGATTAAAATTCCTGAAAAAGTAAAGTAGAAATAAACCCGTAATCAGGGAACCCAATAAGGCTGACCACCTGGACCACTTGCCTACCCATGCCGACAATACGGATGCTATTATGGGGATTAAAATCAGTTCCATGACTATCTGAAAATATTAATGACCAACATCAGTATAATGCCCATAACCATATATAGCAGGTAATAATGTATCCTGCCGTTTTGAACTTTGCCAAACAAACCTGAAATCCATGATATACCTGCGCTAACCCAGTCCATAATTCCCGAAAATATTCCGATGTCCGCCTTGGTTAGCATGCTTCCTGCCTTTTCTGAATTTTTAACAATAACATCGTCATATAATTCATCCACAAAGAACTTGCCTGCGGTCCATTTTGCAAGGCCATGCATCTCATCATCCGATTCCGGAACCGATGATTCTGCTATGTATTTGTTTCTTGTAAATAACCAGGCTGCTACAAAGACGCCAACCGCGATTCCCAATAAAATCCATTCTGTTTGATGCGAAGGGTGGTGTAAACTACTCTGAGAAGTACCCAGAACCGGAGCCAGCCAGTTTTTTAACCATTGCGAATATTCGTGTGAAAAAAGCTCCGGCAGATTTAACGCCCCACCAACCACACTCAGCACTGCCAGCATCAGCAAGGGAATAGTTATGAGTGCAGGTGATTCATGCAAATGGTTTTTCTGGTCTTCAGTTCCTCTGAAGCCACCCAGGAAGGTTACCATAAATACCCTGAACATATACATTCCGGTAATCAAAGCACTACAAACGGCCACAAACCAAACTACGGGCTGCTCGGTGAACACCATGGCCAATATTTCATCTTTGCTAAAGAAGCCACTTAAGAGAGGCATTCCGCTGATAGCCAACGTACCGATAAGGAACGTATAATATGTGATCGGCATGTGGGTTTTTAACCCACCCATTTTACGAATATCCTGTTCGCCTCCCATACCGTGAATCACACTTCCTGACCCCAGAAACAACAGTGCTTTGAAGAATGCATGTGTTACCAAATGAAACATGGCTGCTGAATACGCTCCAACACCCAGTGCAATGAACATAAGGCCAAGTTGACTTACGGTACTGTAGGCAAGAACTTTCTTTATGTCATTTTGCTTTAATCCAATCACGGCCGCCAGAATACTGGTTGCCAGACCCACCCAGAGAATTAGCTGTTGCGTAGCGGGTGCCATTTCGAACAAAACATTACACCGAACCACAAGATACACCCCGGCAGTAACCATGGTTGCGGCATGGATAAGTGCAGAAACCGGTGTAGGACCTGCCATTGCGTCAGGAAGCCATGTATACAGAGGTATCTGGGCGCTTTTACCTATTGCGCCAATAAAGAATGAAATACAAATGGCATTAATCAGTTCAGTGGACATTGCACCAGATCGGGCAGCTGCAAAAACATCGAGGTAATTCAAAGATTTGCAGTTTGCAATAACCAGAAACAGTCCGAACAGAAGACCAAGATCACCAATCCTATTCATAATGAATGCTTTTCGCGCAGCTTTGCCGTATTCGGAATTTCGATACCAGAAACCGATTAGCAGGTAAGAACAAAGTCCCACACCCTCCCAGCCGAAAAACAGCATCAAGAAATTACTTCCCATTACCAGCACTAGCATATTGAATACAAAGAGGTTGAGGTAGGCAAAAAACTTGTAGAAGCCTGCGTCTCCGTGCATGTAGGCAATGGAATAGACATGGATTAGGAAACCGATACCGGTTATTACCAGCATCATTATGGAAGTTAGCCGGTCTGTCTGAATGGCAAAATCCACAAACACATCTCCAACCGATAAAAATGTAAATCCGGTTGACTCATATACCGCGGTGCCGGAACCAAGTCCCCTGAACACAAAAAGAGATATGATAAAAGAAATAAGTATGCTTAAAGATGAGATCCAACCCGTTAATTTTTCTGATAAATACTTTCCTGCCAATCCTGAAAAAATGAATCCGAAAAAGGGAGAAAGCAAAATTACAAAGAGAATATTCATCAGCCTTTCAGTTTATCAAACAATCCTACATCCGTGCTTTTGGTATTTCTGTAAATCATCACGATAATGGCCAAACCTACAGCAGCTTCTGCTGCCGCTACAACCATAATAAAAAACACAAACAGTTGACCTGCCGAATCTCCGATGTAAGACGAAAATGCCACAAACAACAGGTTCACGGCATTTAGCATCAGTTCAATACACATAAGCAGAACAATAGCATTTCTTCGAGTCAGAACACCAAACAATCCAATACAAAACAGCACACTGCTGAGGTAAATGTAATGACTGATGTCTAATGAATTAAAAATTGAATCGGGGTTCATTTCTCTGATGGTTCGGTATCTGAATTACTGTTTTCTTCGGCACTGTGTTTTTTCCCTAGTAATACAGCTCCAACCATGGCCGCTAGGAACAATATTCCCGACAATTCGAAGGGAACAAGATAATCTGTGAATAATACTTTCCCCAGGTTTTTAACCAATCCAATGTTTTCAGCGGGATTTTGCATGATACTTTCGGATGATCGGTGCAATGCAGCAGCAAGGACCACCAACAACAATCCGGCCGATACAGTAGCAGCCACGAACCAGCCTGTTTTAATCAATGGTTCGTTCTCTTTGTTGAGGTTCAAAAGCATGAGCACAAAAAGGAAAAGTACCATAATGGCACCTGCATAAACAATTAGGTTAACAACGGCTAGAAACTGGGCATTCAGCAAAACATAATGCGCAGAAATACTAAAAAACGTAAGGACAAGTGCCAGTACGCTGTATACCGGATTATTATTGGTAACCACGTAAAGTGCACAGAGTATTGTTATGAAGGACAGAATAAGAAACGCCGGGGGTAGTCCTAATAATAATAATAGCATTTTACTGATTTTGATA
>VGGQ01000115.1 GCA_016868535.1 Bacteroidota bacterium | reverse complement strand
GTAGAAAAAAAATCTACAAAAGACGAAATCAAAAAGGCCATCGAAAATTACTATGGTGTGGAAGTGGCATCAGTAAACACAATGATTGCAAGGGGGAGAATGCGTCGCAACAGACGCACAGGCCAGATCTCCGGTTATACCAACGGGTATAAGAAGGCCATCGTAACGTTAAAAGAAGGTTTCAACATTGATTTTTACGAAAACATTTAATCATGGCAGTTAAACGTTTAAATCCAACAACGCCCGGTCAACGGTTTCACATTGCAAATTCATTTGCAGAAATCACTACAGACAAGCCGGAGAAATCACTAATTGTTCCTATTAAGAAATCAGGCGGAAGAAATAATCAAGGGCGCATGACTATGCGTTTCATCGGTGGCGGTCACAAGCGCCGTTATCGTATGATTGACTTCAAAAGAGCCAATCACGGTGTGACCGGTGAAGTGCTGAGTGTAGAATACGATCCCAATCGCAGTGCTTTTATCTCGCTGATTCAGTATACAGATGGTGAAAAGCGCTATATCATTGCCCCCAACGGAATTAAAGTAGGTCAGAAGATTGAACAGGGTCCGGGCGTACCCCCTGAAATCGGAAACGCACTGCCCATGTCTGAAATTCCCCTGGGTTCATTGATACACAATATTGAAATGTCGCCTGGTCAGGGAGCTAAAATTTGCAGAAGTGCAGGTTCCTATGCCCAGCTATTAGGCCGCGAGGACAAGTATGCAACCATCAAATTACCTTCAGGTGAATTGAGGAAAGTGTTGTCTGTATGTTTGGCTACAGTTGGTTCTGTGAGCAACAACGAGCACAACCTGCAGCGCAAAGGCAAAGCCGGACGCAGCCGTTGGATGGGTATTCGTCCCCGCACAAGAAGCACAGCCATGAATCCTGTAGATCACCCGATGGGTGGTGGTGAAGGCCGCAACAAAGGTGGTCAGGCCCGTTCAAGAAACCTGATTTATTCACAAGGTCAAAAGACGCGTGCGCCCAAGAAAGCCACAAGCCGCCTGATTATCGAACGTAGACAAAGTAAGAGGAACAGCAATTAATAACTTAAGAAAATGGCAAGGTCATTAAAAAAAGGCCCGTTCGTAGACCATAAGTTGATGCGCAAGATCATCGTTCTCAACGAGGGTAACAAAAAATCAGTTGTAAAAATCTGGTCGCGTCGTAGCATGATACTCCCCGATTTTGTGGGACACACATTTGCTGTGCATAACGGAAATAAATTCATACCGGTTTACGTAACCGAGAACATGGTAGGTCACAAGTTGGGCGAGTTCGCTCCAACCCGCACTTTCAAAGGTCACAGCAAACAATAAGGTAGAAGAAACAAAATGGAAGCAAAAGCAATTTTGAGAAACTGCCCTCTTTCACCCCGAAAAATGCGCATGGTGGCAGATTTGGTTCGTGGTCAGAAAGTAGAACGTGCACTTAATACTCTTCAGTGGAACCAAAAACCTGGCTATGCCTTGTTTCTAAGCAAGTTGATTCGCAGTGGTGTTGCCAACTGGAGTCAGGTAAATTCCGGTGAGCGTATCGAAGACAGCGATTTATATGTAAAATCAATTTTGGTAGATGGTGGTGTTACCATGAAACGTCTCCGTACAGCCCCCCAGGGTCGCGGATATCGTCAGCGCAAACGCAGCAACCACGTAACTATAGTCATTGATACTGTAACAAAAAGTGAGGTAGATAACTAATATGGGACAAAAGGTTAACCCAATAGGATTGCGTCTTGGCATCATTCGTGGCTGGGATTCTAACTGGTATGGTGGTAAAGACTACGGAGATAAACTTGTAGAGGACGAAAAAATCCGTAAATATCTGCGTGTTCGTATACCCAAAGGAGGTATTGCGAAAGTGGTAATTGAGCGTACACTCAAGCGCATCACCATTACCATTCATACATCACGTCCAGGTATCGTTATCGGTCGTGGCGGTCAGGAAGTAGATACCATCCGTGAGGAAATCCGCAAGATTACCGGAAAGGATGTTCAGATCAATATCAATGAAATCAAAAGACCTGAGCTTGATGCCCAGCTGGTAGGTGAGAACATCGCCCAGCAGATTGAGAATCGTTTTTCATACAAGCGTGCCGTTAAAAATGCTATTCAAAGCAGCATGAAAATGGGTGCTGAAGGTATCAAGGTAAGAATCAGTGGTCGACTTAACGGTGGTGAAATTGCCCGTTCTGAGATGTACAAAGATGGTCGTACTCCTCTTCATACACTTAGAAGTAATATTGACTACGCGATTGTAGAAGCCCAGACAGTGTATGGTAAAATAGGTATCAAGGTGTGGCTGTGCCGTGGCGAAATCTATGGCAAGGTAGACTTGGCACCTCAGTTGGATACAGAAAGAAAACGCGACGGGGCAAGAGAAAGAGATGACAAAGGAAGAGGCCGCGACAGAGGTCCTCGTCCAGGAGGTGATCGCCGTAAGCGTAAATAACTAAGATTAAAAGAAAGAAACGATGCTTAGCCCAAAAAGAACCAAATACAGAAAACAGCAGAAAGGCCGTATGAAAGGTGTTGCCACCCGTGGTCACCGCGTTGATTTCGGGAGTTTCGGTCTCAAAAGCCTTGAACCTCATTGGATCACAGCCCGTCAGATAGAAGCAGCCCGTATTGCTTTAACCCGCTATCTCAAGCGCGAGGGACAGGTGTGGATCCGTATTTTCCCTGACAAACCCGTAACCAAAAAGCCTGCTGAAGTGCGTATGGGTAAGGGTAAAGGTGCTCCCGAGTACTGGGTGGCTACCGTAAAACCTGGAACCATTATGTTTGAGGTGGGTGGTGTTCCTATGGAAACAGCCAAGGAAGGAATGAGTCTGGCAGCGCAGAAACTGCCTGTAACCACCAAATTTGTTGTACGCCCTGATTTCGCCGAGGAGGCATAATTATGAAAAACGAAGAAGTCAAAGGAATGTCTAATAAGGAACTTGTAACCGCCTACAGAGAAGAACGTATGCGCTACCAGAAGATGAAGTTCCAGAATACAGTTTCGCAGATTGAACAACCGCATAAGTTGTCAATTACCCATAAGAACATCGCAAGAATGCTTACAGAATTGAACAACCGCCGTATTAATGCTGAGCTGGCTGCTTACATGAAAAAGAATAACGGAGAGAATAATTAATGGAAACAGTAAGGAATTCACGGAAAGAAATTACCGGCATGGTAACCAGTACCAAGATGAATAAAACCATAGTGGTAGCGGTTGTTCGTAACGTGAAACACCCCAAATATGGCAAGTATTTCAGGAAGACCAAGAAATACACAGTCCATGACGAAACAAACCAGTGTGGAGAGAACGATATCGTTCGCATCATGGAAACCCGTCCCCTGAGCAAAACCAAACGTTGGAGATTGGTCGAAGTAGTAGAAAAAGCAAAATAAAATGGTACAACAGGAATCAAGACTAAAAGTAGCTGACAACAGCGGTGCACGTGAGGTGCTTTGCATCCGTGTGCTCGGTGGCTCAGGCCGTCGATATGCCTCAGTGGGAGATAAAATCGTGGTGAGCGTAAAAGATGCCATGCCAGGCGGTGGCATAAAAAAAGGTGCCGTATCCAAAGCTGTAGTTGTGCGTGTTAAAAAAGAAGTTCGTCGCACTGACGGATCATACATCCGCTTTGATGAGAACAGCTGCGTACTGCTGAATGCTTCGGACGAACCCATAGGAACCCGTATTTTTGGACCTGTTGCCAGAGAACTCCGCGAGAAACAGTTCATGAAAATAGTATCACTTGCACCTGAAGTGCTTTAATAAGAATTGAAAGTGTCAAACGTTAAATTGCATATCAAAAAAGGAGATACTGTTAAAGTTATTTCCGGTGATGACAAAGGAAAAACCGGTAAGGTTCTTAAGGTGATTGTTGCCGACAACCGCGCTTTGGTAGAAGGTTTGAATATCGTTACTAAGCACCGCAAGCCTACCGCCCAGAATACCAGCGGTAAAATCGATAAGGTTGAAGCTCCAATCCATATTTCCAACCTTATGGTTCTTGTGGGTGGTAAACCAACCCGCATTGGAAGAAAGTTGAATGATGATGGCAAACTTCAAAGAGTAGCCCGCAAAACCGGAGAATTTATTCAATAAGGATTAGAAAGATGAGTTATAAACCACTTCTGCAAACCCGCTACGAGGAAGTCGTAGTGCCGGCTCTCAAAGAGAAATTCGGTTATAAGAACGTCATGGAAATACCCCGTCTGGTAAAGGTAAGCCTT
>VGGQ01000114.1 GCA_016868535.1 Bacteroidota bacterium | reverse complement strand
CAGGCTGGTCATTTCAATTTCGTCGTGGTGGGCACCCACGGCATTGATGACTTCAGGGTGCTCGCCGCACTTTTCGCAAAGTTTCATACCCAGCAATGCGTGTGGCGTTTCCTCATCGGTATCGGGCACTTTGCCTATGTCGTGCAGCAGACCGGCGCGTTTGGCTAGTTTTACGTTCAGTCCCATTTCTGCGGCCATGGTAGCACAAAGGCGGGCTACTTCTCGGCTGTGTTTCAGCAGATTCTGGCCGAAACTGCTGCGGAAGCGCATGCGGCCCACGTAGCGAATAAGTTCGGGATGTAAACCTGTGATTCCAAGATCAACTACGGTTCTTTCGCCCCATTCTACCACTTCTTCTTCAATCTGCTTTTTGGTTTTCTCCACTACTTCCTCAATGCGGGCGGGGTGAATACGACCATCTTTAATCAGGCGCTCCAGCGATACGCGGGCAATTTCCCTGCGAATGGGATCATAGCAGCTGAGTACGATGGTTTCGGGGGTGTCATCAATCAGAATTTCCACACCGGTAGAAGCTTCGAACGCCTTGATGTTTCGGCCTTCACGGCCAATGATGCGGCCTTTCACGTCGTCATTCTCGAGCGGGAATGAGGTAACGGTGTTGTCGATAGCAGTTTCTGCGGCAGTGCGCTGAATGGTTTGCAATACTATGCGTTTGGCATCGCGGGTTGCGCTGAGCTTGGCTTCCTCTACAATGTTCTTGGCAATGGCAAGGCCTTCGGTATGCGATTGAACGCGGATGTTTTCCAGCATTTGCTCTTTGGCCTCTGCCGCACTCAGTCCGGCCACTTTCTCCAATTGCTGCAATTGCTGTTCGCGCATAGCCTCTACGTCACGTTGTTTGGTTTTCAGACCTTCAAGCTGTGCTTCGAAAGTTTCACGGGATTTGGCCAGCTCATCTTCTTTCTGCTTTGCGTTTTGTAGCTTCTGATCCCAGCTTTGTTCTTTTTGGCGGATACGGTTTTCGGCGTTGGACATTTCCTGATTGCGCCTGTTGATTTCTTTTTCGTGCTCGGATTTCAGACCCATGTATTTTTCCTTGGCTTCCAGAATCCTGTCTTTCTTTAAATTTTCTCCCTGCAATTTGGCCTCTTCAATCAGTGATTTGCGTTCGGATTCGATTTGATTGCGTCTCAGCGAAACAAATACAACATATCCGAGGGCCAGACCGATAAGAATGCCGACAAGGCTGAATACTACGATTTCCATGTGTGTTTTTCTCCTTCTTTTTTGTTTGGGTGAAGGTGAACTAACGTGTTAAAACGAACAAATCAGGATGTGCGGATCAATACCCCTGCAGCAATTGCTCAATAAGCTGCAAGTCCTGTTCCCAAGCCGGATTTTCTTCCTGCCTTTCCGCTCTTAAGCGCAGCAGGTCTCCGGTAAAGTCCAGTGCCGCCCATGCCAGGCGGTCGGTTTCGTCTCCTGCATGAAAAACTTTAAAGTCTTCCATGCGTTTATTCAGCATCAATGCGGCTGTTTTTACAAATTCTTCGTCGCGGGGAGCCACTCTCAGTGGCAGGACCTTGCCTGCTATGGCCACACGCACGGAAATTTTGTCTTCAGGTCGCACGCTAACATTTTATTCGTTCAACAGATCAATACACCTGTCTATTTCCCGTATCAATTCGTTCACCTTGTTTTTGATTTCTTCGGTATCGGAATCTTCCGGGTTTAAATTCTTTGCAAGTTTAATAAATTTATTTTGTTCTGTAATCTCCGACAAGTTATTTTTTTGCAATTGCACCGTTCTTTCCAGTCCCTCAATTCGGTCACGCATCGATTCGTTCTCGTTTTTCACCAATTGGTTCTCCTGCAAGAGTTTTTCAACCTTAATGCGAATTTCGTAGAGTCTTGTGCTGAGGTTTTGCATATTTATTTACGTATAACAGCCCCGGCTTTGTTTTCAAATGCTTTCATGAGTGTGCGCATGGTTTCGTCGGCTTCCACATCGGTCAGGGTGCGTTCAGCCATGCCCAGTGAAAAGGATATGGCTACGGCTTTTTTACCGGCTTCAAGTGGTTTGCCTTCAAACACGTCAAACACATTCATATCCTGCAAGATAGCAATTTTTTGAGATAGAACAATCCTCTCCAGTTCCGCATAAGGAATTCCTTTATCAACCACAAGGCTCAGGTCCCTGCGCATACGTGGAAAGCGAGGTGGTTCGGTTACTTTAAAACCTGCTGTATTTATGCCATCTGTGAGGGTTTTCCAGGCAATTTCAGCGTACCACACATCCCCTTCCAGGTCATATTCCTTAAGCATTTTAGGATCTACATGTTGTATTCCCCATGCATCAGTCTTTATGTGACTTCCCATACCCTGATGAATCAAGGCTATTGACTCCTTGAGGTTATAAAAATCAAGTTTTTCCGGTTTTTTTCGCCAGCTTCCGTTCACATCATTGCCCAGCATGAGCAAACCCAGCATCTCGGTTTCTTCGAAACCTGTTCTGCTAGTCCGGTAGGTTCGTCCAAACTCGTAAAAGCGGATATCGTTGTTTTTGCGGTTCTTGTTATACTGCGCAGCCAAAAGCATTCCGGGCAGCAGCGATGCACGCATGGAAGCCATGTCGTTGCTTAATGGGTTGGTGAGCACGACCGGATTTTCTGAAAATTGGCGGTGTGTGCTTTCTGCACCCAGGCTGTTATTGATGATTTCATAAAAACCATGCGCCTGCAAGGCTTTACCGGCTCTGTTTTTGCATTCACGGTTACGGTTACCGCCGAAACCACCCAGCGATACCTGCATTTTTCCCTTTGCAGGCACTTTATCGAAGCCGTGGATGCGCATTACTTCCTCCATAAGGTCCACTTCCTGCTCCACATCGTTGCGCCAGGAAGGCACAGTTACATTAAACATGCTATGGTCTGTTTCTGCAACCCCAAATCCCAGATCAATCAATATTTTAGTACATGTTTGGTCGTTTATATCCATTCCTGCAAACCGGCGCAGTTTTTCGGTATTCAAAAACAGGATTTTGGGTTCATGTGGTTTGGGATACGTGTCGGTTAGCCCTGTGATATGTCCACCGGCGGTTTTGATAATCAGTGCGGCGGCGCGTAGTGCGGCTTTTTTACACATTTCAATATCGGTACCGCGTTCAAAACGGAAGGAGGCATCGGTATTCAGGGTATGGTTCCGTGCGGTCTTACGCACGCTGCCGGCATGGAAGCAGGCGCTTTCCAGAACAATGTTTACGGTATCGGAAGAAACACTGCTGTGCTGGCCGCCAAAAACACCGGCCAGGGCCACAGGGCCTTCCGCATCAGCAATGATGAGGTCTTTTACAGATAGTTTTCTGTCCTGTTTATCCAGCGTAGTTAAGGTTTCACCCGATTTGGCCATACGCACCGAAATGCGGTTGCCTTTCAGTTTGTCGGCATCAAAAGCATGCAGGGGTTGTCCCAGTTCGTGCAGCACATAGTTGGTGCAATCCACGACGTGGTTGATGGGTTCTATGCCGATGCTGCGCAGCCTGTTTTGCATCCACTGTGGCGAGGGAGTGATTTTTACACCGCTGATTTGCAAGGCTATGTAGCGGCTGCATAAGTCAGCTTCCGGAATTTGAATTTCAAAACCGGAAATCGCTCCCGAAAAGTCAGATACAGTAGGCACAATTAATGTTTTGCCTAAAAGAGCGGCAACATCCCTGGCCACGCCCAGATGAGACGCGGCGTCTCCACGGTTGGCGGTGAGGCCAATGTCCAAAACTGTATCGGAAACTATCTTAAAGTATTCGGAAGCGGACATTCCCACGGGGGCATCTGCCGGTAGAATACGTATACCATCGTGCGAAGTTCCCAGTCCGCATTCATCGTCCGCGCAAATCATACCCCGGCTGATCTCTCCTCGTATTTTGGCTTCGCCAATGGTGAAAGTGCCTTTCCCGGGCAGGGTTACTTCGGTTCCGGGCAGGGCCACAATCACTTTCTGGCCTAATGCTATATTGGGTGCTCCGCAAACAATGGGTTGTGGTTGGCCTGTGCCAATATCGACCGTAGTAACATGCAGTTTGTCGGCGTTGGGGTGTTTTTCGCAGGTAAGCACATGCCCGATAACGAACCTATGCAATCCGCCGGGAAGGTAATCTACGGCTTCCAGGTGTTCTACCTCAAGGCCTGAAACACTGAGCCGATCCGCAATTTCTGCGGCAGTATGGGCATCGCCCACAAAATCACAAAGCCAGGAATAGGAAATGCGCATCTGTTGCAAAGATAGGAACAGAGAGGCATGTTGGGAAAAGATAG
>VGGQ01000113.1 GCA_016868535.1 Bacteroidota bacterium | reverse complement strand
AGTGCTGGGAGAAGAAGGTGTAGAATTAAAATCAAACCGCAGGGATTTTCTCAAATTCTTCGGTTTTAGTGTAACCGCTGTTGCACTGGCTGCATGTTACAAAACCAAAGTTAGACATGCTGTTCCATACCTGGTAAAGCCTGAAGATGTTACCCCCGGTGTGGCTTCTTACTATTCCTCTACCTGTGGAGCTTGTAGCACTGGCTGTGGCGTTGAAGTGAAAGTTCGTGAAGGACGTCCAATCAAAGTAGATGGTAATCCTCGCTCTTCTATCAGTAGAGGAGGTCTTTGTGCCACCGGTCAGGCAAGCTTACTTTCCCTTTATGATACCGAGCGACTTGCCAATCCTCTGGCGTATGGTACTGAGACCTCAGACTGGACAAAAATTGACCAGGAAATTACAGCCAAGTTAAAGGCAGTCGATCAGGCAAAAGGCAGAATCGTAATTCTTAGTCAGACGATACATAGTCCTTCCACGCTCAAGGCTGTCGCTGATTTCAAGTCGAAATTCACTACTGCTGAACATATTACCTATGATGCAATTTCTTACAGTGGTATAATCACTGCTAATAAAGAAGATTTTGGCAAACCTGCTATACCGACCTATAAATTTGAAAATGCAGAGCTGATTGTAAGTTTCGGTGCAGATTTTTTGGGTTCTTGGATTTCTCCTGTCGAATATACCAAAGGTTATGTAGCCAACCGCATACCTACTGCGGGAAAGACAATGAGCAAGCATATTCAGTTTGAATCAAACCTGAGTATGACAGGAACCAACGCAGATGAGCGTTTTCCCATGAAAGCTTCCAAAGAGCTTCTTTATTTGAGCAGCTTATATTTCCACATTGCGGACAAAGCGGGTAGCAAACAAATACCTATTGCCCAAAACTATGAACCGCCCGGCAATCCTCTCAAGAAAACAGCTGGAATGTTGTGGAATGCCAAAGGTAAATCACTGGTAATATCGGGCTCAAATGATCCTGTAGCCCAAAAACTTGTAAACGGGATAAATATGCTCTTGGAGAACTATGGTAAAACCATTGACATAAGCAACCACAGCAATCAGTATAAAGGCGTGGACGCTGACACAGATACGCTTTTGAAAGATTTATCTGCAGGTAAAGTTTCGGCTGTCATTTTCTACAATACCAATCCTATTTACAATCACAGTGCAAGCTGGGCAGAGGCAATCAAGAAAGCAGCCCTATCCGTTAGTTTCGCACATGCAAAAGATGAAACTGCAAGCGCCTGTCAATACGTTTGCCCTGACAACCATTATCTGGAAAGCTGGGGCGACGCAGAACCCCGTGCCGGTGAGTTCCATTTCATGCAGCCCACCATAAGCAATGTATTCAATACCCGTCAGGCTCAGTTAAGCCTGCTTACCTGGGCTGAGGCCACACCAAAAACTGAAAACGATCCGTTCGCTTCGAAAGCCATTCTTTCGCAGAAGCTCAGTGCATCTCCCTATTACATTTACATGAAGAGTAACTGGGCCGGGCAATTGAGCAGCAATGAAGCATTCAATAAAGTTCTACATGATGGGGTATGGACAGTAACTGCCGAAAGTAATCCGGCTTCTTACAGCGGAGATTTAGCTATACTGGTTGATGCCATCACCCGCAGCAATAAAAACAGCGGAACAGATTTAATACTTTATTCTCAGGTTTACGTAAAAGATGGTGCTCATGGTAATAACCCATGGTTGCATGAATTGCCCGATCCGGTTAGTAAAGTAACATGGGATAACTACGTTTCATTGCCCAAATCGCTGGCTCATAAACTCAACTTTACGGAAGGGGACACCGTAAACCTAAAAGTAGGGAATGTTACTCTAAACAATGTGCCTGCAATGGTTCAGCCCGGCCAAGCCAATGAAACGGTTGGACTGGCACTGGGTTATGGCAGAACTGCAGCTGGAAAAGTAGGAGGAAGCAAAGAAAAAGGATTTGATGCAGTTGGTGTTTCAGCCTGGCCATTAGCTTCATCACAAAATGGAAGCAGGGGTTGGGTAGTAAGTGGGGTGGAAATCTCTAAAGGAGATGATTCTTATGCACTTGCTCAAACCCAGACGCATCATAGTGTCGAAGGTCGTGACCTTGTTCGTGAAGCATCCTATGCTGACTGGAAAAAGAACTCTAAAGCCGGTAATGACAAAGAAAAACCACATGTTTATACCATTTGGGAAAAACGCGAGTACCGCAAGGATGGTTCACCAAACCACCTTTGGGCTATGGCTATTGACCTAAATGCATGCACCGGTTGTGGAAGCTGTGTGGTTAGTTGTTCTATCGAAAACAATGTTCCCATAGTAGGCCGTGATGAGATACGCCTGCGTCGTGAGATGACATGGATACGCATAGATCGCTATTACAGTTTTGCAAACTCAAACAAGGAAATTGAAGGCAATTATGTTACCCGCGAGAAGGAAATTGGACAAATAGATAAAGCAGATAAAGGAGATTTTGCCCACTGGGAAAAAATTAAAGTTATTCACCAGCCTATGATGTGTCAACATTGTTCGCAGGCTCCCTGTGAGACAGTTTGTCCTGTACTCGCTACCACACACAGCACTGAAGGCTTGAACCAAATGACCTACAACCGTTGCATTGGAACCAAATATTGTGGAAATAACTGCCCTTACAAGGTTCGTCGTTTCAACTGGTTCCGTTACAATGACAACGATAAGTTTGATTTCCATTTTAACAACCCGCTAGGTAAAATGGTCATCAACCCCGATGTTACTGTTCGTACACGTGGTGTAATGGAGAAATGCTCATTTTGTGTTCAAAGAATTCAGGAAGGCAAACTCAAAGCTAAGCGCGACGGAGAGTCACCAAGTAAAGTTAAAGTTGAGACTGCTTGTCAGCGTGCATGTCCAGCCAACGCAATAGTGTTTGGTGACCTTCACAACCCAGACAGCGAAATCAGCAAACTGTATAAAAATGACCGTGCTTTTGGCGTGCTTGAAGAAATCAACGTGCAGAGCAGCGTGAAGTACATGACCAAAATTCGTAATACTGAAACTATTTAAAAACTCCAAGCATCAACAAAATGATACATGATTCACTCATTAGGGAACGCCTAGTTACCGGAGGCAAAACTACCTCGGATGTAACCCGCGATATAACCAGACCCATTTTGAATAAACCCTCTACCGCTTGGAAAGTGGGCTTCACCCTATCGGTAATCTTTTTGGCTATTTTCGTGGTGAGCCTTTTCTGGACCCTTTGGACCGGAATCGGTACATGGAATGTCAACAAATCCGTAATGTGGGGCTGGGATATTACCAACTTTGTATTCTGGGTGGGTATTGGTCACGCCGGTACACTTATTTCTGCGATTCTTTTGCTTTTCAGACAGAAATGGAGGATGAGTATCAATCGTTCTGCAGAAGCTATGACCATATTTGCAGTAATCTGTGCTGCTATGTTCCCTGTGTTTCACATGGGGCGTGTATGGGTAGGTTATTGGGCGTTGCCACTGCCAAACGCATTTGGTTCGCTGTGGGTAAACTTTCACTCTCCGCTTTTGTGGGATGTATTTGCAATCTCAACATATTTTAGCGTTTCTCTATTGTTCTGGTACATTGGTTTGATTCCTGATATCGCTACCATCCGTGATAAGGTTAAAACCAAAGCTGCTCAGTACTGGTACCGGTTCTTCTCTATGGGATGGACCGGCAGCACACGTACTTGGGCCCGCTACGAACTGATATCATTGATTCTTGCAGGTTTGAGTACACCCCTGGTTTTATCTGTACACTCAATCGTATCAACTGACTTTGCTACTTCAGTTATACCCGGCTGGCATACTACTATCTTCCCGCCATACTTCGTTGCCGGTGCGATTTTTTCGGGATTTGGTATGGTGGCAACCCTGCTGGTAGTTGCACGTAAAGTGATGAACTACGAAAATTACATTACCATCGGACACCTTGAAGCAATGTGTAAAATAATCATGCTAACCGGTTCCCTTGTTGGTATTGCCTATCTGACAGAATTCTTTATTGCTCAATATTCGGGCGTGGAATACGAACAGTATGCATTCCTTAACCGCGCCAGCGGTCCTTACTGGTGGGCATATTGGAGCATGATGTTCTGCAACCTTGTTTCGCCTCAGGTTTTCTGGTTTAAGTGGGCGCGTACCACACCTTGGTTTATTTTTATCATGAGTATTGTGGTAAACGTGGGTATGTGGTTCGAACGTTTTGTGATTATTGTAACTTCTCTGCACCGCGATTATCTGCCAAGTAGCTGGGTAATGTATTCAGGTTCACTAACCGAAATAGGTTTGTTTTTGGGAACATTCGGAATATTTTTCACATGT
>VGGQ01000112.1 GCA_016868535.1 Bacteroidota bacterium | reverse complement strand
GTGAGTTTATGGCCGTTGGCCATGGGAATCCATTCAGCTACATCGCGCACCACATCAATCACTTTTTTATGGTCATCCACCTTAAAGGCTTGCTGACTAAAGTACCCGAACACCATGTTGTCGCCGGTTATAATCTTCCCGGAATCGGGCGTTTCCAGATCTATGATCATGTTCAGCAGGGTGGATTTGCCCACACCATTGGGGCCTACGATGCCCACTTTTTCGCCACGGCGGAAGATATAGTTGAAATCATCCAGTATTTTCAGGTCGCCAAAGGCCTTTTTCACGTGGTGCAGTTCCAGGATTTTGGCGCCCAGCCGCTCCATGCGCATGGTGATATTCAGTTCGTTTTTGTGTTTTACACCCTTCAACTTTTCCTGCAGGTCATCAAATGAATCTATGCGGCTTTTGCTTTTGGTGGTGCGGGCTTTGGGCATGCGTCGCACCCAATCGAGTTCGCGGCGAAAGAGGTTGCGGTCTTTTTCGGCCTCGCTGGCAGCCACCTCCTCGCGGTGGGCTTTGTTCTCTACAAAATAGCTGTAGTTGCCTCGGTAGTGGTATGTCTGTCCGCCATCCAGCTCAATGATGCGTTCGCAGATGCGTTCCAGAAAGTAGCGGTCGTGGGTTACCAGCAGCAGGGTAATATCACGGCGGGACAGGTAATCTTCCAGCCACTCTATCATGTCCAGATCCAGGTGGTTGGTGGGTTCGTCCAGTATGAGCAGATCGGGCTCGCTGATAAGGATGCGCGCCAATGCCACCCGTTTTTTCTGTCCGCCGCTGAGCGAGGCCACGGCCTGTCCCAAATCGCGGATTTTCAGCTGGTTGAGAATCTGTTTCACCCGGTATTCATAATCCCATGCGCCTTGCCGGTTCATGGTTTCGGTGGCGGTTTGCAGGGCCTGCAGGGCTGCATCTCCGGGATTTTCTTCCTGAAAGGACAGGGCCTTTTCATAGTCGGCTACGGCGCGGGTTACCGAGGTTTGCTGCAGCAGCACATTTTCCAGAATGCTTTGAGCGGGGTTAAGTTCGGGTTCTTGGGGCAAAAACCCCACGGCGATATCCTTGCGCAGGATGGCTTGCCCGGAATCGGGGCTTTCCTGTCCGCTGATGATGCTGAGCAGGGTGCTTTTACCTTCTCCGTTTCCGGCCACCAGCGCTACTTTTTCACCTTTGGCAATGCCAAAGGAAATGCCCGACAGCACGGGCCTGTCATGCCAAGTTTTGGAGATGTTTTCGAGGGACAGATAATTGGCTCCCACAATGCTTGATTACAACCTTGCAAAAGTAACCCCATTCCGGAGGTTTTGTATTGTTTTTGCCATACATGGTTACACGGCTTACAGCGGTATTTTTTGCAGGTTTATATGGAATTGAAAGGCTTTGGCCACGGTCAGGGCGGGCAGTGCAGCGGCGAAGGCTGTAACCAGCCCCAGGCGGGTCAAGAAACTTCTGCGGGGTTTCTGCTTCGCCAGAGTTTAGTGTTTTAACAAAATTAGAAAAGTTTGTTCAAACAACAAACGAATTTATCAGGTTTGCAGCACCCCTATATTGAAGGGTTTTACGGGTGCCTGTGATGCGGCCTGAATGCCCATGCTAATCCAGGTACGGGTTTGCAGGGGATCGATGATGGCATCCACCCACAGTCGTGACGCGGCATAGTAAGGCGTGGTTTGGTTTTCGTAGCGCTGTGTGATTTTATTCAGCAAGGCTTTTTTGGCTTTGGGGGTGATTTCTTCGCCTTTAGCTTTTAAGCTCATTTCTTCAATCTGCAGCAGCACTTTGGCGGCCTGTTCGCCACCCATTACGGCAATTTTGGCCGATGGCCATGCCACAATCAGGCGGGGGTCGTAGGCTTTGCCGCACATGGCATAGTTGCCGGCTCCGTAGCTGTTGCCCATAATCACGGTAAATTTGGGTACGGTGCTGTTGCTCATGGTACTTACCATTTTGGCACCGTCCTTGATTATGCCACAGTGTTCGCTGCGGCTGCCCACCATAAACCCGGTTACATCCTGTAGAAATACCAGCGGAATATTTTTCTGATTGCAGTTCATGATGAACCTTGCGGCTTTGTCGGCGCTGTCGCTGTAAATGACACCACCAAACTGCATTTCGGTGCTACCACCGGGTTTTTTGGCCTTGGCAAGCTCGCGGTTGTTGGCAACGATGCCCACTGCCCAGCCGTCTATGCGTGCATAGCCGCAGATGATGGTTTTGCCATAATTTTCCTTGTATTGCTCAAATTCGCTGTTGTCCACCATCCGGTGTATAATTTCCACGGTTTTGTAGGGTTTAGCGCGGTCTGAAGGCAGGATTCCCCAAATGTCTTTGGGGTTTTCCTTTGGGGCTGTGGGTTTTACGCGGCTGAATCCCTCGTCGTGTGGACTGCCCAGCTTATCCATGATGTAGCGTATGCGGTCAAGGCAGCTTTTATCGTCGGGGAATTTGTCGTCTATCACCCCGCTGATTTCGCTTTGGGTGGTTCCGCCTCCCAGAGTTTCGTTGTCTACGTCTTCGCCAATGGCGGCTTTCACCAGATAGCTACCGGCCAGAAAGATAGAACCTGTTTTGTCCACGATCAGAGCATCATCGCTCATGATGGGCAGGTAGGCGCCCCCGGCCACACAGCTTCCCATCACGGCGGCAATCTGGGTAATACCCATGCTACTCATTATGGCATTGTTGCGAAAAATGCGTCCAAAGTGCTCCTTGTCGGGGAATATTTCGTCCTGCATGGGCAGATATACCCCGGCGCTGTCAACCAGGTAGATAATAGGCAGGTGGTTTTCCATGGCAATTTCCTGGGTGCGCAGGTTTTTCTTTCCGGTAACGGGAAACCATGCACCAGCTTTTACGGTTGCGTCGTTTGCCACAATCATGCACTGCCGGCCTGAAACAAAACCAATGCCTGCTACTACCCCGCCGGCTGGACAGCCCCCGTGCTCGGGGTACATCTCATAACCTGCAAACTCCCCGATTTCAATCCATTCGGTGTCTTTATCCCGCAGGTACTCGATGCGTTCGCGGCAAAGCATTTTGCCTTTTTCCTTTTGTTTGGCAGCTGCTTTGGCCCCGCCACCTAGATGGATCACGGACAGTTTTTGTTTAACTGCATCCCAGGCCTGTTTGTTCAGGTCTTCGTTTTTGTTGAATTCCAGATCGTTTTTTGCCATGAAGGAACAAAATTACGGGAAATATTAGTTTGTAGTTTACCGTCGTGAAGGGATAGGTCTTTACCTGTACTTACCTGTGATTCAGTAGACAGCTTTTTGGGTGCAATCGTTTATTGGTTTATTTGTCCATTGGGATGTCTTGACTTGAAAAAGGGGGCAGATTTTTAATGAAAGAATAAAACAATGAAATAACACAGGAATAAAGGAAAGAAAGAGTTTTGTTTTGCGTGGAGTTACACAAAGGCAGATGGTGGTTCCCAATAAACGATTAAACCATCAGACCAATAAACGAATACCCGGTACACCCTAATCATCCCCGAGGTACACGTTCGTCTCGAACTGTCCCTCTTTTTCTAGAATGCCATCGCGGGTAATCCTTCCGCTGCCTTGCATGTATCCCTTGTAAAAATCGCCTTCATACAGGCATTCTCCCACGATATCAAAAACAGGCAAATCGCCGTTTTTGCTGATTATCAATTTCCCTTTGCCGTGCATTTGCCCCTTCAAAATGTCTCCCTCGTAGCGGTTACCATTCAGCCAGAATATTTTCCCAAACCCCGAATCTATACTTCCTTTTTTTAGCACAAATATGGAGGCTTGTTGCTTGCCCTTGGTGAAGCCATTGTGATAAACCGAATCGTTGTACCAAAATCCTTTTATTGTATCGCGAAAACTGGTTCCGTTGCGGTTTTTACCTGCAAAGGCCATATTACCTTTGCCATGCAGGCGACCATTAATCCAATTGCCTTTAAAAATGGAGCCGTCGGCATAAGTCATGGTGCCGGTTCCGTGCATTTTTCCATTGCGCCAGCTGCCTGAATACTGGGTGATATCGCCCTGCCACAGCATTGTGCCTGTGCCCGATGTGCAGTCTCCGGAAATACACTGAGTATGCAGATTTACTGCAGTAACACAGCCCAACCATAAAAACATCCACCGCAAAATCATACAGACAAAGCTTCATAAATTATACCGTTATGGTTTTACCAATTCTTGATAGAGATATTCTGCCAATAAAGCCATGGGAATGTATGCCAGCAGAAGATCTGCTGCTATAAACCACCAGGGTGTGGGAATCATGAAGCAGCAGCAATGCCGCCCAGAAAAAAATTATTCCGATGATTAATGCATACCTGCGAGTGACTTACTCCACCGTCACCGAA
>VGGQ01000111.1 GCA_016868535.1 Bacteroidota bacterium | reverse complement strand
GATTTACCCAAAACAGGTTTACCAACAACAGAAGATTCTTCTGTAACCGTTATTTTACCCCTGGGGCAAATTAAAAGCGGGCAAATAATTTTGTTGTCAAGGGAATTGAATGCTTTTTATGGCATGAAAATCCAGGTGCTCCCCAATGCACAGATGCCGGCAAGTTGTCTGCTTGAAGATACAAAACGCTACAGTGCTTCCGCAATGCTGGGATGGTTAAAAAAACAGAAACCGGTTCATTGCGACCGTATATTGGGTGTTACCACCTATGATGTGTTTACGAAAAAAGGGCAATATCCCCATTGGGGTATTTTTGGTCTGGGCTACAAACCAGGGGAAGCCTGCATTGTATCTGACCACAGGCTGAAACAGTTTAATATTAGACGAGACACATTTTTAACACTGGTAACCCTGCATGAAATTGGCCATAACCTTGGCTTGCCACATTGTGATAAACATCCGTTCTGTCTGATGAACGATGCCAAAGGAACCGCAAGAACATTGTTTGCCGAGAAGAAATGGCTTTGCGCAAATTGCCGTAAGCTTGTGAAAAAGTCATAAAAAAAGCCACCTAAGGGTGGCTTTGAAGTAGAATTTTTTATTAATTAAGCCAGTGAATCAACGTGCTTTTTCAAGCTGCTCTTCAAGTTACCGGCTTTATTTTTGTGAATGATGTTTTTCTTGGCCAACTTATCGAGCATGCTGAAAGCCTTAGACAACAATCCTTCTGCTTCGCTTTTGTTTTCAACTTTGCGAATTGCTTTTACCACACTACGGGCAGATTTATGCTGGTAGCGGTTCAAATCTCGCTTGGCTTCGTTAGCCCTGATGCGTCTGATTGCAGATTTATGATTTGCCATTTTCCGAAAAAAGAACCGCGAAGATAATTTAAAATAATGGATGTGTCAAGAAAAACTAAAAAATATCAGCTTTCAGGGGTTAGTCGAACAGTTAATCCCTCAAATTCCTGATGTATGGGTATTTGACAGCCCAGGCGGCTGTTGTTTTTTACAAAAAACGCCTGGTCCAGCATGGCCAGTTCATCGTCAGATGGTTCAGGTAGCTCATGATTGCTTTCAACGTATACCTGACAGGTGGCACACATGGCTATGCCGCCACATTCTCCTGCAACGTTCAGTTCGTGGATTTTGAAAACCTCCATCAGGTTTATGTTCATGTCTACTGGAACAGTCAGTTGATGTATCTGACCTTCCCGGTCAATAACACTGATATTGATTTTGCTACTCATTATGGGCAAAATTAGGGTATCCTAGGCCAGATGCGCACTGCTATTGTTGAGTATAATCCGGTAGTGCTTATCAGTGCTGTTTTTTTCGAGGATATACAAACAAACATTAGTGTGCTCGAAATCATCCATCAGGTACAATGGGTGATTAGTCAGTAAACACAAAAAACTGCGCATGGCCCTGCCGTGCATACAAACCAGCACCGGTTTATCCGTTATATGTTTCTCGAGGGTTTGTAAGCCTGTTTTTTGACGCTCATATAACTCTGTGGGTGTTTCCCCTCCTTCTACGGCTGTATGTAAATTTCCGGCTCTCCATTCAGCCACCATGCGATGAAATGAGGCATGGCTCTCTTCTGTGGGAAACACACCCTCCATAATGCCCCAGTTTATTTCGTCCAGTTCAGGTATAATGAAATGAACTGATTTTTTTTCCCGGATAAACGGTTCAACCGTCTGGTGAGTTCTTTTCAGCCGGCTCACAAACACCGAATTAAAATCTATGTGCCTGTAGGCTTCAAAGAACCGCTGTGCCTGATCCCTCCCGGTTTCATTTAAATCCGTATCAACACCGCATCCCTGAATAATGCCCTGCCTGTTTAAATCGGTTTGACCATGTCGGATTAAATAAATTGTTTTTGTGGTGGCTGAGGCTGAATTTTGCGGCAGATTGGACTCCATTTTTTTTGACCCTGCAAATATAACCATGACGGCGCTTAACGAGCATTGTCGAAATACTTTAAATACCTCTTTGGGTATTGTCTTTACAGAAATAGGGACAGATTATCTCTGTGCTGAAATGCCTGTGGATGAGCGAACCATTCAACCACTGGGAATGCTCAACGGAGGTGCATCTTTGTCTTTGATTGAGACGCTGGGCAGTATGGCCGGTAATCTTTACCTTGACCGTGAAAAATATATGGCTTTTGGTCAATCAGTGACTTGCAACCATGTGAAATCTGCATTTAGGGGTGAAATAGTGACCGGGAAGGCCACGCCGGTTCATCTCGGAAAAAGCTCTCAGGTGTGGGATGTTAGTATTTACAACCAACAAGGAAGCAGAATCTGTAAGGGCTCCATAACACTAGCGGTGTTACCCAGACCATGAGTGCGGGCTTTGCTATATGGCGGGAACCCGGCTCCTCTCCTGTAGGAATTCGGGGTGAATTTAAATGCTCCTGTATTTCAGAATCTCAAATGCAGGATGGATTTGTATTTCGTCCTTGGAACGGGAATCTCCGGCATTTTTATTTACAAGGAGAATACATATCGGATATTGCATTGCTGCGGAGCCTTACAACCACTGCTGAGTCCTACCAAACCATCGATGTTTCTGTAATGAACCGCGCAGAATGGGGCGCATATATTGGTCACATACAACATGAAATATCTCTGGGGCAGGTGCGAAAGGTGGTTGCCGCACGACAAAGCCTTTGTGAAACCCGGTTTTCACTGTTTGATGCGTTTTTAGCAGCCTGTGAGCGTTATCCTGATGCATATGTTAGCATTGTTTGTCACGCACAGTTTGGAACATGGCTGGGTGCAACACCTGAAATCCTGATTCAGCCCGAAGGGGCTGACTGGAAAACGGTATCTATGGCGGGAACCTTGGTGAATGAGCAGTCTGATTGGACAGGCAAAGAGAAAGAGGAAAATACCGCTACCCAGCAGTTTCTAAGGCAGATACTGGCGAAAATGGGAGCTCATATAATAGAGACCGGGCCCGCTGACGCTGTTAGGGCAGGCACCTTGCGGCATCTGGTAAAGCAATATCGCTTTTCACTGCAAGAAAAGGATATTCCGCACCTTATTGCTGAATTGCATCCCACGCCCGCTGTGGGTGGGCTTCCGCGCGACAAGGCATTGTCCATCATAGCCAACCACGAAAAACAAAGCAGAAATCTGTTTTCCGGTTATGTCGGATTTTACCGAGCAGACAGGCCGCATCTGTGGGTAAATCTCCGTTGCTGTGAGTGGAGAGGGCAAGTTGCAGTGTTGCATGCGGGCGCCGGTATCAACGCCCAAAGCGATGCGGGTTTGGAGTGGGAAGAAACAGCCGCTAAAATGCAGACTATTGGCATTTGCCTGTAAAATCAAGTTATTTATCGGCAGGTGCCGGCGGCATAGGCCGGTTTACAGGCGAGGGCCGCATTTGCCCCTGTCCCAGATCCCAATCTTTCAGGTCGCGGCGAATCCAGGTGCCCTTGCGGTTTCTTTTGTAAATATCATAATCACCGCTGGGTATGTAGTAATATGGATTGTCTTTTGCTTCCGGAAATGAGGGTACTAGCTTGTCTGCAATCACTATCTGCTTATCTGCCTCATAATAAAATGACAGGTTAACATCGTTGTGGCATTCCATGACAACCCTGCATTCGGTGCTGGGATCATCTTCACCCTGCCGAAAAGCTGGATAACCAAATATAGGTGTGGATTTTGACAGCCAAAGCACGTCCATCACAGCCTTATTGCTGTTGGCGGTATTCCCGTCAAAGCCGAATAACAAATACATCTTTTTGCTATTTTTCTTGAAAGGGATTAAACGGTAGTACAGTGCACCGAACCATGCAGCAGGGTCAAGTTCTTCATCGATAATATCTTTACTCTGCACGGCCGTCGTATCCATAAGGGGATAGGTTTCTATGGTCTTTTTTCTACGTGTCTGTAAATACCCGAAATGCTTAAAACTGCCGTCTTTAAGGATAAGATTCCATGTGTAGAGCTTAACTTTTTTGTCAGGTGAAACCAAAACAGAAACGGTTCTTGATTTTAAAGAGTCCCAACCGTAGTCAAAGCTTTCGGGCAGGGAAAGGAGAGTATCAAGTGTACGGTAAACCTGCCACGCGGCTTCAATTCTTTCCGCATCTGTTTTTGCAGCAATAAATTCCGGTGCAATGATTTTTAGACGAGTTTCTCCCTCCTGAAGCTGCTTGATAGCTAGGCTGTCAGCACTACCGGCTCTTAAAAAATTACCGGAAATCAGCAGGAAAAGCAGGGTAAAGCAGCGGAATATCATTATGGAATAAACGAAAGTCAGCAGCGGTTTATTGGCCCTGCTGTGATTATAAGTTTTAGCAACGCTCAATAACCATCGCGCTGGCCCCGCCGCCGCCATTGC
>VGGQ01000110.1 GCA_016868535.1 Bacteroidota bacterium | reverse complement strand
ACCCTCATCAGAAAGCCGAATTCAGGGGTGTCCTAGAAGCTGTTTTCACCAAACTGCAAGGCAAGGAACTCAGCTACAACAACCTGCTGGATGTAGACAGTGCCCTCTGCCTGCTGCGGGATTTTGATAAAAATAAGGGCGTAACCTGCGTGATTGTGAAACACAACAACGCCTGCGGCGTGGCAACCCGCGCCACATCAGAAGCAGCGTGGGACGATGCATTTGCCTGTGATCCTATTTCTGCTTTTGGCGGTATTCTGGCAATCAATGCAATGGTGGATGCGACAACAGCCCAAAAAATCGACACGCTTTTCTTTGAAGTACTGCTGGCTGAAGATTATACGCCGGAAGCATTGAAAATACTACAGGCTAAAGCCAACCGCATATTGCTAAAAATCCATCAGGTCGCATTCAAGCAACAGCTCATCAGAACTGTGCTGAACGGAGAACTGGTGCAGGACAGAGACAATGGTCTGGCGACCAAAAAAGTCATGAAACCGGCCACCACTTTGCACCCTACGGAAAGTCAGTTTGCCGATCTGGAGTTTGCCCTGAAAATTGTGAAGCATAACAAAAGCAATACCATTGTGCTGGCAAAAGACACCTGCTTACTGGCCAGTGGTACCGGACAAACCAGCCGCGTGGATGCACTGAACCAGGCCATTGAAAAGGCGGGAAGATTTGGGTTTGACCTGGAAGGCGCTGTGATGGCTTCCGATGCTTTCTTCCCTTTCCCCGATTGCGTGGAAATCGCCGATAAGGCGGGCATCAAAGCTGTGGTGCAGCCCGGTGGCAGCCTCAAGGACCAGGCCAGTATCGATTACTGCAACGCCAATAATATTGCGATGGTCATGACCGGCATGCGCCATTTTAAACATTAACAGCTATGTACGGCATCCTGCGTTTTTTCTTGTTTCTGCTAACACCCGAAAAAGCGCACTATGTGGCTATGGATTTACTTTCCATCGGTCTGAAACTGCCTGTCATAAAGAATATTATTAAAAAGCAATACGGCAGCAACACCAATCATCCCGTAGATTTTCTAGCCATAAAATTCCCCAATCCCATTGGTCTTGCAGCCGGTTTTGATAAAGACGCAAGGTGGCTGCATTTGCTGAAAAATCTGGGATTTGGTTTTGTGGAAGTAGGAACCGTTACTCCATTGTCGCAGGATGGCAATCCAAAACCCCGTTTGTTTCGACTAAAAAAAGACCTTGCAATGATTAACCGAATGGGGTTTAACAATCAAGGAATAGACGCCATGGTTGCACGCCTGAAAAATAGACCTGACGGATTGGTTGTGGGAGGAAACATCGGAAAAAACAAAATCACGCCGAATGAGAATGCCATACACGATTATCGAATCTGTTTTGAGAAAATTTACCCTTGGGTAGATTACATCGTGGTGAATGTGAGTAGCCCCAACACGCCCGGTTTGCGCGAATTGCAGGAGAAAGCATTTTTAACAAACCTGTTCCGGGAATTGCACATTCTGAGAGGCCAATACCCGACACAAAAACCTATTTTATTGAAAATTTCCCCTGATTTAACCCCTGGAGCCCTGCAGGAAATTGCCGATACGGTTCGCGAATGCAACATTGAAGGCATTATAGCGACAAATACAACCATTTCCAGAGAAGGAGTTGTTTATAATCCGAAAATACTAGAAAAAATCGGAGCAGGCGGATTGAGTGGAGCACCTGTCAGCGGAAAAAGCAACGAAGTAATCGCGCAGTTACGGCAATTGCTGGGTTACGATTATCCGATTATGGGCGTTGGCGGTATTTTCACGGCCTCGGATATCCGTGAGAAAAAAGCCGCAGGTGCCAATCTGTATCAGGTATACACCGGATTTGTTTATCAAGGGCCAGGCATGGTGAAGCAACTGCTCTCCGGTCTTTAACGAAGTCGGGTACGGTCTTCGAAAAAATCTATGCTGCCAGTGTAATACCAATAATCCTCTGCATTCCAGATCATGAAACGTAAGCAATATGGTATTTTCCCTTTGGTAAAGTATTGCTCCACCCGCATAATCTCAGCATTTTTTGCGTCGAATAAAACGAGTATCGTATCTTTTTTAGCCCGTTGCAAACTAAGTTTCTGTTTCTTAAGTTGCTTGTATACCTTGTCATAAGACTTATCAACCTTATAGCCATAGGTGAGCCATAAACCCCGCATAATCTGATCGCTCATTTCCGTGTTCTGTTTTCTGAGCATGCGGTAATATAACGTATCCGTTGCCGTATATGCCAACAGCGATGATTTCTTCCTGGATGACAGTTTGTTCCAAAGTGTGTCGGCTGCTTCACGATAGGTTGAAAATGAATTACGGGACAAGGTATCGGCGGTGATTACTTTCTGGTTGAATGCAACATTAATCAGCATCATTGTACCTAAAATTGCCACCGCCAGACGAACTTTGCCCATGATTGTTCAAATTAACACCAAGTTTTCGTGAAAGCCAATCCCAAACACACCAATGCACTTATTAATGCCGGCAGCTCGTATCTGCTGCAGCATGCCCACAATCCAGTTAACTGGATTGAATGGCATGGTGAACTCTGGCAACAGGCACAGAGAGAAAATAAACCTGTACTGATAAGCGTAGGATACAGTGCCTGCCACTGGTGCCACGTGATGGAAAAAGAGTGTTTTGAAGATGAAAAAACCGCCGAACTGATGAATACTTTTTTTATTAATGTGAAAGTAGACAGAGAAGAGCGCCCGGATATAGACATGGTGTATATGGACGCCTGCCAGCTCATGACCGGACGCGGCGGTTGGCCGCTAAACGTGTTTTGTCTGCCCGATGGAAGTCCCATCTATGCCGGCACTTACTTCCCCTTAGATAAATGGCAACAGGTATTGCTTCAAATACACAGCCTTTGGAACCATGAAAAAGAAAAGGCTTCAGAATATGCAGGTAAGGTTATGAAGGGGCTAAGGGGCATGAACGAAGTTATTGCTGCCGGCTCATCTCAATTCGGCAAAGCTGAAGTACCGGCCCTGTATGAAAAAATGGCCGAGGGATTCGACTGGGGAGAAGGCGGCACAAACCGGGTGCCGAAGTTTCCGCTTCCCAACCAATATGAATTTTTACTTGATTACTATTTACAAACCGGCAACAAAGAGGCGCTGGATTTCACCCACCTTTCCTTGTTGAAAATGGCCAACGGTGGTATTTATGACCACTTACGAGGCGGCTTTTGCCGATATAGCACCGACGGGAAATGGTTTGCGCCCCATTTCGAAAAAATGTTGTATGACAATGCCCAGCTCATCAGTTTATACAGCCATGCATTTGCAATTTCAGATGCCCCGCTTTACCAAGAAATTGCTACAGAATGCATTCAGTTTTGTTTAAATGAGCTGGATGATGGAAATGCCTTCTTCAGCACACTAGATGCCGATAGCGAGGGCGTAGAGGGCAAATTTTACGTGTTCAGTCATGCCGAACTGGAAATATGCCTAAACCCGGAAGAACTTGAATTTGCCAAAACCATTTTTTCCTGCAGAGAAAACGGCAACTGGGAGCATGGGCAAAATATTTTGCACAGACAAATAGCACCCTTGCGGGTGCTGGAAACACTCAATATCGACGTGAGTTCTTACACCGCCCTGTTGCGAACAGTAAAACAAAAGCTCCGCAATTTTCAGGATTTACGACCACGGCCGGGACTCGATAATAAAATCATTGCCGCATGGAATGGCCTGATGCTGAAGGCCCTGGCTGATGCAGGTTTATATCTTAAAAATCCTGAATACACTCAACGAGCAGAGCAACTGGCCGCCTGGATTCACAATAATCTTTGGCAAAACAAGTCACTGTATCGCATTCACAGCCGCGGCAAAGCCAGTATTACCGCCTTCCTGGAAGATTACGCCTGTATAACGGAAGGCCTTGTAGCATTGTACACGGCTACCGGAAAAGTGGAATATGCCAATTTCGCCAAAATCCTTGCAGAGCAAACCATTCAAAAGTTCCGTGACCCCGAAACAGGCACATGGTATTTTACACCGGAAGACGGTGAAACCCTGATTGTGAGAAAAACAGACCTGGCCGATGATGTAATGAACAGTTCGGTATCGGTGATGGCACATTGCCTTTGCAAATTGGGCACCATCTTTCAAAAACCGGGCTATATAGCAATGGGTATGGATTTGTTGGGATTTGTTAAAAAACAGTTGGCTGAATATCCCGGCTGGTATAGCAACTGGGGTCGACTGGCACTGGCATCATCGGGCGGTTTTGTTCAGGTGAGCTGCACGGGACCGGGTTCGAGAAAAGCTGCACAAAAAATGTGCTTTGCACTGCCTGCCCATGCTCAGGTATCTTTCAGTGAAACTGAGTGTATTTTACCACAGTTTACCGGTAAAAATACCGACTCGCTGCACATCTACGTTTGTTTGGGGGAAACCTGCCTGGAACCTGTTCATTCAGCCGAACAGGCCATAGATATGATACAGGATCTGATATCGCTGAATCAGTGACGAACCAGCATGGTAACCTGACTGGAACCAGCACCTCCAATGCAT
>VGGQ01000109.1 GCA_016868535.1 Bacteroidota bacterium | reverse complement strand
GCTTTCTTGAAGCTCAATGCCAAACGCAGTGCAACCCAAATCGGTAAACGCTTTTAAAACACCGGCCTCACCACAGCCAATTTCCAGCACACGGATGCCTTCACGGTAAATACCCTTTTCATTCAGAAACGGAATCACATGAAATTCCGTCACCTTGCGGGTCAGTTCAAAGTAACGGGCTTTATCGCCGTGAAATTCGTACATGCTGCCGCAAAGAAAACCACAAACGACGGATTGGGCAATAAAGCAGTTTCGCAAAAGTTAAGTTCCCCGATCGTATCATTAAACCTTTTCGCAGAACTTGCGTCTATATAACGTATGCGCAAATTAATATTCACTTTTGTATTGCTGTCGTTTACCTTTACTGCAAGCGGTCAGAACACCTACTATCCGCCCATCAGCCAGACAGCCTTCTGGGACACCCTTTCGCCCAAATCGCAAGGGTGGTGCTCCGATAGCATCAACAGCCTGTATCAATACCTGGCCAAAGAAAATTCCAAGGCATTTATATTGCTGGTTGACGGAAAAATTGTGCTGGAAAAGTATTTCGGTACCTTCACCCAGGACAGTGCATGGTACTGGGCTTCAGCCGGTAAAACCCTCACCGCTTTTCTGGTGGGCAAAGCCCGTGATGAAGGAAAACTATCACTGAACGATAAATCCTCCGACTACCTTGGAAGCGGCTGGAGCAGCCTTACACAGGCACAAGAGGATGCCATCACCATCCGGAACCAACTCGCCATGACCACAGGCCTGGATGACGGCGTTCCCGACCTCTTCTGCACCCTCAAATCTTGCCTGCTCTACAAAGCCGACCCCGGCACCCGCTGGGCCTATCACAACGGGCCCTACACGCTGCTGGACAAGGTGATAGAAACCGCTACCGGATCTACCATGAATCTGTATACCCAGCAATCCTTATCATCCAAAACAGGCATCAACGGTCTGTGGTTTAAATCCGGATACAACAATGTGTTTGCGAGCAGGGCGCGCAATTTTGCCCGCTGGGGTTTGCTCGCGCAAAACGGGTTTAAATGGAATGGTGTGCAGTTACTGGATACCGCTTATGCCCGCCAATCCGTAAATACCTCTCAAAACCTGAACCTCAGCTACGGCTACCTCTGGTGGCTGAATGGCAAGGCCTCCTACATGGTTCCTACCTTGCAATTTGTTTTCCCGGGCTATTTTATTCCCAATGCACCCAAAGATATGTTTGCTGCGATTGGTAAAAACGGACAGATTGCCAGCATTTCCCCTTCCCGCAAATTAGTATGGATACGCATGGGCGATGTGCCGTCTGGACAACTGGGCGAAGTTCCTTTTCTGCTGGCCGATAAGGTGTGGAGCAGAATCAATACCTTGACCTGTAACAACACTGCCAACCAAACGGTTCAACCCAAACAAACCGGCATTTATCCCAACCCGGCTGTAAACCGCCTGTATGTTCCATCAGCAGGGCAATACAGCATATTGGAAGTAACTGGAAAAATGGTACAGAGAGCCCAGGGCGATACAAACAGCGGTATCGATGTAAGCCACCTGAAACCCGGTGTTTACCTGCTAAGCGGAACCAATGGCACCTTCCGCTTTATAAAAAAGCCTTAAAGTTTGCTTTTGATGGCTGATTTTAGCCCGGTGGCTTCGATGTAACCGCTTTGCTGCCACAATGATTTGCTGTTTTTATACAGAAAAAGATAAGGCACATTGTCAAGCGACAAATCCTTCACAAGCCGCGGATTGTCGTCGTAGTTGATTTTAACCACTTTTAGCTTACCCGCATATTCCTTTTCAATTTCTGGCAAGTACGCCGTGATCTTGCGGCAGGGAGCGCACCATTCGGCCCAAAAATCCACCAGCACCAGGGTATCTTTAATGCCAATCATCATAGCATCAAACTCAGTTTTCTTCATGCCTTTATTCAAAGCGCCGGCAGGGCTTTCCACCGCGCGGTTTTCGTAGGTCCAGCGACTCATGCCGCCTTCCATCTTGTATACAGCGGGAAAACCCATATCCTTTAAAATTTCGGCGGCTTTAGCGCTGCGTCCGCCGGCAAGGCAATACACAAATAAAGGCTGGGTGGTGTCGAGTTGCTTAATGCGTTCAGCAAAAGCCTGATCATTCACGTTCATGTTGACTGCGCCTTGCAGATGAACGCTTTTAAATTCCTCATCGGTGCGCACATCCAACACAATTTTAGCCGGTGTGCTTTTTAAACGGCTCTCAAATACCTCTGTGGTAAGGTTTTCAACCTCCACCGACTTGCCTTGTTTGGGTTGCTGCGAACAAGCACCAATTACCAGAAAAACTGCTGCGGAAAACAATGCCATCCTTATCATGCTGCAAAGTTGCAACAAATAGCTCCGTCTTTATTTGATTTTGATCGCACAAAATTTTTAAATTTCTTAAAACATAATACAAACCCCGATGGTTTACTATGTGGGGTATTAAGTTTTCATAGCTGACAGAGTCCGGGCACGTCCCGGATTTTGTTTTTTAAAGGGGTTTTGATTATTTGCCGCTGCTGCCGTATCCACCTGCACCGCGGGCTGTTTCCTTGAGTTGCTCTGCCACCATCCATTTCACGGTTTCGTGGCGTGCTACTACCATCTGGGCAATGCGCTCACCATTGGCAATTTCAAAAGGCTCCTGCCCAAGGTTGATGAGAAGCACTCTGATTTCGCCACGAAAATCGGCATCGATGGTGCCGGGCGAGTTGAGAATGGTAATGCCATGCTTCAGTGCCAGTCCGCTGCGCGGCCTGATTTGCGCTTCATAGCCCTCGGGCAATTCAATAACCAATCCGGTGGGAATGAGTTTTCTTTCTCCGGGAAAGAGCACTTTGGGTTCAGAAAGGTTTGCGTGCAAATCCATACCAGCGCTGTGGATGGTCTGGTATTGGGGCAATGGGTTTCCAGACTGGTTAATGATTTTAACGAGCAGCATTCCTGGGAGCCTCTGCCAACCAGACGGCAAGCAGGTAAGCGGGGATGGTTAGATATGCAATATGAGGAATAATTTCCTGATAAACAAGTGCCATGTAACCCAGAATGGCTGCAAACAGCATGATGCTGAACAAAGTCTTGCTTTTGTAGGGAATGGGATAATGCCGTTGCCCCCAAAAATAGCCCAGTAAAACCATGCCTCCATAGGCCGCCAGCGTGGTCCAGGCGCTGCTTATAAATGAAAATTGAGGAATGTAAATGAAATTACCGAGCAGCGTTATACAGGCCCCGAACAAGGCTGTGCATGCTCCCAGCATGGTTTTGTTACTGATTTTGTACCAGATGCTCAGGTTGTAATAAATACCCAGCAGCCAGTTGGCCATAAGCAATACGGGCACCACCTGCATTCCCCTTGGATCGGTGAAATACATGTCTTTACGTATGAACAGCGGTGCCAGCCAAGGCAAACAAGCCATTGTACACACATAGATAAAACCACACACATACACAAAAATGGTCATGACCCGCGCGTAGGTTTGCGGAGCACGGTCACTCTCGGCCTGCTTGAAGAAAAAGGGTTCCGCGGCAAAGCGGAATGCCTGCACAAACAAGGTCATCACCATGCTAAGCTTGTAGAAGGCGCCGTAAATGCCGGCTTCATAATCGCCATTTTCGGGTAGCATCTGTTTCAGCAAAATGCGATCTATGGTTTCGTTGATCATACCGGCCAAACCCACAATCACCATGGGCAGGCTGTATGCAAATAGTTTTTTGAAAAGGCTAAAATCAAAGCCCCATTTCAGGTTGATCCACACACGGCCCAGCAAAGGCAGGGTGATGAGTGATGCCACCAGGTTGCTGAGGAAAATGTATTCCAGCAGCCGCGAAGGATCGTAAACCAAATTTACCCAGGTATAACCTTTGGAAAACAAGAGCGGACAACCCCACAAAAAGAACAGGTTCAATCCCACATTCACCCCGATATTGATGGCACGCACCAAGGCAAAGCGCCAGGGCCTTTCTGTAAAGCGAAGCCATGCAAACCCCAATGATGAAACAGCATCAGCGGCCAGAATAGCGGTAAACCAAATGGCATAGTGGGGTTTGGAAGGATATCCGGCCATGCTCATCAGGCCTCCCGCATACAGATTGCCCAGCAGTAACCAGAGAAATCCAGAGCATAACAAGGCAATTACTGCTGTAGAAAAGACTTTTTCGGGCTTGTATTCATCTTTTTTGCGGGCAAAATTGAAGAAGCCTGTTTCCAGTCCTAAGGAAGCAATGACAGCAATGAAAGAGGCGTAGCTGAACATCACGTTCACCTGCCCGTAATCATCTACCTTGCCAAGGGTAGCCGTGTACAGCGGTACAAGCAAAAAATTTAGCAACCTGCCCACCATGGTGCTTAAACCATAGATAGCGGTTTGCGATGCCAGTTTTTTTACGAGGGGATTGATAGTTTTATCTTTTAATATCTATCGTAATATTGCGATTTACCTTTACTTATCAAATTTACAGGCTGTTCACTAGTATGTTAAAAGATTGCTGAACATCCTTTTTATATAAGATTATCAGCTGGTAATTTCCGTGCGCTGCAGCTGACATATTCAACGTGGCTTTCCCGTTTTTT
>VGGQ01000108.1 GCA_016868535.1 Bacteroidota bacterium | reverse complement strand
AGATCTTCCACACGCAGCGTGAATCTTTGGCCAGCGGACCCATGTTGATGTCATCGCTGAAGCTGTACTGGGTTTTGGCTATGCACACCGGCAAATTACCCCAGCCAAGTTCTTCAAATTTCTTGAGCTTGGTCTGGGCCGTACCAGAAAGTTTGATTCCGGAACCGCCGTAAACGCGTTTCACCACTTTGTCTATTTTGGTATCGATGCTATCGTTGAGGTCGTATGCATAATTGATAGGGCCTGAGGGGTTGTTGTCCACCACATCGGCTACGGTTTGTGCCAAAGCTGCGGCACCGGCGCCACCGTTCACGAAGCATTCGTTCACAGCCACTTTCACGCCCTGGTCTTTGCACCAGTCGATGAGGCAGTTCATTTCATTCTCGGTATCCCATCCGTATTTATTGATGCTGATAACGGCATTTTGTCCGAATGCCTGCACATTGCGGATATGGTGCTGTAAGTTTTGCAGCCCGGTTTTCAGGGCGTCCGCATTCACATCGCGTATGTTTTTTTCACCGGCACCGCCATGCAGTTTGATAGCCTGAAGAGAGGCCACAATAACAGTGGCAGCAGGTTGCAATCCGGCCATGCGGCATTTGATATCGAAGAATTTTTCAGCACCCAGATCCGAACCGAAACCGCTTTCTGTAACAACATAATCAGCGAGATTCAGTGCAGTTTTCGTAGCGATTACGCTGTTACATCCATGAGCAATATTGGCAAAAGGACCACCGTGAATAATGGCGGGCGTGTGTTCTGTAGTCTGCACCAGGTTGGGCATGATGGCTTCGCGCAGTAGAACAACAATGCTGGGCCCAAAGCCCAGATTGCCAACTGTTACGGGTTTTTTTCCTGAATAACCTACCACAATACGGTCAATGCGGCGTTCCAGATCTTCCAGGTCTTCGCTGAGGCACAGCAACGCCATAATTTCAGATGCGGGCGTAATATCAAACCCGGTTTCGGTTGGAATGCCGTTGGTGCTGCCGTGCAGGCCGCTTACTATGTAGCGGAGCATGCGGTCGTTTACGTCAAGCACGCGCTTCCAAAGCAGTTGTGTTAGGGTGTTTTCCCCGGTTTTATTCCAGTAGCGGTAGTTGTCTACCAGTGCGGCAATCATGTTGTTGGCACTTGTGATTGCGTGAAAATCTCCGGTGAAGTGCAGATTGATATCTTCCATTGGCAGCACCTGCGCATATCCGCCGCCTGCGGCACCGCCCTTCATTCCGAAGCAAGGCCCAAGGCTCGGTTCGCGCAGCGCCACCAAGGCGTTTTTGCCGATATGGTTCAGTCCCAGTGAAAGTCCAACGCTGGTAACGGTTTTGCCAACACCAGCCTTGTTGGGCGTAATGGCGGTTACCATAATCAGCTTGCCTTTTTTGTCCGATTGAAGATATTTAAGCGGTATTTTGGCTTTGGTTCTACCGAAAGGAATTAAATCATCCTGAGCAATGTTGAGTTTTTGCGCAATGTCACCAATAGGTTTCAAAGGAGTAGAGCGGGAGATTTCAATGTCTGACTTCATGCTGCGGCAATAATAGGAGTTTTTTTCATTAGGAAGTGAGCCTTTTTTTGTACATTTGTTATATGAGTTTAAGGATTTTAATCGTATATATACTGGCCAGCTCACTCATATTCTTTCACTGTGCCGTAAAAAAAACAACTTCAGCCCGCCCTGCGTCCCCAAATTCTGCTGAATTAAGGGAAATAAAGTCTCAGCCAAATCAGACAGCTACCAGGGAGGATGATTTTCTGGCAGCCGCTGAAACCATAGAACAAGGAGCCACAAAAGAATGGCTAGTTCAGGGAAAAGATATTCTTAACAACCAATGTGCTGTCTGTCATAAGGCCAAAGATCCAATTAAGTACGATGAAGCAAACTGGTTTCGTCACATGAACCGCATGATTCCCAAAGCAAAACTGACCGAAGAACAGGCAAAGTACCTGCGGGTGTATACCCTGTCTCAGTTTAGGGTAGTAAAATAATTAGGCTTTTTTAAACACAGGAACCGTAGAGCAGGGCTCTCCAAACATCAGGCTTTTTACATACGGCTGCAGCAAACGTGTGACTTCCACGTAAGCCGCCGGTGTCACATATTGATCTCCGCAACCTTTTATTACCACCCGTTTGTCGGCATACTCAGCCGGATTTATAGTAGACAATGCCTGCATAAACAGGGCGGTATCAAGAGCTTCAGCATTCCCGAAGAGGAAGAAATTTGCAATACCGGTAAGTTTGCCTGCAGTAAGCATATAGGCCCAGGATGGTACTATGGCATCTGCTGAACAATAAATGTAGACATTGGTGTTTCGGTATTGTTCCCAATCGTGGTTCTTAATCCAGTCCCTGAAATCTTTTTCTTTCAAAATCAAACCCATGAACAAGGTGTCTTTAACATCAATACCCACGCGTTTTCCCGGATGCAGATAGTGCTCTAGATTGAGAGTGACAATGCCGCTGTTGGCTACTCGGTTTAAAATACCCTCTTCCATGAGATTAGTAATGCAAATATCGGGTAGTTTTGCTTTATCTGTCAATTTTACTATACAAAACCCGCGCAGGCTGTTATCATTCGAATCAAAGCCTACATCTTTGCTGTGATGGATACGTTTTTTGTGCTGATTCAATCCATGCGGCTTAGGATTTTAGTGCTTGGTTTATGTTTCTTTGAATTTCCATCGCTTTTTGGGCAGGTGTTTGTAAAGCCCACGGCGGCTATGGCCATGAGAAGCACGGCAGTGGAGATTACCCAGCAAAAAGATCTCGATTTTATTAAATCCAACCTGGATAAATTCTATGGAATACAGCGAATGCGCATCAGCGGTGTTGTGGATGTTAGTAGGGTATGTGATGTTCTCCCCCTGCTGGATGACCTGGATGAAGTGCAGTTGCTGAAATTCAGCGGTACCCTGAATGATGAGGATGTGGAACATCTTACCTGGGTAAATCAGATAAGTATTTTTTTAAAAAACGGCCGTGAAGACCAGATACTGTTCAATGACAGGCTGGGAAAGCTAAACAGGCTTACCCTGATTTTTGAGGTGGTGCCCGATAATTATGATTTTATGCAGGACTGGAAAGTTCGGGGTTTGAGGTTGATTGCACCATTTGTCAAAGAAGAGCTTCCGGCTGCCATTACAGCGGCTGTGCGCATCAGGGGGCTCAAGGAATTTGGTATCAGTGTGGATGCTATCACAGATTTACCGGCAGGTGTATCGGCCATTTCAGGGCTTGAGAAATTAACCATAACCGACAACCTTAGCTGGCTCAGTGAAAGGTATCCCGATGATTTACCGGTGCTGAGACAACGCATAGAAATTGAACAAATCAATCGGCAGCGAAATATAAGTCTGATGTATCAAGCCCAGGAAGCAGTGATGATGCCATGGGAGATGAAGCACATTGTATCGCTCTTTCCCAATGCCAGGCTGGCTCCTTGGGCAAATTTATCGGGAGATACAACCCTACTGGGGCAGTTTTCTGACTTTATTCCTTGTAGTCCCAACGAAACCGCACGTTTGCTAAAATATGCAAATACTGGTTTTTTAACCCGCCTGGATGCCGGAACCTACTTGTTTGTGGGAGATAATCAGCAGGATAGGGTATTTTATCTCAACGCTGAGGCAGCTTTATTGGTTCCAAAAGGAGCTATCGAGACACTGGAGGGTAAATCCATTGACAAGGATTATCAACTGCAGTGTATACTTCAAAATAAACCTTCCCGGTTTATGTGCGATGGTTTTCCGTTGAATTATGACAGTGCAGGCCGAAGCTACAACCTGGCTCCGGGTGTGGTTTTCCATGTGCGGGCCCTTTTTAATAACAAAGAACTCAGACTCAAAGCAGGGTATTCCATGCGGCTTATGTTTTTAAGCCGCACAGATACGGCGCATCGTTTTTATGCATTTAATTCTTCCCAAAAAAAATGGCAGCATTTTTATGATTACGATTACGATTTTGACGATTCCAAAAACAAACCCATAGATTACTTTGCTTTCTATGCAGGCAAAAAAACAGCGGCTGAGGTTTATCCTTCCGATAAAAATTCACTGGAAAGCCGTTTTGAGACGGAAGGTTATTATTACCTGTTGGAACCCGGAGTCAACAAGGTAAGTCTTACAAATTTTGTTGGTTACTGGTTGGCTCCGGTAAAGGATGGAGTGCCTGCCATGGGTGCCTATAACCTGAGGCGTGGCAGGGGATTGGTAGGTTTACGCAAAGAATATATCGACAAGAAAAAAGAGAAAAACATAATACGTTTTACCATTTTTGATAAAACCGAGACACTTTTCCCGGAGTTGAAGCCTTTGCAGAACTATCCGCTTGAAATCGAAAGCAGTATGGATGCAAGAGAGTTTGGTGCGCTGTTTATCCGCGGTGCCGTGTATTCCGATATACGATACAGCAATTCGGGTGATGACTGGTTTATGGATTTACGCACCGAAACAGGTTACTGGCGTTTTACACTGCTTCAGCCCGGTTATAAGATAAAAAAGGCCTCAGCGAAATCGCGCGCAAAACAAACAGAGTTTTTATCTAGAATGGCTCGCTATTCGGAAATAAGACAGAAAAAAGAGCAGGCATTGTTGGCGTATCATGCGCAGTATAAGGAGGCGGGTATACAGCAGGCCAAACGCATGCTTATGTATGGGCATGTAAAGCCCCGCGGACAATCTGCGTATTCCTTCAACATA
>VGGQ01000107.1 GCA_016868535.1 Bacteroidota bacterium | reverse complement strand
TAAGCTTTTGAAATCATTACATGCTGCAGCTCCAATATCCAGGCCCATCCAGCCATCAGGTATGGCATTACTGGCGCAGTTTTGGGTATTGGCATCGGCGGCAAAATTGTCCGCAATAACCGAGTCCGAAGGCAAATGTATGCTCACGCCTTTGGCTTTCGCCTTTTCCAGAATCTCAATACAGGTTTGCAGGCGCTCGTCTTCGCAAAGTGATTTGCCAATCTGGCCGCCCTGTGCTTTGAAAAACGTGTATGCCATGCCACCACCAATGATAATATAGTCGGCCACATTGAGCAGATTTTCAACAATTAGAATTTTATCGGAAACCTTTGCACCGCCCACAATGGCTGTGAAAGGGCGCTGCGATGCTTTCATAATCTTATCGGCATTTTCCACTTCGCGGGCCATTAGATAGCCAAAGGCCTTTTTACCCGGAAAGAAATCTGCAATGAGGGTGTTGCTGGCATGCGCACGATGCGCAGTTCCAAAGGCATCATTCACGTAAAATGTTCCCATGGATGCCAGTTTTTGGGCAAAATCGCGGTCGCCTTTTTCTTCTTCCTTGTAGAAACGTAGGTTTTCCAGCAAAAGCACCTCTCCTGCTCCCAGATCGCTGGCCATGGTTGCAACATCTTCTCCGATGCAATCTGAGGCAAACTTCACATTTCTACCCAGCAAGCCGGACAAATTTGACAGAATATGACGCAGGCTGTATTTGTCTTCCGGACCGGTTTTGGGTCGACCCAAGTGGCTCATCAGGATAACAGAACCACCATCACCCAATATTTTATTGAGGGTAGGCAGGGTTGCCGTAATGCGCGAATCGTCGGTGATTTGAAACTCGGTGTTCAGCGGCACATTGCAATCTACTCGGATGAGGACTTTCTCTTCCTTGAAATTGAACTGATCAATGGTTATCATTTCTTAAATACAGGCTAATTTTTGCAGTAAGGCAGACATACCGGTTTCTTTGAACAGGATATCGCGGAGTTCGGATACCTTCACCCGGCGCTGTTCCATGGTATCGCGGTAGCGAATGGTAACATCTTCATTGGCAATACTATCATGGTCAATGGTAATGCAGAAAGGTGTTCCGATGGCATCCATGCGGCGGTAGCGCTTTCCAATACTGTCCTTGTCTTCGATATACAGTTTGAAATCAAAACGGAGGTCGTTGTATATCTTTTCGGCCATTTCGGGCAGGCCATCTTTTTTAACCAATGGTAGAATAGCAGCTTTCACGGGTGCCAGTGCGGGATGCAGCTTCAGCACGGTGCGTACCTCGCCACCATCCACGGCTTCTTCCTGATATGCAGCGCACAAAGTCAGCAGGAACATGCGATCCAGACCGATGCTGGTTTCCACCACATACGGGATATAGCTTTCGTTGGTTTCGGGATCAAAATAGCGAAGTTTTTTGCCGCTGAATTCCTCATGTTTGCTGAGGTCGAAATCGGTACGGCTGTGAATGCCCTCCACCTCTTTGAAACCGAAGGGAAAATTAAATTCAATATCCACGGCGGCATTGGCGTAGTGGGCCAGCTTCACGTGGTCGTGGTAACGGTAGCTGTTCTTTTCTGTACCAAGTGCCAGGTGCCATTTCAGTCGCTGTTCCTTCCAGTAGGCATACCATTCCAGTTCGCTGCCGGGTTTGCAGAAAAACTGCAATTCCATTTGCTCAAACTCTTTCATACGCATAATGAACTGGCGGGCAACAATCTCGTTGCGGAAAACCTTTCCTGTCTGGGCAATGCCAAAGGGAATTTTGGTACGACCAGATTTTTGCACGTTTATAAAATTCACGAAAATACCCTGGGCAGTTTCCGGACGCAGGTAGAGGTTTTCTTCACCACTCTCCACCGCACTCATATTGGTGCTGTACATAAGGTTGAACTGCCGCACATCGGTCCAGTTTTTGGTACCGCTTACGGGGCATACAATTCCCAATTCTTCAATCAGGGCTTTAATCATACCCAGATTGCCTGTTTCCAGACCTTCTTTCAGGGTATTGTCAATATGTGCAATCGCATTGAGGTATTCCACCACCCGGGTGTTGGTGGTGCGGTACATGGCTTCATCAAAGCTGTCGCCAAAACGGGCGCGGGCTTTTTCAACTTCTTTATGGGCTTTAGCGCTCAATTTTTCCTGGTGTTCTTCCAGCAACACATCGGCGCGGTAGCGTTTTTTACTGTCTTTGTTGTCGATCATGGGATCGCTAAATCCATCGATGTGTCCGCTAGCTTTCCATGTTTTGGGATGCATAAAGATAGCTGCATCTAAACCGAGAATATTGCTCTGCAGCTGGGTCATGGCTTTCCACCAATACTGGCGGATATTGTTGCGCAGTTCTACCCCATTCTGGCCGTAATCATAAACGGCGGAGAGTCCATCGTAGATTTCGCTTGATGGAAAAACAAACCCGTATTCTTTGCAGTGGGAAACGACTTTTTTAAACAGATCCTCGTTGTTCATGGAAGGTACAAAGATAGGCAAAGGGGGAAGGTGGTGAAAGAGCTAAAAAAGTATTATGCTCCCATTTTATCTCCTATTTAAATAATTTTTTTAAATTTTACATTTATTATTTTACCAAACACTATTTACCACATTTACAACCCCAATAATGGGAGGGACAATTCATTTGCTGAAAGCGCAAACTACCATTATTATCTGAAATTATACGGAAAGCATGTAGGACCAGAAGCGGAGACGTATGCTTTTTGTCTGATGCCAAATTATTTTCATTTTTTACTCCGCACACGCGGGCAAGAAAAGCTTCCAGGTTAAAAAACATGGAAGATTTTGGCGCAGAATGCGGCAAGATAAAAGAAAGATTCTTCAGCCAGCAGTCTTCCAACCTCTTAAAAGCATACGGCAGGGCTTTCAATAGAAAGTATAACTAGAGCATCTTACTTTTTTAGAAAAATGTGGGGAGAAAACCTATCACTACTGAATCTTATTTCCTGAAACTATTCGCCGACATACACCAAAACCCGCTCAGGCATGAATTTACAACCTACATTGACAAGTGGCAGGCAGACTAATACGGATTATTATTATTTCAACCATAATCCTTTGTCTTGGTTAAATACCGAAAACATGGAAGACTGTCTTCAAAGTATTGAGCAATTTAGAATCATGCACCACCCTAAACCGCTGAAAAAAGTGCTTAAAACTGGTTCTTCCACATCATACTCTCGATAGGTTTATCGGGCTGACCGGAGTACTTGGCAGTTTTCTTCTGATTGTATTTTACTTCAATTTCACCTTCTACAGGGAAGTAAATAAGTTGCCCTATTGGCATGCCGCGGTATACTTTCACGGGCTGTTTCACGCTGATTTCAAGTGTCCAGTTGCCGCAAAAACCAACGTCGCCTTTGCCAGCAGTAGCATGAATATCAATGCCCAAACGGCCTGTGCTGCTTTTACCCTCTAGGAAAGGAACATGCTCCTGCGTTTCGGTATACTCTTTGGTTACGCCGAGGTAAAATACGTGGGGATATAGCAAGAAACCTTCCTCGGGAATTTCGAAATATTCAATTTCATTATGCTTTTTTGCATCCAGAATATAGTCTTTGTAGGTTGCCAGCAATTCGCCCAAGTGAACATCGTAGCTGTTACTACCCAGACACTGCCTGTCGTAAGGCTCTATCTTGATGGTTCCCTTGTCAATTTCTTCCAGTATGCGCTTGTCGGACAAAATCATGGAGCGAAAATATACATTGATAACCGAAGGTCAATCAGGGTGAGTGTTTTGTGGACAAATACCCAAAAGCGGGCATTGCTGCTTAGCTTTGCGGCATGAAAGCCATTCCGGGCAAATACAATAGATTGAAAATAACCCGTCTGGTAGATTTCGGGGCGTTCCTGGATGATGCCGACGGCGGCGAAATTCTGATGCCCGGCAAATACCTCCCAGATGGTGCCGCACCGGATGATTTGGTGGATGCTTTTGTCTATTATGATTCCGACGACCGCATTGTGGCCACCACCGAAAAACCCTACGCGCAACTCGGTGAATTCGCTGCGCTTACCTGTAAATCCACCACACACTTTGGCGCCTTTATGGACTGGGGCCTGCTGAAAGACCTGCTGGTGCCGGTGCGCGAACAAAATGTTCCCATGATCCGGGATAAGAAATATGTGGTATATGTGTATTTTGATAAAGTATCTGAACGACTCGCCGGCACGGCCAAAATCAGCAAGTATCTCAATAAAACGCCACTTCCCTTTCACGAAGGTGATTCCGTTGATTTGCTGATCTGGAATAAAACACCGCTCGGATATAACGCTATCATAGGCAAAGAACACAGCGGCATCATTTATTCCAACGAAGTTTTTCAGCCTTTAACCATTGGCGATAAAATCATAGGTTTCATCAAGCATATCCGACCCGATGGCAAAACCGACCTGTCACTTCAAAAAAGCGGCATGGCGCATGTGGATGATATGGCAGAGCGCATTTTGCAGGCACTGCGCGAAAGCAATGGCTGCATCGGGCTCACCGACCACAGCAGTCCCGAAGACATTTACAAACGCTTTGGTATGAGTAAAAAAGCATGGAAGAAAGCCGTAGGCACATTATACAAAGCCCGTAAAATTGGTATCACACCCAACGGAATTCGTTTGGAAATATGATAATTTTTTCGTATATTCAGTCTTTTATTTCCGTCAGAATAATCCGCCTGTCATCACCGGCGCTGAGGAAGTGGTCGCCATCTAG
>VGGQ01000106.1 GCA_016868535.1 Bacteroidota bacterium | reverse complement strand
TTTGTGGTGCTGGGTACAACAGGCGAAAGTGCCACCTTGTCCGAAGCAGAAAAACAGCTTGTAATTGACACCATCCGCGAGGCAAACAATGGTCGATTGCCCCTGGTACTGGGCATTGGCGGCAACAACACCGCTGCCGTATGTGGCAATATGCAGCACTCCGGCCTGCGCGGCTTCAGCGCTATTTTGAGCGTATCTCCCTATTACAATAAACCCAATCAGGAAGGCATTTACCACCATTACAAAGCCATTTCAGATGTGGCGCCTTTGCCTGTAATCATCTACAACGTGCCGGGCCGTACCGGCAGCAACATGAGCTGGGAAACACAGTGTCGCATTGCCGAACTGCCACTCATGGTTGCCACCAAGGAAGCCAGCGGCAATATGGAACAGGTAATGCAGCTGATGACGCGCAAACCAGATAATTTTTTGGTCATCAGCGGCGATGACGCCCTCACCTTCCCCATGCTGGCCTGTGGTGCTTCCGGAGTGATATCTGTAATTAACCACGCCTATCCGGCGCAGTTCAGTGGCATGGTCAAAGCCGCATTGGCCGGAAACTGGAACGAGGCACGCAGCCTGCACAACCAGATTCTGGAAGGCGCTCTGGCCATTTTTACCGACGGAAGTCCGGGTGGTATAAAGGTGATGCTGAATGAAATGGGGCTGTGCGAAAACACGATACGTCAGCCCCTGTGGCCCGTGGGTGAAGCCGTTGAAAAACGCCTCAGAAATTTGGTAATCCGCTGATTTTTTCGTATATTGCAGTAAACCCATGAATCCTAACCTGGATCCGGATAAAGACCACCTCAACAAGGCCGAACGCGAAATCGAAAAAGTTTTGCGACCCCAGTCATTCGAGGATTTTGCCGGACAGCCTCAGATTCTGGAAAACTTGCAGGTTTTTGTGCAGGCCGCTCGCATGCGTAAAGAAGCACTGGACCATGTGTTATTGCACGGTCCTCCCGGCCTCGGAAAAACAACCCTCAGCTACATCGTGGCCAACGAGTTGGGCAGCAGTATGAAAATTACCAGCGGCCCGGTATTGGAAAAGCCCGGAGACCTGGCAGGCCTGCTTACCGGACTGGAAGAAGGCGATGTATTGTTCATTGACGAAATACACCGTTTAAGCCCCGTGGTGGAAGAATATTTGTACAGCGCCATGGAAGACTACCGCATCGATATTATGATTGATACGGGTCCCAATGCGCGCAGCGTACAAATTAATTTGAGTCCGTTTACGCTAGTAGGGGCCACCACCCGCAGCGGTTTGCTCACAGCCCCACTCCGCGCACGTTTTGGCATCAATTTCAGGTTGGAATACTATAATGCCGAGGTCCTGAGCGCTATTATCAAACGCAGTTCGGCCATTTTGAATATCACTATTGAGGATCAGGCATCCTATGAAATTGCCCGCCGCAGCCGCGGAACCCCGCGAATTGCCAATACACTGCTGCGCCGCACACGCGATTTTGCCCAGATCAAAGGCAATGGTTCTATTACCCTGGAAATTGCCCGCGTGGCATTGAATGCGTTAAACGTAGATGCCCACGGCCTGGATGAAATGGACAACCGCATTCTGGCCACCATCATCGATAAATTTAAGGGTGGTCCCGTGGGGCTAAACACCATTGCTACTGCCGTAGGCGAAGATGCCGGAACCATAGAGGAAGTGTACGAGCCGTTTTTAATTCAGGAAGGATACCTGATGCGCACCGCACGTGGACGCGAAGCTACACACCTTGCTTATCAGCACCTGGGACGTATACAGCACAAGGGCAACAATCCTCCCCTTTTCTAAGTTATCCTTTAGTTTTGTAACCCTGCTTTTCCAGAAAAACCTTGATTTTATCCCGCAGGTCGCCCTGTATGAGGATGTCGCCGTCTTTGCTGCTGCCACCCACACCGCAGTGGTTTTTGAGTTGTTTTTCCAGGCCTTTCAGGTCATCGGTTTTGCCTACAAACTCCTTGATGACGATGGTGGGCTTGCCATTGCGCACCTCACGTCGCAAATACAGGCATTGCTGTGCCGGAGGCAGGGTGTTGCGATCCGATTCTTCGCTTTGGTAGCGAAAATTCGGGTCGGTGCTGTACACGATGCCGCCATCTTTATGCTTGTTTTTGTTGCTCATCAGGTGGTTTTTCGGTGAATAACCCCCGCGGCGGGCTGTGCCTTGGGCATGATGACAATGTCGTTGATATTAACATGCTCGGGACGGGTGACAGCCCACACCACCGCATCGGCAATGTCGGCGGCCACCAGATTTTCGAAACCCTCATATACTTTCTTAGCCCGCTCAGCATCGCCGCCGAATCGGACAATGCTAAATTCCGTTTCCACCGCACCGGGATGAATGCCGGTAACCTTGATTCCTTTAGAAGCCAGCTCTATGCGCATGCCCCGAGTAAAGGCATCCACCGCATGTTTGGAGGCGCAGTATACGTTGCCGTTTTCATACACCTCTTTGCCTGCAATGGAGCAAATATTCAAGATGTGTCCGGAGCCGCGGGCTATCATTTTCCCGGCCATGGCGCGGCTCACATACAGCAGTCCTTTGATGTTGGTGTCGATCATGGTGTCCCATTGGTCGGTATCGCCGGCGTAGAAATGTGAAAGCCCCAGGGCCAGTCCGGCATTGTTGATGAGCACATCGGGCGCATCCATGGCACCGAGTACCTCGTTTACCTGTGCCTTGTCGCGCACATCGAGGCAAAGGGTTTGCAAGGTAATGTTGTATGCGGCAGTTAGTTTCGCCTCAATTTCTTTCAGCCTGTCCTGCCTGCGGGCGGTAAGTATCAAATCATATCCCTGAGCAGCAAGCAGTTCGGCACAGGCAAGACCAATGCCACTGGAAGCGCCGGTAATCAAAGCGGTCTTTTTCATTTGTTTTTCTGCGCAAAAATCAGTATATTCGGAGTAAGCACAATGCCTCGGCTGCTGCGTGCTGTGGCAAACAGGGTCAGCTTCAGTTTCAGTTTGAGGCCGGACCAAAGCAATTTCCGCAGCATTTCTTTCAGCGGATTTTCAATAAACATCACCGAGGGTTTCACTTCTACGCTGTTGAATCCGCAGGCCATCATAACTTGCTGGGCGCTGCTGGCGTTGAGGTAATTCTCGTGGGTAAAGTCGCCGTTGGCAAACGCGCTGCTTATGGGTGCATCGAGGTTGGGTGTGCGAAAAACAGCAACGCCCCCGGGTTTCAGGGCGCGATGAATGCCTTGCAACAGTTCGGTGAGTTCGTCTTTGGTAAAATGCTCAATAACATCAGCACCGAGGATGACATCGTAGGCCGCGGTGGCGGTTTTCACGTGTTGCAGGGCATCGCCCAGGGTTACATTGTCCACGCCCATTTGAGCCGCCACTTTCACCTGTTCTTCACTGATATCCATACCGGTGGCGTGGGTATAACCCACTTCCTGAAGAGCTTTCAGCAAACTGCCCGAACCGCAGCCCATATCGAAGATGGCCCCATCTTTGGGCGCGCTGAGCAGGGGCAAGATATCGCGGGCAAACTGCCGTTTCTCGCGCTCAAACAGCGAGCGTGCATCGGTCAGCGAGGCCCTGCCGCTCTGGGTGCTGTGGTAATTGGCATATAGGGTATTGCGGTAGTTGAGCATAATGGATGGGCAAAGGTATTGAAAAAGGGAGAAAGGTGGGATTGAGCAGGTGTTAGCGGTTTGCAGATTGGCGATGTGGCGGACTTGTGTGCACTGAACTATCAATGTACCACTAAAGTTTTTTAGTAGCTCAAATATTCAAATTACCGCTGAACCCGCCATATCCGCCAACGGTTTGCAGCTAGAAGAAGTTGGCGATTTCGGAGACGAAAACTGTCTGCCACCACTGAACTTGATACGAAGCTCAAGGGTTCATTTAAACACTGAACCGCCAATTTCTTGTAGCTGCTGTTATAGCTGGTTTTGCTCACTCTTAATTACTTTAAATGATTGTGACTTTAATCCATCACTAACTTTGACAATGTACAATCCTATTGGCAAATATTGTGTTTTTATTCTATTTACTCCTTCAATTAACTTTTGAGAAAAAAACAACTTGCCAGTAACATCAAATAAGTCAAGTTGAGCATTTGGACAGTAGTTTTTTGAGATATCAATGATTAAGTCTTCATTTCCAATTGGATTTGGATATATCGCAAATCTTGAAAGCTCAGACGAGAATATACCTAAAGTTTGGCTTTTCCATTCATGAGCCCCAATGTCATAAGCATTTTCGTTTTTTATTGTATTGCCCCAGAAATCTCTGGTGCCCATATTAATACCAAATAGTGCTTGCAAATCTAAACCGGCATTCCTGCATGGAGACCTTTGAGATAAATAAAATGCATTCAAAGAATCTGTTGGTTTTGGATAAACCGTTAATGGACTTTTATTGGTGTTAATTAAAATTGGATCTACGTATAAACCAGTGTTATTGCTGCCATTTTTTTCACAATAGGAACCAGCACTTCTAAAGTCTGTTAATGAAGTGTATTTGCTGCCGTATGTTATTGAAAAAGGTTCTTCGTTTGTATAATATAAATTGCCAATAAACTTAGGTGTTTGAGGTACAAAAGTGTTTGGAACAGTTACCAATGGCAATCCACCATTCGTGTAAAAGATATTGTTGTAGCATTCCACACCTGACATATTTGTTCCATAATCTGTCATTTGAAAAGCTCCAAAAGTTGCGTATTTGTTACTGGAAGATGGACTAACATAAATGGTATTGTTGTGAAGTTTTAGACCATTCCAAGTGGTGTTAGGTGCTGTAAATAATGTTACCGCTGAATTGTTGGTTTTGGCATCGTTTACGCTAATACAATACCTCACAGTATTATTGCCCCATGGTCTTGCTCCTGCAAAATTCCCTAAAAGGTATCCTGCACCATCATTGTCATGAGAATAGCAATACTGGATTATTGAATTTGTAACACCACCGTATAAGTCAAACCCT
>VGGQ01000105.1 GCA_016868535.1 Bacteroidota bacterium | reverse complement strand
AAGAAGTTTTAAGGGCATTCCGCAACCGCAGGTTGCCCGTATTGGTAGCCACCGATTTGCTTTCCCGCGGTATTGATATCGACGATATAGGCATGGTCATCAATTATGATGTGCCCGGCGACGCAGAGGATTACATTCACAGGATTGGCAGAACAGCCCGCGCTGAAAGAGAGGGAGAAGCATATACGTTTGTGAGTCCGGAAGAAAATGGGAAATTTAAACGCATAGAGCAGTTGATGGATATGAAGGTGAACGTGATGGCCAACCCGCCCGGAATTTCGCATGCACATCCATCCGCAAAATCGGAAGTAAAAGGCAAACCCAAGAAGAAGTTTTTTCACCGAAAAGGTGGAAAAAGATAGCCAAATACACTTCTAAATTATTGAAATTAAGCAAAATGTAAAATTACTCAATGCGATGATTTACAATGCTCAGAGGGTAGATTTACAGGATTTTTGTCCCGAACATCAACAAGCCGCAGGATGACGGTGGAAGCGTTTTTGAGTGCTTCGCCTGATAACTATCTTCAAGCCAGATATGGCCTCAACTCTTCCTCAAAATAATGCAGTGCATTCTTCACCGGCAAGGGTAAACCACCACCAAGTGCGCACAGACTTCCGGTTTCCAGGGTGTCGAGCAGGTCGTTGAGCAGGGTACGGTCTATTTTGTAATTCTCATTGAGTGCTTTTTGGAACATCTCCTTACCGCGGGTGCTGCCCAGGCGGCATGGAAAACATTTGCCACAGCTTTCGTGCGCTGTAAATTCAAACAAATGTTCGATGTATTTGGCCAGAGTGAATTCCTGCGGAATGCAAACTACTGAGGCGTGTCCCAGCAAGAACCCGCCCTGGTTGAAGCTTTCAAAATCCAGGGTGAGGTCATCAATTTTGCTTACCGGAACCAAACCGCCCAGTGGACCGCCAATGTGCATGGCTTTTACCGGCACTCGAAATCCCTTTCCAAGTTTGTCAATTATTACCCTCATTGGGGTTCCCATATCGGCTTCGTAGAGGCCGGGACGATTGAAATGTCCGTCAAGCGAAATTAGCTTGGTACCGGTGCTTTTGCCTTTGCCGATACCTGCAAATGCCTTGCCTCCATTTTGCAAAATCCAGGGCAGACAAGCCAGGGTTTCCACGTTGTTCACCACGGTGGGTTTATTGAACAGTCCTTGCTGTGTGGGGTAGGGCGGACGCACCCTTACCTCGGGTCTTTGTCCTTCAATAGAACTCAACAACGCGGTTTCTTCGCCGCAGATATAGGCTCCTTGCGCTTTGATTATTTTAAAATCAAAATCGAAGCCGCTGCCCTTGATGTTTTTGCCGATAAAGCCTGCTTGATGAAGCCTTTGTATCTCTTTTTCACAGATTTCAACGGCTTCGGGATATTCACCGCGGATGTACAAAACACCCTGGGATGCGCCCATGATGTACCCAGCAATCATCATGCCCATCAGCACGGAGTGCGGACGTTCTTCTAGCAGGTAGCGGTCGCTGAATGCACCCGGATCGCCTTCATCGGCATTACATACAATAAACTTGGTATCACCGGGTGTGTTTTTGCAGCTCTCCAGCTTGAATGTCATGGGAAATCCTGCACCGCCACGTCCGCGCAAATTGCTTTCCATGATTTCGTGGAGTAACGCATCCTTGTCGATTTGCAGCGCCGTTTTCCAGATCTTGTAGTAGTTGTCAATATCGCCGTAAGGTCGGGTGAGCACGGGATTACCGGTTGCGCCTACGTGGTATTTTTCTTTAGTTGTGTATCTTCCGGCTATGATTTCATCCAGTTGGTTTATATCGTTGCCTGAATAGTTACGGTTCTTGTAATGGAAAGCATTGTTTTCATGGCAACGGCCCAGGCACACCATTTCTCCGGTCTTATCTTTGCCAAACTTATCGCATATGGCAGCATGCAGTTTATTCTGTGTTCCAGCGGTAAGACAGGCACTTCCGTTGCACACATAAATTTCTTTCCCTTTATTTTCCTCGCGGGTAAAATCATAAAAACTGGCGGCTCCGTAAACATTGGCTTTGCCAATTAGAAATTCGTCGGCCAGTTTCTCTAAACGTTCCTTGCGATCCTTATCTGATTCTTTGGTAATGCGTCCTATTTGCTCGAAGAGGTTTTCCTCTAAACCTTGGCGACCCGACAATTCGCTAATGTTCTTACCCATAGGTCTCAAAAATAACTCAATTCATTCAAGAATGTATTAAAGGTATGCAATTTCATTATCAATATTGGGATATGAAGCCGTTAACAATACCATTTTTCGGCTATTAAAAAGCCCCTTCCGGGTTAGAAAGGGGTTTTTAAATAAAAAATCTCTAGGGTTATTTCAAGTACAGTGACTCAGATCCAATTTTAAAACCATCACAATACAACTCTATGGAATATTTTCCCTTTTTCAGGTCTATTGCTGGACGCCATATGGTTGCAGGAACAGCTATGCTTTCCTGATCGTAGGTAATGGTAAATTTGTAGGTATATTTACTTTGCTTGTTTTCGTATTCAAATATTCCGCTTTCACTGCTTGGGTTGGTAAGCGTAATCCCCCCCGGACCGGTTACTTTTACATAAATAGTTTTATCACCAGGCTCTGCAATCTTGTTTTCAGCAAGCATGAATGAAGTTCTGAAGGCCTCCACGTCCTTGGCTCTAAATGTGGTCGCTTCTTTACCCGTAATCCAGCGCTTTTTCAGGGCTTCTACTCTTATACTTCCTGCCTGCAGGCGCTGTGCGATATTCTTATATTTTTTCTTTTCAGCGCTCAGCTGCCTATTTTCGGTTTGAGTTTCTTCTTTTTCTTTTTGCAGCTTTGTATTTACCTCTTTCAATTCTTCATTTTCTTTTTGCAGCTGTTTCAGTTGTGTATCCAGTTCCTGAATTTTTGCTTTCAGTTCGGCGATTTCTGAATCGCTGGCATTCTTGTTATTTCTGAGTTTTGTAACCAATGCGGCAATCTCATTTTTCTTTTTTATGAGATTGTTATTTAGTTCTTTGTTGTTATCAACCAGTGCAGCACTGTCTCGCCTGAATTTCTCAAGCAGAAATTCAGCTTCTTTCAGTGCGGCAATTTTTTCCTTGAGGTTGGTGTTTGTAGTTTCCAGTTCCTTTTCCACGATTTTCTTTTCGTTACCTCCTTTTTGCCATATGTAAAAAAGTCCGGCATTCAGAGTTATCAAAATGCCAATAACACTATACAACAGGGCTTTGCTGTTGCGGTTTTTTTGATCTTCCTGGTTTGTAGGTGTGGTTTCCATATTTTGAGTTTTGAACGATTTGTGCAAATGTAAAATTACAAAATATCTTACAAATATAAAATATTTGTAGCTGTTTAATACAATGGAAATCATCAAAGAGCCAATTCCCGGGTTGTGGTTGCTAAAACCGAAAGTTTTTGCTGACCACAGGGGGCATTTTTACGAAAGCTACCGAGCCGATTTCTTCAGCCAAAAAGGGCTGGAAATTGATTTTGTGCAGGATAACCAGAGTTTGTCAAACAAAGGTATTGTGCGCGGATTGCACTTTCAGGCACCGCCACATGCCCAGGATAAACTGGTGAGGGTAGTGGCCGGTGCCGTGTTGGATGTGGTGGTTGATATAAGAAAAGGATTACCAACATACGGACAGTCATTTGCGGTGGAACTTACCGCCGAAAATTTCTTGATTATGTTCATTCCCAAAGGATTTGCACATGGTTTTGCCACCCTGAACGATAAAACTATTTTCCAATATAAATGCAGTGATTACTATGCCCCTTCTGCTGAAGGGGGCATTCTTTGGAACAGTCCATCCTTAAATATCCAATGGGGTATTGAGCAGCCTGTACTTTCCGAAAAAGATACCAAACACAAAGAATTCACGGATTTTGTATCACCCTTTTGACGGGTTTTTTATTGCCAGATCAAGCCAGATTCCGTCTGAGCCTGTACTTGTAAATCTGTTTTTTGCAAGAATATGTATTGATAAAGCATTGTCTACGTGTACCTGAGCCAGGATCTGATTAAGTTTAAGTGATTCAAATCCCCATTCCACACATGTTTTTACGGCTGCTGATGCAATACCTTTTATTCTGAAGTCCTTATGCATGCGATAGCTAATATCGATTTGGCCGTCCAAATCTTTTCTAACCCTCAACCCACAAAGGCCTGCAAGTTTATTGCTTTCAATATTTTCTATAGCCCACAATCCAAAACCATGTCTTTGGTAATGGGGATAATAATTGAGCCAGGATACAATATCACCAAGGGTTTGTTGACGTAAAAGTCTGGTGTAAAGTTGTGTTTCCTGGTCGGTATTAATTTCATAAATACCCTTTACATCTCCGATGTCCATCAAACGAAACCTACATCCAGTGTAGCTTGGCAACTCAGGTATTTGCATGGCGCATTCAATATTAGGGATTGCTGCGTAAGTTTGCAATATGCAGGATATAACCCTTTCTCAGGCTCAGCAGCAGGTAGATACATGGATTAAAACCGTGGGTGTGCGTTACTTTTCAGAATTAACCAATATGGCCATCCTGACCGAAGAGGTAGGTGAGCTTGCCCGTATCATGGCACGTATATACGGCGATCAGAGTTTTAAAAAGTCAGATCTTGAAAAAGGGCTGGCCGATGAGATGGCTGATGTGCTCTGGGTGTTGATTTGCCTGGCCAACCAAACCGGCGTAAACCTGACAGAAGCATTTGAGAATAACCTGCAAAAAAAGAACCTTCGGGATGCCGACAGGCATAAAAACAACCCCAAAATGAATGGTTAGTTAATCCAAACGACGGAAACTGTTTGTTTAACGACAAGCAGGCAAACATTCCACACGGCTAATCGTTACCTTTGTATTCATTTTGGAAAACAACGATCTGAGCTCCCGCAAAACCGACCATATTAAGCTGGCTTTTGAGGCACAGGCGCAAGGCCTAGATGAGCGCTTCTACTACGAGCCTGTGTTGCATGCCCACCCGGAACAGGG
>VGGQ01000104.1 GCA_016868535.1 Bacteroidota bacterium | reverse complement strand
TTTTTAAATTATGTAAAAAAGGTAAGGAATGCGGTCATGCAGTTGCGCAATGTGCGCAATATTCGCCTTATTTGGCTACTGCTAAAGAAACCACTGTCGCTGCCGCAACTGCATGACCGCATTGCTTACCAGGATGGAGGAAGCATACCAGCCATGAGCTTCTGAACACAAAAAGCTGAAGGTACTGAGAATAAAAGCAGTTGTATACCTGATGAACTTTTTCGTTTTTGCATTCATGGCACTGAAATAAATGTAAATGGATTTTAGTAAGAGGGGTGCTAAAATGTTTTTGAAACTTTGTGGGTTTGCATTTGGGAACCGAAAAGCAAGAGCTGCTATCAAATGATATGTATATTGCAACAATAGTTATCCACATTTATATTTTTTTAAAAATGCAAGTTTCTTTAAGATGTTCAGGCAATAAGATTTATTGATATCCAATATGGATAGCGTTTTTAAAGCGTTGCATCTGAAATTATTGTAAGGAAAAACGTAGTGACAATTGTTGATAATGCCCTGTGATATTAAAAATTATTATGATTTTGCAAACAAAAATTTACTGGTTGTGGTTTAATTGCGTACAACTTTAACTACAAAAACGTATGGAACATCTAAACCTATTGACTGTCATTAAACCCGATAACTACGTAGCATTTACGTTTTTTATCGGCACCATGGCCATGATGGCCGCCTCTGTGTTCTTCTTCTTTGAACTTGGAAACACTTCCAAAGATTGGAGAACTTCTGTTTTGGTTTCCGGTATCATTACCTTCATTGCAGCTGTGCATTATTACTACATGCGCAGCTACAACCTCGAAACAAATGATTCTCCTGTATTCTTCCGCTATGTTGACTGGTTGCTAACTGTGCCTTTGATGTGCGTTGAATTCTACCTCATCACCAAAAAGGCCGGTGCTAAAGTAGGCCTGCTCTGGAAACTCATTTTTGCCTCTGTAATTATGTTGGTTGCAGGTTACTGGGGTGAAGCGGTTGCCAAAAAAGAGGCTGCCTTTTGGGGTCTGATTTCTGGTCTGGCCTATTTCTGGATCGTTTGGATGGTATGGAAAGGCGAAGTTGCTCAGCTTTCAAAAGCCAGCAGCCCTGCCGTTCAGAAAGCCATCGACTCTCTGCTGAAATTCGTTGTTATCGGATGGGGTATCTATCCCCTGGGTTACCTGGTAGGTACTGCCGATGGTCAGTGGTATGAGTTCTGCAAGAATTGGAACCTGAACATGGACATCATCTATAACATCGGTGATGCAGTGAACAAAATCGGTTTTGGTCTGGTTGTTTATGCCCTGAGCAGAAGCGAAGACTAAAAAAATATTTTAGTTTATAAAAGGGGTTCTGAGCTTTTCAAGAACCCCTTTTTTTTAACCCATCATGGCACAAACCCAACCCATTGCATGTGATTACCTGTTTGCCGGTGGCGGAGCATCTGCCACATTGCTGCTCATGCAGCTGGAGAAAACAGGAATGCTCTCAGGAAGGAAAGTTGTGGTGGTAGATTCTGATTTTACATCGCTCAGCCGCAAAACCTTTTGCTTTTGGGCTAAGCCCGGTGACTCGATGGTTAAGGATTGCCGCAAACTCATACAAAAGAGCTGGAATCATCTAAGAATTGACAGAGGCAAAACCCAATCGCTCAAACCACTGGAATACCATTGTATTCCCGGACTAAACACGCAGAATGAAATGCTTGCCCTCACTTCCCGCAATGAATGTGTGAGGTTGGAGTCTTCTGTAATTTCAATGGTTCCTGACGGCAAGGGAGTTCTCGTTACTACAACAGCCGGGGTTTACCGCGCAGCCCATGTATATGACAGCCGTCCGGCCGGTTTTATGTCGCCTAAACCCAATGAATCCGCGATTTTTCAATCTTTTATTGGGTATGTAATAGAGCCCGAGAAACCGGTTTTGAATACCTCTACGGCTGATATGATGGATTTTGGTGTAGAGCAGCATGGAGCCACCCAATTTATGTACGTACTGCCCATGGCAGCGGATAAGGTGCTTGTGGAACTTACCCGATTTGGAACAACAACCGTCTTGGATGAAGAAGCCAGGCCGGTGCTGCTGGATTATATTCAAAAACATTTTGGTGATGCCCGCATTGTCGACACAGAAACTGGCTGTATTCCTATGTGTTCCGCACCGCTTCGGGTGGGTGAATTAAGCAATGTAACCCGACTGGGTGGAAGGGCGGGAGCCATCAAGCCGGGTACCGGCTATGCATTTAAAAATATGTATAATCAGGCAGTCGAAATAGCTGATGCAGTTAAAAACGGACGCGATAGTAAGCCGATTTCGGCGCCACCCCGTTTTAGGTTTTACGACCGCCTGTTGCTCTGGATTCTGAATCACAGTCCCGAGTGGGGAAGACCTATCTTTCAGCAGTTATTCAAAAGAAACGGGACCCCTCAGATATTGTGCTTTCTCGATGAAAAAACCTCATGGATGCAAGATGTCAGAATTCTGTTAAGTCTCCCACTCAAACCGTTTTTGCTTGCACTCAAGCAGGATCTTCACCACAATCCGCCAACCATATCCAAGTCTGTATTGCTTTGTGCCACAGCCATGCTATTATGGCTTATATATTCTGTTTTCCCCTTTGCATACATGCCACTGCAGTGGATCCTTTTATCCGCAGGACTGCTGGCCATCGGTATTCCGCACGGAGCGGTAGATCATTTGCTGGAAACGGGTAAGATTCAAAGTAAACCTGCGCCCGGTTTTGTGATGAAATACTTGGGAATTATGTTTTTGTATCTCATTTTATGGCAATGGTTTCCGATTGCGTCCTTTTGCATTTTTCTACTCTATTCAGCCTTCCATTTCGGACAATCCGATATACAGGAATGGAAGATTAGCCTTTTCCCCAATCTGAAATCATTTTTTTGGGGTGCGGTTATTCTATCGGTTATTCTGTTTTCTCATGGTTCGGAAGTGAAACTGATTTTAGGGGGAATAAAAATATTCATCAATGGATTTCCCGGAATAGGTTTCGCTTATTTTGCCGCATTCCTAGCCCTGCTTTGGGGTTTATTTGAGAAAAAAATGGCTGTTATATGGTGCGTGATTATGCTCACAATCGGTATGTTTTTACCTGTTCTTTCGGCATTTGGTCTATATTTTATCGGGCAACACAGCCTAAACGGCTGGTCTCATTTAAGAGAAGGCATGCAGGCCAGCAATAAATCGCTCTTTATGAAAGCACTTCCATTTACGTTGGCTGCTGCCATCTTGTTGCTCGCTCTTTTTTGGATGGCCAAGGCAAAGCTTTTGCCGTGGTCTGGTGACCAATTGCTATCCTTGTTTTTTTTGTTTCTGGCCTGTATCAGCATGCCACATGTGTGGGCTATGCACAGGTTTTATCTCAGGATAAAATTGTAAATAATTTATAATTGGGTAAAGATGCTTTTTTAATAAACAAAGAGGCTGCATGTCTGTTTACTTGGTTTAAAAAGGTAAAATACAGGCGTGATAAAACATTTGAACATTTTTATTCTACTGACCTTAATGCCGTTGTCCACAGCTTGTACCATTACCGATCCCACAAAAACCAAGAAATGGCTGATGATAGGTGAGAGTAGTGGTATAACAGGTGCTTACACAAACTTTTACTTGCTGCCCAGTGGTAAGATGTACCGACGCGAACAATCCGATAAGCTTTATATACAACTCAATCCTATGCCCAGTCGCATAGCCCGCGGATATTACAGGGATTTGACCGATGTATTCACCAACACAGGCGATAAGCCATTGCCTGACAATATTTATGAAACCCTTATCTTTAGTAAAAAAGGAATAGAGAAGAAAATAACATGGATGTATCCGAATGCGCGCTCAAAAAAGGCAGATGAGTTTTATAATTTTCTCCTCCGGGAAATGTACGAATACAATCCCACGGCCACCCGATGACAAAGGCTGCCTTCATAAGTATGCTGTTAGTGGTTTTGCCGGTAAAATCCCAGTTGCTGTGGCGGGTTACACACCCCGTTACCCAAAACGTTTCATTTTTATTTGGAACGATGCACCTGGCCAATTACCGCTATTTTGATGCACATCCTGCGCCTTTTGACAGCCTGAAGAAATGCCCTCGTATCATAACAGAAGTCGATCTTACAGACCGTGGAGCCATGTTTTCCATGTTTCGCTATGCGGCCATGCCCGAAGGCGTAAAACTTTCCGACAGTTTAAGCAAAACCCAGTGGCACAAATTGGATAGCATGCTTCAGCAGGGTGAACCGCCTGTGAAGGCCTCGGTATATGATGATTACAGGCCCGCATTGGTGGAGTCGGTGCTCTCTGCCCGCATGTTTGCCGATGCCTATAAAGACCTGGTATATGAGCGCATGGTGACCATCGATCAGGGAATTGCCGATTATGCCATGAAAAATGGCTACCGACGTGATTTTTTAGAAACAGCAGAAGATCAGTTTGATGTAATGTTTGTAAAACCTTCGTTGGCATTGCAGTTTCGTTCGCTAAAACGAATGATTGACGGGAATGAGGACAGTGCTACACAAGCATATATCCGCCGTAGCCTGAAATTGCCCGAATACTACGAGAAACAACAAATGGACAGCATAGAGTTGGTAATTGATCAGTCAATTACCGGCGATGCCGAAGAGTCTGCCTGGATAAAGCAATTGCTGACAGAAAGAAACAATATGTGGCTAAAAAAGCTGGAAGGGAAGTTTGAGAAAGAACGCTGTTTTGTCGCCGTGGGCGCCGCACATTTGATGAAGGAAGATGGTCTGCCGGCAGGCCTGAGGCGTATGGGGTATAAAGTTACGCCAGTTACTTATAAATAAGCGCCATAGTCTCCTTTCGCCGTATTTTGTCGGTTTCGGTAAACAGGAATTTTTCTGCCTTGATAATTGTCTTCGGCCTCAGGTAAGAAGGCTCAAACGGGATTTTTTGTAAATCAGGGGCTGCAATGCCCTCGCGGATTACCAAAACAAGTTTTTCGCCCAGTACATCATCAGGTATGCCAGCGCAGAAAAAAGAGCCCTGTGTAAGTCCGGAATGTGCCTGAATGATGGATTCCACGGCTTCGGGTGCAATCTTTACGCCTCCTGAATTTATTACATTATCGGCACGTCCAATGATGGAAAACGAACCATCCTTTGCAAAAATTGCTACATCGTTTGTCTTTAAAACGCGATTTTCCGTAATGGCATTGCTGAACTGCATACAGCCGCTTTCGCTTAGGGAGGCTTCTGTAGGCAGTAAAAAATGGAAACCATACTCCCCCAGTCGGCGCAATGCCACGTGGCTGTATGTTTCAGTCATGCT
>VGGQ01000103.1 GCA_016868535.1 Bacteroidota bacterium | reverse complement strand
GATTTATGGAATCCCTGCTTTAAAGGTTCACAGCAAGCTCATTGTAATTTCCCGCAGAGTGGGTTTTGAAACCACCAACATTGCACATATTGGAACGGGCAACTTCAATGAAGATACTGCTCGCATGTATTGCGACCATGCCTTGCTTACATCACGCAAAAAAATAGGGGAGGAATGCCTGCAAGTATTTGACCTGATTCAGAATTTCAGACCGGACAAAGCCCACTTCCGCACCCTTTGGGTAAGTCCGGTCAATACAAGGGAACGATTTAAAGCCCTGCTAAAACGCGAAACTGATTTTGCATCCAAAGGGTTACCTGCCAGAGCCATCATCAAAATTAACGCGCTTGTGGATGAAGCCTCTATTAAAGCCATTGTGGAAGCTGCAGCTGCCGGTACCAAGATTGATCTGATTGTGAGAGGTATCAGTTGCCTTGCAATTGATGAAAACCATCCCAATATCCGTGCGGTAAGTGTTATTGACAAGTATCTAGAACATGCACGCGTTTTCTATTTTGAGAATGGCGGAGATCCTGAGGTTTTCATAGGAAGTGCAGATTTGATGCAGCGCAACCTGCAGTCGCGAGTGGAGGTCACTGTACCCGTGCAGGACAAAGAGTTGAAGCAGGTGCTGATAAAGGTGCTGGAAACCCAGTTGTCCGATAATGTCAAAGCCCGTGTTCTGGACGCATCCATGCAAAACAACATGGTAAAGAAAGCAATCGGTAAAAAAGCCTTGCGATCCCAGTATCTGCTACACTCCCTCTTTCAGGATGCCTGAATCGGGCAGGCGTTTCCACCACAGCAATAAATTGGGTATAAACAAAAACATCCCCCAGCCTGGAATTCTGCTTTCCATCACAAAATGGCGTGCCGGCCAAGGCAGTAGCGGAAAAAATATGATCAGTCCCATAAGGGTCATAGTCATTAGCGTGAATATCTGCAAGCCTTTAGGCGGGCGGAATCCGGTAACAATATAACTATGCAGTAGTAAAGCTGCTCCGGGCAGGCACATCATCACCGAGTAATCGCGCTGGTGAGGAAATGCAACGGGAATACAGGCCATAAAAAAAGCTGCTCCTGCGAGAATGGCTTTATCACCACTGAATTTGTGCGGTATAAATTTCAATAGAACCCAGGCACTTAAAAACGTAATAAATAACCTAAATACCCATTGGATCAGGAAAACTTGTTTTGTGCTGAGTGCCGCGATTGAATAATTTCCCTCACCACGAATAATGGTCCGGGTCAAATAACGGGTGAGCAAACTGGCAAAATCCGTAAAACCACCTTCTCCCACAGTGTTTACATGTTCTTTATTCAATGGATTCAGCAGTCCCAGCCAGTCTTTCATAATCTGGGTGTGATAATCGGCAGGCAGATACAGATAGGGTATAAGGGTGAGTAGCGCAATTCCAGCCGTTATCATGAATATGGCTTTCATGTTTTTTTTCAGTATAAAATACCAAAAGAAAAAAACGGGAAGAATTTTGATGTTTATACCCATTGCAAATGACATACCACCCGCAATGCTTTGGTTTTCTTTCATCCTGTACATGCCTTCCATACAGCACCAAACCATTAAAATGGTTAATTGACCATAGAGAAGGTTTATAAAAACAGCATGATAGGAAATCACCGCAAGTGCAATTAAAAACCAGGTTTCACGGCTTGAGTAGCCCAGGCACAGAACATGCCTCAGCAGTATGTAAATGCGGTTCAGCATGGTAAAACCCAGCAGCATCCATAGCGCTTTTAAGATCTGTACAGGAAACAGGGTGAGAGGAGCAATCACGGAAGCAAAAAGTGGACTGTAATAGAACCACATTCCATCCAAATGCGGATGGTTGTATGGGTATGTTCCCAGGCGCAGATCTTTTGCCGCTGAATAGAAAATATCGAGGTCATTGTCTGAACTAATATTTCGTAGAACCGGAATCAATGCCAGGCAAAACAGCAATCCAATGATGACCTCTTCCTTTTGATATCTGCCTGATTTCCATTTTTTCAAAGGAAGAAACTGCATCATTGTCAGTGGTTAATCCATGGCGGCTTTGATGAATTTCACAAAAAGAGGATGAGGGTCAGCCACCGTGCTTTTGAGTTCAGGGTGAAACTGAACGCCCACAAACCATTTATGTCCTGGAATCTCCACAATTTCGGCCAGCCCTGTATCCGGGTTGGTACCTGTAATTTTCATGCCGGCATCCTCCATCCTTTTTTTGAATTTATCGTTGAATTCATAGCGGTGACGGTGTCTTTCGGTAATTTTGGCTTTCCCGTATGCTTTTAGAGCATGCGAGCCTTTGGCAAGCTCACAGGCATAAGATCCCAAACGCATGGTACCGCCCATGTGACTGATTTTTTTTTGATTCTCCATCAAATCAATCACCGGATTTTTGGTGTCACCTGACATTTCAGCAGAGTGAGCATCTTTCAATCCCAGAACGTTGCGGGCAAACTCAATAACAGAACACTGCATTCCCAGGCAAATACCGAGAAAAGGAATGTTGTTTTCGCGTGCATATTTTACAGCGGTTAACTTTCCATCAATTCCACGGTTACCAAAACCGGGAGCTACCAGAATGCCGCTAAAACCACCTAATTTATAGGGTGCATTGCCTTTGGTGATCAGTTCGCTGTGAATGTTGACGATATTGACCCTGCACTCATTGGCCGCTCCGGCATGTATGAAGGCTTCGTTTATGGATTTATAGGCATCGGGCAGTTCCACATATTTTCCTACCAGGGCAATATTTACCTCGCTTTTTGGATGTTCAAGACGAAATAGAAAATCGCGCCATTGATCTAGGTTGGGCTCCTGAATGCTTTTCAGTTTCAGTTTATTCAATACAACCTTATCCAGTTTCTCTTTTAACATCGCCATAGGAACTTCATAGATGGTGCTGACATCAATGCTTTCTATAACCGCATGCTGATGTACATTGCAGAACAAAGCTATTTTCCGTCGCATATCGATGGTGAGATGCTTCTCAGTTCTGCAAACCAGTATGTCGGGCTGAACACCTTGTTCCAATAGCATTTTCACACTGTGCTGTGTGGGTTTGGTTTTTAATTCGCCTGCGGCTGCCAGGTATGGGATTAGGGTAAGGTGAATAACAATGGCATTTTCCGGACCCATATCCCAAAGCAACTGACGCACGCTCTCGAGGTAAGGAAGGGATTCAATATCCCCCACGGTTCCACCAATTTCGGTGATGACAATGTCGTATTTACCACTTTCTCCCAGATAGCGCATACGCTTTTTGATTTCGTCGGTAATGTGGGGGATTACCTGAACGGTTTTTCCCAAGTAATCGCCACGACGTTCGTTCTCAATTACGGTCTGGTAAACCCTACCTGTGGTAACGTTGTTGTTTTGCGAGGTGGGAGTGTTCAGAAAACGTTCGTAGTGCCCAAGGTCAAGATCGGTCTCCGCGCCATCTTCGGTCACATAGCATTCTCCGTGCTCATAGGGGTTCAGGGTACCCGGATCTACATTGATGTAGGGGTCAAATTTCTGGATGGTTACACTGTAACCCCTGGCCTGCAAAAGTTTTGCCAGCGATGCGGAGATAATGCCTTTGCCAAGAGAGGATGTAACTCCACCCGTAACGAAGACGAATTTGGCTATTTTCATGTTGGAAAAGCGATGTGATTTGGTCGCTACGGAATACAAAAGTAGTATGGGAATGCAGGAACGTGTAAGAAACTAATTCAGTAGTTTTCAACACAGTAGAAGCAACACATCCTCGAGCTTGAAATGTTGATTTTTTAGTTCTATATACAGGCTTCGATTTGAGGCAAATGGTGCTCGCTGTACCAACACATAAACAGCGTCCATTCAGCCGCGGTCAGCATACCCAGGTTTGGGTATTCAAAAGCGGCAGCCAGCATCCATATATTGTCTGGATTTACTTTTTTAAGCATGTTTTCTCTGTTAGTCTTTCATGCATCTAAGGCTTCTCCATTTGTTTTAAAGATGCCTTTGGGCGTAGTTGCTTCTGGTGCCTCAATTATTTAACTTCCATCAGTTCAGTATCGAAAATCAGGGTGGCATTGGGAGGGATCACACCACCCGCACCCCTTGGTCCGTAGCCGAGTTTTGAAGGAATAATGAGTTTGAATTTAGCACCTACACTCATCAGGGCAATGCCTTCATCCCAGCCCGGAATTACTTGTCCGACACCCAACTGGAACGCGATGGGCTCGTTGCGGCTGTATGAATTGTCGAATTCCATGTTATCTGCCAGCTTTCCGCTATAGTGCACTTTCACCTGTTTTCCTGCTGAGGCGTTTACGCCTGTACCGGCTTTCTCAATCACATACCACAATCCACTTTCGGTTTTTAGGGCAGTAGGATAAAGTCTCAAAACTTCTTCATCATTGCGGGCAAAATCTAATTTTTTCAGCTTTTCTTCTTTAACTGCCTTCAACGGAGCCTGCAGTTTTTCAAACATTTCCTGTGTAGCAGTGAAAGCTTCAGCTTCAGCACCCTTACGGAATATTTTAAGCATTACGATGGAGTCGCCCTGCTGCACTTGGTCTACTACGTTCTGTCCTTCAATTACTTTTCCAAATACACTGTGTTTGCCATCCAGCCAGTCGGTTTTTACATGGGTAATGAAAAACTGACTGCCGTTGGTGCCGGGGCCTGCGTTGGCCATGGATAGAATGCCGGGTCCAGTATGTTTCAAATCAGATGAAAATTCATCTTCAAAACTATAACCCGGTCCGCCGGTGCCATTGCCCTGAGGGTCACCGCACTGAATCATGAAATTGGCGATTACGCGGTGGAATTTGATGCCATCGTAGTAGGGAACACCTGCCGGTTTTGTTGTGTTTGTGATTTTGCCTTCGGCAAGACCTACAAAGTTGCACACGGTCATCGGGGTTTGCTTGTAGTGCAGTGTTAAAAAAACACTACCCTTGCTGGTTTGCATTTCTGCATACATACCATCTGGCTGAGTCTGGATGATTTGTGGTATTTCGTTCATTTTGTTGTTTTTCTTGCTGGTAGCCGCTTTTTTCTGCGCCATGGAAACACCTACAAAGGCGAAGGCAATTGCGGTGGTTATGTACTTATTCATGGGTGAGTTTAATGTTTATCTATATTTTCTTGGGCAATTTCCGTACCACTTCACGGTAAGAATGCAAAATTAAGCTTTCAATGAATTTTTCGTGCAGTCCGTTAAAATAAACTGTGTTCCACATCGTTTTGTTCATATGCCACCCAGGAATAATTTGAGGATATTCATCGCGAAGTGTTGCAGACCATTCCGGGTCACATTTGAGGTTTATACTGTCAAACCGGGCAATA
>VGGQ01000102.1 GCA_016868535.1 Bacteroidota bacterium | reverse complement strand
TGTTGTTTCGCTTGATATAGAGACAAAAAATATCTGGTACCAGCAAGAAATTCAGAAAGAAAAGAATCTTACAACCTGGCAGGTACTCAGGGGCGATGTTTTCAAGTTCCTGGAAGGGATTGAACCTAAATTTGATATCGTTTTTGCCGATCCACCATACGATTTGTCTGTGCTGGTGCGGTTACCCGAACTGGCTGTGGCCAGGCTGAAACCCGGTGGTGTTTTTGTACTCGAACACAGACCGGGCATGGTTTTTACCACCACCCCGGTTGAAATCCGAAAATACGGGAGTTCTGCAATTGGCATTTTTATCCCTTAACTTTGTTTTATGGAAACCCGCATTGCGGTCTTTGCCGGCACCTTCGATCCCATTACCAACGGGCATGTGGATGTTATTAAAAGAAGTTTGCTGCTGTTTGATAAAATTGTAATCGCCATAGGCGAAAACACCAAAAAACAGACCCTGTTTGATACCGAGAAACGCCTTTTCTGGATCCATGAAATATTTTCGGCAGAACCCAAGATTTCGGTGTCATCCTACAGCGGACTCACTGTTGATTTTTGCAGGGAAGTGGGCGCCCAATATATTTTGAGGGGCTTGCGAAACGGCAGCGATTACGATTATGAAGCCCATATTGCACAGCTCAACAAAGAACTTAATCCAATGATTGAAACTGTTTTTGTAATTACTTCTCCTGAAGTAAGTTATATTTCAAGTAGTTTGGTTCGGGATTTGATTATTTGCAAAGGCGATTACACCCGTTTTGTGCCCGCACAGGTAAGGGCTTAATCTAAGACTTCGGTTACTGCCGCTTCATGGGTCAGTAGTTTGCCAATAATATCTTTTACGCTGTGGTAGGTGTAAAACTCAGGGCCTTTGAACCATTCCAGATCTGCCCACTTAACCTCTGATATTCCTTCTTCTTCCTGGGGTTTCAGTTTGCCTTTACCGCTGCTATTCATTTTGTACCAGTGGGTTTCCTTCAGCAACACCACTTCATCTTCGAAATAGGCATGGTAGGTTTCCCCGATTTTATCAGATATGTTGAGCATATTCAAACCGGTCTCTTCCATTACCTCCCTTAGGGCTGCAGCACGCTGGTCTTCATGGCGCTCAATCTTACCTTTGGGCAAATCCCAAATACCGTTTCGCTTTATGGTGAGAAGTTGTTTTTCTTTGTTTAAAACAAGACCGCCGGCGGCTTGAATAACGGTATAGTTATCTAGAAACTCGCGGAAAATTTGCACAGGATCGGGGTTGATCAGTCCGTAATTCAATGCCTTACCTGTGCTTACTGATGAGGTGAGAATGTTGAAACTCTTATGAATTTCATCATCGTCTATGTAAAACAAATTGGGTAAACCTTTAAACGCGGCAGGAGAATCTGCCATCACAATTGTGCCATCGTTGAAGTATATTTTATAGCTTTGCAGGCTCATGGACCAAAGAGCTGCAAAGTTAGCAAAATTTCTTTTGGAAATTCATGCTGTTAAACTCAATCCCGACCAACCGTTTACCTGGACATCGGGAATACAATCTCCCATTTACTGCGATAACCGAATGGTTTTGTCATTTCCGGAGGTGCGTAATCTGGTAAAGAACGAACTGGCGGCCATGAAAAAAGCGCACTTTCCTCAAGCAGATTTGCTTGCGGGCATTGCCACAGGAGGCATTGCCCATGGCGCCTTGGTAGCCGATTTGCTGAATATGTCGTATTGCTATGTTCGTCCTGAGCCTAAAATGCATGGCTTAAAAAACCAGATTGAGGGCAGAATGCAGCCCGGAGACAAAGTGGTTTTGATTGAAGACCTTATCAGTACAGGAAAAAGTAGCCTGCAGGCCGCCGAGGCCGTTCGGGAAGCGGGGGGCGAATTGGTAGGTTTGCTGGCATTGTTTACCTACGGTTTTTCTGATGCAGAACAACGTTTTAAAGACGCCGGAATTCCCTTTTATACCATCAGCAATTTTGCCACGTTGTGCGAGGTGGCCGTAAAAGAGGGTTTTCTGCCTGCCCAAAAACTGCAACCCGTGCTCGAATTTGCCAAAAACCCTCAGGGCTGGCGTCGGTAGGGTTTTGTGGTTTAATGGTTCAATAGCCCAAACGTTTCCTTTGCGGGCTTTTCAGTCAAAACCAGACAAATCGTTTCAGGGCGTTCCAAACTTTTATGGGTTTTCCTGGTCATTGATAAAGTCGGTATTGGCCTGTTGTCTTTCTACCATTTTTCGGAAGTAGCCGGCTTCCATTTCCATCAGGGCCTCGTGGCTGCCCTGTTCAATGATTCTAGCCTGTTTCAAAACCACGATGGTGTCTGCATGCCGAATGGTGCTGAGCCTGTGTGCAATAACAATACTGGTGCGCCCTTTCATCAGGGTTTTCAATGCCGATTGTACTTGTTGTTCGCTCTCCGTGTCAAGGCTGCTGGTGGCCTCATCCAGTATCAGCAGTTGTGGGTTTCTGAGCATAGCCCTGGCTATGGCAATGCGCTGACGCTGGCCGCCGCTGAGCTTTATGCCACGGTCACCAACAATGGTTTCATATCCTTCTGGAAATGTCGAAATAAAATCGTGGGCATTGGCCATCCTAGCCGCCTGAATAACAGCTTCTCTTTCTGCATCGGGTTTGCCGTAAAGAATGTTTTCATAGATACTGCCTCCAAAAAGCAAAATCTCCTGAGGCACCAGTGCCAGTTTTCTTCGGCATTCAAACAGACCCATTTCAGAAATTGGTTTTCCGCCAAGGGATATGCGTCCCGAATCTGGCTCATAAAAGCGATAAATCAGATTGATAATTGTACTTTTTCCGGCACCGCTGGGACCAACAATCGCCAGAGTTTTGCCCTCAGGCAAATGAAGGGATATATTTTCCAGAACCTTGAAATCGGGTCTGCCGGGGTAGCTAAAGGAAACGTTTTCAAAGGCAACATCTCCTTGTATCGTTGAAGGTGAAGCTTCATCATGCAATGCTTCCGTGGGTTTCTCTATCAAATCCAGCACGCGCTCCACTGCACCCAGTGTTTTCTGTATCTGAACAAATTGTTCGGCCATGCCGCCAATACTGCCACCGATAAAACCGGTAAAGAACATGAAGCTGATAAGCTCACCCAACGCCATTTCGCCGGATCTTACCATGCCCAGTCCCAGAAAAATCAGCCAGACAATGCTTCCAAACAGGCAAACGATGATGAAACTGCTGAATGTGCCCCGCATCAATCCTCGGTAAATACTCTTTTTGCGGAGCTCCTCCACATCCTGCCCGTAGCGGTGTATTTCATAATTTTCATTGGTAAAAGCTTTAACATTCTGGATACCGGTGAACGTTTCTTCTGCAATCACACTGTTGTTGCCCGTAAGTTCCTGCACCTGCCTGCCGATTTTGCGGATAAACCGCCCGAAAAACAGAGAAATAAACACCACTAGGGGCACTGTGCCCAGCATGTACAAAGACAATGTTTTGCTTGTAAAAAACAAGTATACAATGCCGCCCAGAATCACCATCAGCTGACGCAAAAACATGGCAAGGTTACTGGTGAAGGTGTCCTGAATCTGACCAATATCAGCGGTAAAACGGCTGAGTAAATCGCCTGTGCGTTTATGGTGAAAGAAATCCATATTTTGAAGCAGCACGGATTTGTAAAGGCGGTTTCTCAGCACAGCAGTGAGATTTTCGGCTACCCGCACGTATAAACCTATGCGCAGAAACGAAAACAGGGCCTGCGCCAGAAACAGGTAGAGAAAAACCATCGCACTTTCCTGCAGTTTGTTTACATCCGTGTAGGCATCTACCATTCTGCCCAGCAAATCCGGAAAAAGCAGTGCTGTGCCGGCGGTAACGGCCAGAAACAATGTTCCCAGTGCCAGCATCCATCTGTCTGATGAGGGTATAAGACCAAAAAGCCGCATCGATTTGCTAATGGCATCTTTGTTTATTTTTTGTTTGGGAATGTCTCTGCGTTCCATGTTTTACCCTGCAAAGTTCATCTAATTTATGGATTATTTGGGAATGCTAATGAAATAGTTTATATTCGTTGAATGAGGTTTGTTCTCAGGAGTTATTTTTTCAAAAGTCTCCACCGGTTATTTTATCCGAAGGCATGTGTGATTTGCCGTTTGGCACTGATAAAACAGGAAAGACAAATCTGTGCATATTGCCTGCGGAAATTGCCCAAAACCCGTTGGCTAAACCCGCAAGAAAATCCTGTTTTCAATGTGTTTCGCGGCCGCGTGCCAATAGGTCATTCAGGGGCTTTTCTTGTCTTTCGGAGCGGGGGAATTACCCGTAAGTTGCTACACGAAATAAAGTACAAAGACAACTGCGATCTGGCCTTATGGATGGGTGAAATGTATGCAGATGAGCTTTTACAAACCTCCCGGCCACAGGTTGATTTTATCATCCCGGTGCCGTTGCACCGGCGAAAGCAGAAGCAGCGTGGATATAATCAGAGTGAAGCATTTGCCGAGGGTTTGGGGTCAAAGTTATCAGTTCCGGTATGCACAGAATTTTTGCAGCGACGTGCATTTACCCAAACGCAGACCCGTAAATCGCGCTGGGAGCGCTGGCGCAATGTTGCAGATGTATTTGTGGTAAGCCATCCTGAAGAATTGAAAAATAAAATCATTATGCTGGTGGATGATGTTGTCACCACAGGTGCTACAATGGAAGCCTGTGTAAGGGTATTGCTGAATGCCGGCGCCCAAAGGGTTGACGTTCACACCATTGCATACGCCAAAGAATAATCTGCCGTTTTGCCTACAAAAGAAATAATTGGCATTTGGAGCATTTTTGAGTAGATTTGCCTCTCTTCCAAAAAACATGAAAAAAATTACCATATTTATGCTGTTGACAGTCGTATTGCAGCTGTCGGCGCAGTATTCTTCTTCAAAGGTCCAGGGTATTATTGTTCCAAAATATATGGGTTCAGGTGGCACAACGCGACTCCCTGTAATGAGCAGACTCCGGATCGTAGGTCTGGATCCCAGCACCATGTATCAGTATACAACCCGTGGCATGGTCGCAACAGATTTGGGTTTGTCTACAGATTTTGCGGGTGCCGGCAATGCCATGCTTGTTGATACCAGCGGATTTAAATACAATTCAGCCGGTTCGGTTACATGGACTACCAATGCAGCCATTGACACCTTCTACACCGATAAAACCGGTGCATATGAAGGCTGGTTTGGTTTTGTTTACACCGCCAACGCCACCCGGTTTGTTATCGCTAAGCACGTGTATTTCGGCATTACTGCCCGTGGTGGAACAGGCCCAACCACCCACCGCATGTATTGTTCAGACTCTGTAAGGGTGCTGGGCTTTTCAAATACATCCAATACAGGGGATAGTTTCTGTACCGCTTTATGGGGCAAAAGTATGACCAAAGCCCAAAATTTTGTTGCCACCTACGACGATGTTGTGGGTATTGACAGACCGCTGTCATTAACCTATGCTGAATCAGAAGGCATAGCCGTAGCAAACAGTGCCGCTTTTTATGTGGAT
>VGGQ01000101.1 GCA_016868535.1 Bacteroidota bacterium | reverse complement strand
GTCTAAATCACAAAAAATATCGTCAGGCGCCCTATGAAACCAACCGTGTTTATTCAGCACAACGCCGTTTGGGGAGATCAAATAGGAATTGTTGGGAGCCGGTCCGTAATTACTCCACCATTTATTACAAGGTCCATCTATAAAGATCGGTGCATTAACTGTTACCCATTTACTCATTGTATCAACCAGTTTTTTTCGAGCGCCATAAGTTTTAGGTTGAGGAAATAAAATTCCTGCATTGATGTTGGCTGTGGTAACATTAATTCTTCCTGAATAGGGTGAGGTATCTGTCGGATGCGCCTCCGCTGTATAAATAATAAATACTTTGATTTTTGAACTATAGGTACTAACAACCTGGTTAATGGTTGCTACCTTGTTACGGAAAACAGGACATGTTAAACTTCCGGCGATTAATAAGACTGGCTTGCCACCTTGTAATTCTTTTGACAAAACAAGAGAATCACCATTCAGGGAATAAAGTTTAAAGTCAGGTACGGTATCCCCTTGCTGATAGCCCGACGTATAGAAACTACCTAAATACCACGGTATTGTGCATATTTTTGTGGTATCGGCAGGTAAACCGTTAAGCCCGATGCTTGGTTTTACTTGTCCAATTATCTTGGTAATACTCAGAAAAATTATTAAGGTTAGTAAGCTTTTTAACATGATTCTAAATTATTTCATGGTTTAGACTCTACTGAAATTAAAAGGTTTAATCGGAACAAACAAATTTTTTGTCCAGAATAATTATCATTAAAAAAGCCCCGCCATTTACTACGGAACCTTTCTTGCATGAAAGATCACCCTCACCCATCTCACTGACCTTTACCCGGCTCAAGTCCGCCGCCGGGAAACTTTTTAGACGCATGATCTCCTCCCATTTCGGTTGAGATGTGCAACCTTTCGTTTTTTATAGCTATGCAATATATAAGGATATTAAACGCACCCATACTCACAGTGCGAAATTACCCGATAAAATCAATATCCGGCATATTCAGGCAGGAAGCGGATTTTATCGGGAAGTGGGAAGTGGTCTGTGATTGACCACCCGACTGAGGCTATTCTTTAGCAAAGGCAAATTACAATTGATAATGAGCCTCGGGCAATAATTGTCCAATTTCACACAGCGCAGCATTTTGCACACATGATTGTCTGAGATTTTGATTGTAGGTTTCGAGCACTATAGCCAGTTTGTCATCCATTACCAGATCTATTCTGTAGCCATCATAAATATGTAGATTTTTATAGGTAAAAGACAGGGGTTTCACGGATGTGGCTGAAATACTGTTTTGTCCGAGTTCAATACAAAAGACATTAGTGGTATGCGCTCTTCTTCAGGTCGGGCCCCAGGGCTTTATGGATTTCAATGGCAAGTCCGATGACTGTGTACAAAAGGAGATTTTTTGCTATGCCAATCAAAGCGGTAAGGTTTGATTTTACTAAGCTATTGCCATTACAATGGCGAAAAAATGACAAACTTCATGCGTGATTGCTTGGGCGATTATGTCTATTCAAATTATTCACACCTTCAGGGTATTTAGACCTTATTTTTGCAGATACTAACAATGAACAGAACTATAATACGCAATGCCCGTATAATCAACGAGGGCGAAGTCTATCAAGCCGATATTGAGATTAAAGGACAATTTATCGCCAGGATAGAAAAAAATGGTATTTCTGCAAGTAAAGGAATTGAGGTGGATGCCGCAGGATGTTTTCTGATGCCCGGCATAATCGACGATCAGGTACATTTTCGCGAACCCGGACTTACCCATAAAGCGGAAATCTATACAGAAAGCCGTGCCGCACTTGCGGGTGGTGTTACTTCCTTTATGGAAATGCCCAATGTAGAGCCTAAGACCACTACCCTAGAAAGGCTGGAAGAAAAAATGAACATTGGCGCTGCCCGAAGCGCTGTTAACTATTCCTTTTTCATGGGCACCACCAAGGATAATCTTGAAGAATTGAAAAAGGTAAATCCCCTTAATACATGCGGTGTCAAGATTTTTATGGGTAGCAGCACAGGCGATATGCTGGTGGATGATGAAGCCGTGCTGGATAAAATATTTTCCAAAATTCCGGTTCTGATTGCCACGCACTGTGAAAATGAAAGCCGGGTAAAGGAAAGACTGGCAGAATGGATTCAGCGTTATGGTGAGGATGTTCCGGCTGCAGAACACGCCCGCATACGCGATGAAGAGGCTTGCCTGCTCAGTTCATCCTTTGCAAGGGATCTAGCCTTGAAAAACAACACACGCCTGCATATTTTGCACATAACTACTGCCGACGAACTGTTGCTTTTTCGCAATGATATTCCCCTGGCCCGGAAGCGTATCACCTCTGAGGTATGTGTTCACCATCTCCATTTTACCGCTAGTGACTATGCCACACTGGGTAATTTGATTAAATGCAATCCGGCCATAAAAGCGGCAAAGCATAAAGAGGCATTGTGGCAGGCTTTGCTGGATGATCGTCTGGATATAATTGCCACGGACCATGCACCTCATACACTGCAGGAGAAAAAATTGCCTTATACACAGAGTCCTTCCGGACTTCCTTTGGTGCAACATAGCCTTCAACTTATGATGAATTATGTTTCACAGGGGAAAGTATCCTATGAAAAGGTAATTGATAAGATGTGCCACAAACCTGCAGAGTGCTTCCAGATAGACCGCCGCGGCTATATCAGAGAAGGTCACTACGCCGATCTGGTATTGGTTAAACCCAATGCGTATTCTAAGGTAAGTGAGCAGAATATCTTATATAAATGCGGCTGGAGCCCCTTAAACGGAATGGAATTCAACCACAGCATTGAAAAAGTTTGGGTAAATGGCGTATTGGGCTGGGATGGTGGGTTTACAGAAAATTATAACCCTATGCGTCTGATTTTCAACCGCTAGGCCATTTTCATTCTTTTCAGGTAGAAAGGCAACAGGACCTGTCCGAAATCCTGCGATGCATCGATAGTGTAGAGATCAATGCTATACTGAAGACAACGGTCTTTGATTCTCTTATCAATAACTGTGATTTGCTGTAAATATGCAGTTTTTATTTCAGCCGGGTTCAGCAAAATCTGTTCACTTGATTCGGTATCTATGAATCTTGTTGGTCTGTTGTCAAAATCAAAATGCAATTCCTGAGGTGCATGCTGAACATGAAAGATAATAATCTCGTTTTTAGCATATTTTAAATGCTGGATAGCTTGCCAGATAGCAGTGTCATCCATGTGGTTTTCAAACATGTCGCTGAAAATTACAATAAGACTTCGCCTATGTTGTCTTAGCGCAATTTGTTCGAGGCTTTGTGCGATCTGGGTTTTTTCGGTCTGTACAGGTGCTTTTTTAAGATCCCAAAGTGGTTGCAGGGTATTAAGGATTTCCTGAAGATGTGCGCGGCTGCTGCGTGTTGGAGTTTGTTGTTTTATGCTATCGCTAAAAGTGGTTAATCCAAAAGCGTCTCTTTGTTTTTGAAGCAAATGGCAAATGGAAGCAGCGGATAATACAGAAAATTTAACTTTGGCCAGATTATTTGCAGGAAAAAACATACTGCCCGACAAATCAAGCACGATACGGCAGCGCAGGTTGGTTTCTTCTTCGAAACGCTTTGTATAAATGCGGTCTGTGCGTGCGTAAAGCTTCCAGTCAATATTTCGGGTACTTTCTCCTGGGTTGTAGGGGCGGTGTTCTGCAAACTCAACTGAAAAGCCATGAAAAGGACTTCGGTGCATACCGGTAATAAAACCCTCCACCACTTGTTTGGCTAGTAATTCAAGATTTTGGTACTGCTGAACTTCCTCAAGAAGCATATGCTATCAAATATACGAAAAAAGGCCGGTATTCCCGACCTTTTTATGAAACATCAAAACGTTTAAAGTGCTGCGTCAATCTTTTGTGTGATGGAGGGTTTGGGCACCGCGCCGACGATTTTATCTACGAGCTGTCCGCCCTTGAAAACCAGAAGGGTAGGGATACTGCGAATGCCGTAGTTTCCGGCAATATCGCCGTTTCCGTCAACGTTTAGTTTACCCACCACAGCTTTGCCATCATATTCCTTGGCAATTTCTTCAACGATAGGTCCAATCATGCGGCAGGGGCCACACCATTCTGCCCAGAAGTCAACGAGTACAGGTTTGTCAGATTGAAGTACCTTTTCATTCCAGTTGCCGCTTGTAAAAGTTTCAACCATGTTATATTAAATTAGTGATTATTGTTTTTTATATCCCGCATCAAATATAATATAATAGTCCTGACATTTTGTTATTTTATCAACTTTTTGCCACCTTGTTCCAAGCCAAGGCCAAACAGGGCAAAATCATATTTTACGGGGTCTATGAGGTCAAATTTTCGCAGTGATTCCGTCAGTTCCACTGCCGTTTGCCAGTCGGCCTGCTTGCGCGTGATGAGTTTCAATTGCACAGCGATTCGATGCACATGCACATCCAGCGGACAAATTAACTGTGCCGGTGAAATGTTTTTCCATATGCCAAAATCCACACCCTTGTCATCCGAACGAACCATCCAGCGCAGAAATAAATTGATTCTTTTACAGGCACTTTTCCGCAAAGGCGTCTGCAGGTGCTTTTCCGTACGCGACAGATGCGGCAGTGAAAAGAAATACCTTTGAAAATGAATCAACCCATTTTCTATGGAAGTATTCTTTTTGCTCATTCCAGCCGAAAAGGCAGTTTCCAGACTTTCGTTGCTTTTGTAGTGATATTGAAGAAATTCCAGAAAATAAAGCAGGTCCGGAAACTGAAACGTGCGATGAACCCATTTTTCAAAACAATGCCGGTCGTCTTGCCTGTGATTCAGTATGAAATCGTGCGGGCTATCTTCCATAAGCTTCATCAGGCGGTTGGTGCTGTTGATTATAGTGGTGCGGTTTCCCCATGCAAGCAAAGCGGCAAAAAGTCCGGCAATTTCTATGTCTTGTTGTTTGCTGAAGCGGTGAGGAACTGAAATGGGATCAGGGGCTATGAATGATGAATCGTTGAACTGATGGTATTTTTCATCCAAAAACTGTTTTAACGTTTTTTTATTCATCTACATAGAAATAATATAAAGACCTCCAAAAGACTGGCGTAACCTACATAAATACAATCAATAGCCTGAAAAGATTAATTTGCTTCAACGGGCAAAGCCATCGGTTATTTTGTTGTTTAGCCTGCTATAAATGATTAAACAGCCAGCAATGCCTTGTTCAGGTCTTCGATTAAGTCGTCGATGTGTTCAATGCCGACACTTAGGCGAAGGAGGGAATCCTTTAACCCTGCAGCTTTTCTTTGCGCCTCGGGAATACTAGCATGGGTCATGGTGGCAGGGTGTCCAACCAAACTTTCAACACCGCCGAGGCTTTCAGCTAGCGAGAAAAGATGGGTGCTTTTCAGAAATTTCATGGCTGATTCCACGGAGTCATCCTTTAAGGTGAAGGAAATCATGCCGCCAAAGTCGCGCATCTGTTTTTTTGCCACCGCATGGCCGGGATGCTCGTCAAAACC
>VGGQ01000100.1 GCA_016868535.1 Bacteroidota bacterium | reverse complement strand
CATGCGTTTTAGCTCAAACACATGAGGATCATATAGTACAAAGGCATGATTGGCCGGTGAAAGCGTATTGCGGTAGCCGGGCAAAAAGTCGGGCTGCAGGCTGCTGTATGTGTGCAGTTCAAAGACTGCAATCAGATTATCATTTGGATATTGCTCGCGAACTGCTTCCACGGTGGCCTTAACCTTGCTGGGGGCATGGGCAAAATCACGGTACACTGAAGCTTGTTCGGATTCATATATTTTTTCAAGCCGTTTGGCAGTGCCTGAAAATGTTTGCATGGCGACCCAGAACTGATGCGCGCTTATCCCAAGTTCACCCGCCAATAAAGCCACCCCAGCGGCATTTTGAAGGTTATGCCTGCCGAAGATGGCAAGTTGATAATCTTTACCATCTATATGAACGGTGCAGCCATTTGCCGTGGAAGAAAATAACGGCTCGCAATATGACTGACTGATATAGTGGCTGTTTTTTGCAAGTTTTTCAAGATCCGGATCTCCGGCATACCAGAACCAGCGGGCATCAGGTTGTAACGTTTTTAGAAAAATTTCAAACTGCGCTACATAATTATCAAATGTAGGAAAAACATTCACATGATCCCAGGCAACCCCTGTAAGCATGGCTAAATGGGGCTTGTAAACATGAAATTTAGGAACGGGCTGCAAGGCAGATGTGAGGTATTCATCGCCTTCAATAACCATTATGGATGCATCGCTGAGTTTAACCATGCGCTCGAATCCGGGCTGCTGTGAACCTACCAGATAGTCAAATTCGTGGCCGCAGGCCTTTAACACATGCATAAGCATGGCTGTGGAGGTGGTTTTTCCATGGCTTCCGCCAATGACAATCCGTTTTTTGTGTTCGGCGTGCCGGTAAACAAATTCAGGAAAAGAATAAATGGGCAATCCCAGCTGCTGAGCCTTCAGCAGTTCCGGATTATCTGAACGGGCATGCATACCCAATATAATTCCATCCAGATTTTGATGCACCTTTTTCGGAAACCATCCATATTGTTCGGGCAGCAAACCGGCAGCCTGAAGCCTTTTTTTCGCAGGGTCAAATATTTCATCATCGCTGCCTGTAACTTGGTGACCATGCGCCTGTAATTCTAGCGCCATATTATGCATCACCGCGCCCCCGATGGCAATAACATGGTATGAGCAGATTGTATTCCCCATTTCAACATCAAAACTAAATGTATATGTTATTTTAAGGCATACAGGAGTTATTCACAATGGTTAATCCAATACCATTTAATTGTATTTTTGATAATTGATGAAAAACCTCACATTTCTTCTGTCTGAATAAGGAGAAAGCCATACTAATTCGATCAATAAAATAATACATTTTGTGTGCGTACCTGCCATTTTCTGGTCTGTTTGTGCACTGTTGCACATGGTAAAATGGAATTCCCATTCTTTTGTCGGCTTAAATGGACTTGACCTTCCTGTGCTTGCATTTGTGCTGATGTATTACTTTCTGCTTTCTCCGGTGCTTCCATTCGGTTTTGTTGTTTTGGGTGCAGGGTGTATTACCTTGTCTGCTTTGATTGAAATTCAAGGCTGGTCATTGTTAATTGTTGCATTAATCGTTTTTTCAACAGCCTGGATCGGACAACGCTTAGAACACCGCATAGAAGGCAAAAAACACTCTTTCCTGAAAGACCTGCAGTTTTTACTGATTGGTCCGGCCTGGATTATGGCGTTTATCTACCAAAAGCTTGGATTTAACCTAGAAACTGATGGTTTGAAAAGCGCAAAAAATCCGTAATAAATTGCTTACTTTTGCACTACTTTTAACAGCATCTATGAAAGTTCTGGTTTGCATGAGTGTGGTGCCTGACACCACCACCAAAATCACCTTCACCAACAACGATACATCCTTTAATGCCCAAGGTGTACAGTTCATCATGAATCCCTACGATGAACTTGCCCTTACCAAAGCACTGGATATAGCAGAACCGGCCGGCGGAACCGTTACCATACTGCATGTTGGCCCTGCCGATGCAGAACCCGTCATACGCAAGGCACTGAGCATGGGAGCAACAGACGCAGTCCGCATCAACGCAGTACCTTCAGACTCTCAGTTTGTAGCAGCACAAATTGCCGCCTATGCCAAAGACAAAGGATTTGATTTTATCCTAACCGGCCGCGAGAGCATCGACTATAACGGTGGGGCTGTTTGCGGACTTCTCGGGGCCATGCTGAATATCCCAAGTATCAGTGTAATTACGCAGTTGAGTGTTTCCGGGCAGACTGCCACCATTAAAAGAGATATTGATGGGGGTAGGGAAACCGTAAGTTGTTCGCTGCCTTTTGTTGCCAGCGCCCAGAAAGAATTGTGTGAACCCCGCATACCCAACATGCGCGGCATTATGGCGGCAAGAACCAAACCCTTGCAGGTTACAGATCCTGCTTCGGGAACTACCCATGTAAATTATGTAAGGTTTGAGTTGCCACAGCCCAAACAGGGTGTGAAAATGATCAGTGCAGACAATCCGGAAGAATTGCTACATTTGTTAAGGAACGAAGCCAAAGTTATTTAATACCAAACCTGATATGTCAGTTATAGTTTTCGCAGAAACCCGCGATCAACAATACAAAAAATCCACTCTGGAAGCCGTCTCCTATGGCAAAGAAGTTGCACTGAAAACGGGAGGTAAGGTCATTGCCGTTAGTATAGGCGGTGCTTCTGATGCAGCATCCCTGGGAACTTATGGAGCCGATGAGGTTTTAACACTTCATGGCACTGAATTTACCACATTTAGTCCTGAAGTTTATGCCGCAGGTTTTGCTGAAGTTTGCAAGACCCATGGTGGAAAAACCATCATAATATCCAACACTTACAGCGGAAAGAGTATAGCCGGCCGTGTTGCGGTTTTGCTACAGGCTGCACTGGCCACCAACGTGGTTGATTATCCCGATACAACATCCGGATTCCGGGTTAAAAGAGGCGTTTTCAGCGGCAAGGCATTTGCTTATGTAGAAATGCAATCGGATATAAAAGTAATTGCCGTCACACCCAATTCCGTTGAGATAAAAACCTATGGCGCAAGCGGCTCTGTTTCCGCCCATCAGCCTGCAGGTCTGCCGGCTCCAGCCACCAGAATTGAAGACACACAAACCATAAGCGGCAAAATACCCCTGACAGAGGCTGAGGTTGTTGTCTCCGCAGGACGTGGTTTGAAAGGTCCTGAAAACTGGAACATGGTGGAAGAACTGGCCGCTGTGCTTGGTGCTGCCACTGCATGTTCGAAGCCGGTAAGCGATATGCACTGGCGTCCACACAGCGAACACGTGGGACAAACTGGCATTACCATCAAACCAAATCTTTACATTGCAATCGGTATAAGCGGAGCTATACAGCACCTGGCCGGTGTAAGCAGCAGCAAGGTTATTGTTGTTATAAACAAAGATGCAGAAGCTCCTTTCTTCAAGGCAGCCGATTATGGTATCGTGGGTGATGTCTTTGATGTATTGCCTAAATTAATTCAAGCTGCAAAAGCATCCGCTGCAAGCTAATCCATGAGCTCCAAAATAGCCCTGAATATTGTTTCTATCCTGCCCGTAAATTCGCACAGTGCCTATACACTTGTGCTTGGAGAAGAAGAGGGAGACAGAAAACTGCCTGTTTTGATTGGGGCATTTGAGGCACAAGCAATAGCCATGGAAATTGAAGGCATAAAACCCAGTCGACCACTTACCCATGACCTGTTTGTTCAGGCTATGCAGGCTCTGGAAGTTGAAATAGAAGAAGTGATGATCACCGATTTACAGGAAGGAATATTTTTTTCCAAAATACGCTGTAAAAAAGGATTTGATTCGTTTGAACTCGACAGCCGCACAAGCGATGCAATCGCCTTGGCCGTGAAGTTTCGCTGCCCTATTTTCATTGACCCGAAGATTATGGATGAAGCTGCTTACGAAGGTGACAAAATGGAAACAAAAGTAATAGACAGTCCCGGAAGAATTGCACATGAAGAGCTGATACCCGGCTCTAAAACGCACGCAGGACTTGAAGAGCATAGCATGGAAGAACTGGAAGCCATGCTGGAAGAAGCCATACGCGATGAAGACTACACCCGGGCCGCTAAAATCAGGGATGAAATTAAGAAAAGGTCTGCATAATGGTGCTTTAGTTGTTGGCATTGTGCTTCTCTGCTCCGGATTTATCAGCAAATGGCCTATCCCAAGTGAAAAACTCAATGGGTTGTGGCAATACAGAGCCATTTACAAGAATGGCATAAATATACACTCTCCCGACAAGAATGACACAATGTTGATTGATACTGAAAAATCAATCTTCCATTATTCTATAAAATCGCTAAACAAAAACCTTGGGGGTACTTTCCAGTGCATATCATCTCCCCTTGACAGTTCTCCCTATCAGGCGGCATTAATGTTTCAATACAAGCCTTCTAATGGCAGTCGCAGATTTCATATTACGCTTATATCAAATGATAGTCTCGTTATTCGTGAAGGCAATGTCTCTTTTCATTATAGCCGAAGAAAGCCATGAATATGTTTTTATACCAAGGTTTATGGGTATCAGGAGATGAGCCTCAGCTGGGTTTGGATTCAAGATCTTACCGCTATGGTGACGGCTTTTTTGAGAGTATGCGGTATGAACAGGAATGCATTCAGCATGCCGAACTGCATGAGGACAGAATCCGAAAATCAGCTTTGCTGCTGAAAATGGATTTACCAAAAGATTTTGCCTTACAAAACCTCGAAACCGATATCAAGGAATTGCTTTGCTCAAGAAACATACCGTCAGCCTCGGTGCGTTGCACATTCTATAGGGAAGGCGAAGGACGATATACGCCTGAAAACCAGATTACGCAAGTAATTACGGAAATCAGGGCCACTGAATTCAGGGGCTATCCGCTCAATGAAAAAGGCCTTACACTGGGCATTTTTAGCGAACTGAGTAAAAACTCCAATTACACCAGCACTATTAAAACCAACAGTGCTCTTACTTACGTAATGGCCGGATTACATGCTGCCGAAAACAACTGGGATGAGTGTGCAATTATCAATGACAGCGGCAGAATTGCCGAAACGGTTTCGAGCAATATTTTTACGATAAACGGGGAATTCATCAACACCCCTCCCCTGAGTGAGTATTGTGTAGATGGTGTTATGCGCAAAGTTGTGATGCAACTTGCCGGAGCCTACGGATATTCTGTTCAGGAGAATCCAATTACCGAAATTTCCCTCAGCGCAGCCGATGAGATTTTTATCAGCAATGCGGTTAAAGGGATTCAGTGGATTGGAGAATACGGTGGTAAAACTTACAAAAATGCCATGTCCGGGAAACTGTCAAAAATGCTTAATAAATCTTTTTCCGGCCTTTGATAGGGATTCACCCAGCACCAACCAAAAGGCAACAATCATTAAACAGAATACGAGTGCATAACGCCAGTGAAGCGTTTCTCCCTTAAATACAAACATCACCACCAAAGTAAATATCAGCATAGGTATGATTTCCCCGGCTGAGAACGCCACATTAAGGCCGTCAGGGCGAAAGGTATAGCCTGTTAAAAATGTGTAACCTCCCAGCGAG
>VGGQ01000099.1 GCA_016868535.1 Bacteroidota bacterium | reverse complement strand
TGCAGATTCAGGTAAACCCCGAGACCGGTGTCATCGAAGACGCGCGATTTAAAACCTTTGGCTGTGGTTCGGCTATAGCCTCGTCTTCTCTGGCCACTGAGTGGTTAAAGGGGAAATCGGTAGATCAGGCACTTACTATAGACAACATGGATATCGTGGAAGAGCTGGCCTTGCCGCCAGTGAAAATTCATTGTTCCGTGCTGGCTGAAGATGCCATCCGTGCCGCCATCAATGACTATCGTGTCAAGCAATGCCTGGAGCCCATTGCAGAAGAAAAATGGCACCACTAATCCATTATGCTCACCGACATCGCGGATATCACCATCACCGACAAGGCCCGCAGCAAAGTGCACACCCTGATGCAGCAAGCCGGCATCAGCGCGCCTGATTATTTTGTGCGTGTAGGCGTGAAGGGTGGTGGCTGTTCAGGCCTCACCTACCAGTTGGATTTTGACAACGAATCCCAGCCCGGTGATATGGTATTTGGCGATGACAACCTGAAGGTGGTTTGCGACATGAAGAGCTTTCTGTACCTCTGCGGTACTGAACTCGATTATAGCGATGGCCTTAACGGTAAGGGATTCAATTTTATAAATCCCAACGCATCCCGCACTTGTGGTTGCGGTGAGAGCTTCGCGGTATAAGCATTATAGAGACTTTGGTCATTTTTTAAAAGCCGGCTTGAGCATAGCTTTGTTGTGCTATGTCAGATAAATTGTATATTCAAGAAATTCACCGGCTGCATACAGACTGGAATTCGTTGCTGTATCTAACCCGACTACTGTAAGCAACTACATATAAGTTCAGCCCAATCCTTTCCATGCTTCCTTCAATGTGACACTGGAACAGAATGTGGTTAGCAATATCACAATCAAATTATATGATCAGGCCTGTCGTCTGATGGCTCAGCAGAATGCAGGTAAACTCTCAGGCAATAACACCCTAAAAGTGAATACCGGTAATCTGTCTGAAGACTTACACTGTGGTGGTGAAAGGCGATGGACAGACCCTGAAAACCGAGAGAATGGTTAAAAATCCTGAAATAACCAGGACTAGATTATAAGAAAAATGGGGCTTCCGTGAAACCCCATTTTCTTTTTTATTAAGGTGTAAAATTATACAACCACGTTGATGATGCGGCCTTTTACGAGAATGAATTTCTTCATGGGTTTGCCCTCCATCCAGCGCTGAACGGTTGCATCGGTAAGGACTGTAGCTTCAATTTCTTTAGCATCTGCATTCAAATCGAAGGCGATGACGGTACGTGTTTTGCCATTGATGGAGATAGGGTATTCAAAATGCGTTTCAACCAGGTGTTGTTCATCCCAAACAGGCCAGGTGGCCAGGTGTACACTTTCTTTATGTCCGCCTTTTTGCCAAAGCTCTTCGGCAATATGGGGCGCAAAGGGAGCAATGAGGATGATTAACGGCTCTAAAACAGCCCGCTTTTTGCATTGCAAAGCTCCCAGTTCGTTTGTTGCCACCATGAAGGCACTCACAGCAGTATTGAAGCTCATTTGCTCAATATCGCCCGTTATTTTCTTGATGGTTTTATGCAGTATTTTCAGTTCATATTTCGAAGGCGTTTCATCCGTGAGAGAAAACAATTCTTCCTGTTCAAACAAGCGCCAGAATTTACTGAGAAAGCGGCTCACGCCTTCAATGCCGTTGGTATTCCATGGTTTGCTGTCAGTGAGTGGCCCCAGAAACATTTCATACATGCGCAGGGTATCGGCACCATATTGGGTGCAAACATCATCCGGGTTTACAACATTACCCCATCGCTTACTCATTTTTTGGCCGTCTTCACCCATAATCATACCCTGATTGACGAGTTTTTTGAAGGGTTCATCCACGGACAGGTATCCCAGATCAAACAGGAATTTTGTCCAGAATCGGCTGTAGAGCAGGTGACCGGTAGCATGTTCGCTGCCACCCACATACAAATCTACCTGTTTCCAGTAATTAATAGTTGTTTGGCCGGCAAAAGTCTCACTGTTGCCTGGATCTATGTAGCGAAGGAAATACCAGCTGCTGCCTGCCCAGCCGGGCATGGTGTCGGTTTCGCGGAGGCCGGGACCATCCTCCAAATCCACCTCTACCCATTCCTTCACCCCTGCCAACGGGCTTTCACCCGTTCCGGTGGGTTTGTAGCTCTCTACTTTCGGTAGTTCTACCGGCAAATCGTTTATGAGATGAGGAATTTGATTACTATCAAAAACTATAGGGAAAGGTTCTCCCCAATAGCGCTGCCTGCCGAAACCCGCCTCACGCAGTTTATAATTGACTTTTCGTTTGCCGAGACCTTTGTTCTCAACTTTTTCAATGGCTTTTTGTATGGCAGATTTAACAGCTAAACCATCAAGAAAATCGCTGTTGAAGCAAATACCATCTTTGGCTGAAAAGGCTTCTTTTAAGGGCTCTAAAAGGTTTTTATTTTCCGGTTTTATAACCGGAACTATGGGTAATTTGAACGCTTTTGCGAATTCAAAATCCCTCTCGTCATGGGCAGGTACCGCCATGATAGCACCGGTTCCGTAACCTGCCAGCACATAATCGCTTACCCATACAGGTATTGGCTTTTCGGTAAATGGATGTTTGGCGTATGCTCCGGTAAAAACACCTGTTTTGCGGGTGTCTGCCATGCGGTCTATCTCACTGCGGTTTTTGGCAGATTCAGCGTAGGTCATCACGGCTTCTCTTTGTTCATCTGAACACAATGTCCCCAATCCTTCGTACTCAGGAGCCAGTACCACAAATGGTGCACCAAAAAGGGTATCCGGGCGGGTGGTGAATACCGTAATGGCAGCAATTTCACCAACTGTAGATTGTAAACTCTCAACTGTAAACTGGATCTCAGCTCCTTCGCTTCTGCCAATCCAGTTGCGTTGAATCTCTTTAATACTGTCGCTCCATTCCAAGGTATCCAGTCCTTTGAGCAGGCGGTCGGCATAGGCAGTAATGCGCAGCGACCACTGTTTCATTTTTTTGCGAACTACCGGATATCCGCCGCGTTCACTTACAGGACCTTTTTCCGGATGGTTCACAACCTCCTCATTGGCCAGTACACAGCCGAGTTCCTGACACCAGTTTACGGTGGTAAAATCAATAAATGCCAGGCGGTAGTTGTTCAGTATATCCGACTTCATTTTCGGGCTAAGCACATTCCATTCTGCGGCCGTGAACTGCATGGGTTCGCTGCAGGCTGCATTTATACCTGAGTTGCCATGCAGACTGAAATGCCTTTCCAGTTCTGATGTGGGCCGTGCTTTTTCAGCCGCTTTATCATACCAGTGGTTAAAGAATTGTCCGAATATCCACTGGGTCCAGCGGTAATATTCCGGTTCGCAGGTTCTCACCTCGCGGCTCCAGTCAAAGCTGAATCCCATTAAATCCAGCTGACGGCGAAATGTTTCAATGTTGGCTGCTGTCGTTTTTGCCGGGTGCTGACTGGTTTGAATGGCATACTGTTCGGCCGGCAAACCAAAAGCATCGTAACCCATGGGATGCAGCACGTTAAATCCTTTCAGGCGCTTGTAGCGGCTCACAATATCGCTGGCGATGTAACCCAGAGGATGTCCTACATGTAATCCGGTGCCGCTGGGATAGGGAAACATATCAAGTACATAGTATTTTGGCTTCTGAGGGTTTTCCAATACCTTGTAAAGCCCTGTTTCGGCCCAATGTGTCTGCCACTTTTTTTCAATTTCGCTGAAGGGATACTGCGCCATGATTTCCTGCGCGAAATTAACGATAAAGCCCGTATTTCCCTGTCATTGGCGCAAAACCTCAGGCTACATGCTGTACCTTTGCAATCGGCATGGCTGAAACCAATTTTATTGATTATTTGAAGATTTGCTGTAAAAGCGGTAAAGGTGGCGCCGGAAGTCATCACTTTCACCGCGCCAAAGGCAATCCCAAAGGCGGTCCGGACGGGGGCGATGGCGGAAAGGGTGGAGATATAGTGTTGCTTGGCAACAGCCAGTTATGGACATTGTTGCACCTTAAATACCGAAAGCATACCATAGCTGAAGACGGTAAACCCGGCAGCGAAAAGAATAAAACCGGAGCCAGCGGTAAATCTGAAATTCTGGAAGTTCCTCTGGGAACCGTGGCCCGCGATGCCGAAACCGGTGAATTTTTGTTTGAAATTACCCGCGATGGTGAAACGAAAGTGCTGGTGTCGGGCGGACGCGGCGGACTTGGAAACAGCCATTTTACCAGCAGTACCAACCAGACACCCATGTATGCCCAGCCGGGCGAACCGGCCATTGAAAAATGGTTGATTTTGGAACTGAAAGTGCTGGCAGATGTAGGACTTGTGGGTTTCCCCAATGCCGGAAAAACCACCCTGCTGAGTGTAATGACAGCCGCCAAACCCGAAATTGCCAGCTATCCTTTCACTACGCTGGTTCCCAATTTGGGTGTGGTAAAATACCGCGATTTCCGCAGTTTTTTGATTGCTGACATTCCCGGAATCATTGAAGGCGCGCATGAAGGGAAAGGGCTCGGGCATCGGTTCTTAAAGCATATTGAACGAAATGCGGTGCTATTGTTCCTCATTCCTGCTGACAGCTCTGACCATAAAAAAGAATACGAAACGCTGCTGCACGAGCTAAGGCAGTTCAATCCGGAAATGCTGCACAAGCGTCATATTGTGGCCATCAGCAAAAGCGATATGCTGGATGATGAATTGAAAGTCTCAATCATTCGGGAATTTTCTGATGTGCAACCCTTGTTTTTCTCATCTGTTGCAGAGCAGGGGTTGGTGGAATTGCGCGATGTGCTTTGGAATGCCATCAATGAATCCATAACCTGAGTGTTTAAAATGCGTACACTGGCTAAATTATGTCTTGCCCTTGGATTTTGGCTGTTGTCAGTCAGTTCCGGTTTTGCTCAGACCGATACCGTGTTGGATTTATCGGAAGTGGTGCTCACCGGAACCCGCACCGAAACCCGCAGATCCGAAAGCCCCGTGCAGGTAACCGTAGTCAGCGGTCAAACCCTTTCACGCCTGCAGGCCTGCAATTTGTATGAAGGATTAAAATTCCAGACCGGCCTTAGGGTGGAGACCAACTGCCAAACCTGCAACTACAGCCAGCTGCGCATCAATGGATTACCGGGAGGGTACTCTCAGATTTTGATTAACGGCAGGCCCTTGTTTGGATCTTTAACCGGAATGTACGGACTTGAGCAGCTTCCTGCCGCCATGATTGAGAAAATTGAAGTGGTGAGGGGCGGCGGTTCCTCCTTGTACGGCATGAGTGCCATTGCAGGAACAGTGAATGTATTTACCCGCAAACCCGTTCAAAATGAATGGGAAGTATCTACCCGCCTGCAGCATGTGGGATCCCGAGCCCTGGATCTCGTGAATACCCATAGCAGTAGCTGGGTATCAAAAGATAAAAAATTAGGCGGTTACTTTACTTTGGGATCCCGAAGCAGGCAGGCGTTTGATGCCAATCTGGATGGATTTACAGAGTTTCCCAGCCTTGAAAACTTGAATGCAAGCCTGAATATATCCTATGACCCCAATCCCAGACAAAAGCTCACGGTATCGTTGAACAGGATTGGCGAAAAACGCTACGGGGGTGAAATCACTGAAAAGCCCGTCAATGAGGCCTTGCAGGCCGAGTCACGCGAACACCGAATTTCACTGGGTAATGCGGATTACCGTTTGCGTTCCATTAACGGATTTTCGGATGCAACGATCTACGCGGCATTTCAG
>VGGQ01000098.1 GCA_016868535.1 Bacteroidota bacterium | reverse complement strand
CATGCACACTGTTGGGTGCAGCGCCGGCTCAGAGCGGTTTGTGGCTAAGCCAGATTTTCTTTTTGGGATTGTTGCTCGTAGCGGCTAAGTTGTGCAATGTACGAGATTTTTCCGTGCGCAACTGGCTGGGACTTATCATCGTTGGGTTTGCACCAGGATCTATCTATTTTCAGGCCTTGTTTCCGGTTTCGCTGGTGGTTTTTCTGCTGATGCTATTGCAATACTTTATAAGCAAAGAAGACTACCTGAAGGCCGGCATTTGTGGCTTTCTCGCGGTGTTGTCCTATAGCGGCGGAGTATTTCTGCTGATTGGTCTGGCCCTTTGGGGTTTGATACAATGGATAAAAACCAAAGCATTTCCATGGCAGCTTGCATTGAAAACGGGATCGGCAACATTCGCCGGCATGCTGGTTTGGTGGGGCTATGATGCTGTGGCAACGGGCCATTGGAACGCCATGTTTCTCATTCAGCAGAAATACGGACATGGACTGCACAGTCCGCTGAAACATTTTGGCAACCATTTGAATATATTATTAGGCCATAGCTGGGGCATTAAAAGCTGGGTAGAGGTGCAAAACCTTGTCATCATGGTTGGTGTTCTTATGATATCCGGTTGGGCTATCATCCGCCGCAAAGCTGATTTCACGGCCTTTCAGGTCATGCATATTTTTCTGTTCTGGATGTTTCCCTATTCGGTGGGGATGGATGTGTCGCTGTACCGGGTCTGTGCACTGCTTTCTCCGGGTTATTCGATGTTCAAAAACCTTCGTATAGGCTGGTTGTGGGCCATAGCCATTGTATTTCTGGTGTTGTGGTTTCCAATGTCGGTATTATTTTTCCAGAGCATCATCATTTAACTGGCGCTGAACACTTTTTAGCAACAAACCGTTGCAAAAGGCACGTATAAACCTTACTTTTGCACCCCCTGTTGGGAGCAATCTCACAAAGGAGAGATGGCAGAGCGGTCGAATGCGGCGGTCTTGAAAACCGTTGTCTGTAACAGGACCGGGGGTTCGAATCCCTCTCTCTCCGCCAAACCAAAAAGCCCTTAACTAGGGGCTTTTTCGTATCCTGAAGCCTGAGCGACTAAGGAGCAAAACCATCTGGTTTGTAGCCTCTCCTCCCGGGTTAGTTTACAGTTGAAGGTTGACACTTTGCGTTTCAGGAAAAATGGGATGAATCTGTATATGACTGCGGAATAAATCGGCGAGAGTGTCTGATTGATTTGTTCGCGTATGAATTGCCTTTACCCCTTTAACCCCTCCAGCACATAGAGCGCTTCAAACACATTCTCTACGCCAGTTACATTCACAATCAGAGCCTTGTCGGTTTGCTTCATGCTAAACTTGCCGGATTGTGAGGCAATCCTGCCCATCATTTCCACAAAAGCATCGCTGTGGTAAACCGCTGCATTGGGATCGCCAGGGAAATACAACCGCATTCTGCCATCATTCAGCGTAATTTTTTCTAGCCCCATTTGCTTTCCAGCCCTTTTTAACCGGACCGTATCCAGCAGCGCCACCACCGCATCGGGCAGCTTACCAAAACGGTCGCGCAATTGCTCGCCAAATGCCTTCATCTGCATTTCTGTTTCTATGGACGACAATTCACTATACAGCGCCAGTCTTTCTGCCACCTGAGTCACGTAATGGCTCGGTATGAGCATTTCAAAGTCGGCCTCTATCTGGCAATCGCGACTACTAATGTCTTCATCGGTCTCGTCATCATACAAACCGGCAAATTCTTCGTGCTTGAGTTCGCGTACCGCCTCATCCAGAATTTTGTGGTACATTTCAAAACCCATCTCCGAAATAAAGCCGCTTTGCTCCGCTCCCAAAAGGTTACCGGCGCCACGTATATCCAAATCGCGCATGGCCACCTGAAAACCGCTGCCCAAATCCGTATATTCTTCAATGGTTCGCAGGCGCTTGCGGGCATCTTCGCTCAGCACACTCAGCGGCGGTGAAAGCAGGTAACAAAACGCCTTCACATTGCTACGCCCTACCCTGCCCCGCATCTGGTGCAGGTCGCTGATGCCAAACATGTGCGCATCGTTGATGATGATGGTGTTGGCATTGGCAATATCCAAACCGCTTTCAATGATGGAAGTGGCTACCAACACATCGTATTCGCCCTCAATAAAGCGTATCATGGCGTCTTCCAGTGCAGCTCCTTCCATTTGTCCATGAGCTATGCATACGAGGGCTCCCGGCGCCACATCCTCAATCATGGCGGCGATATCTTGAATATCCTTAACACGGCTGTGAATGAAAAATACCTGTCCACCACGCCCCAACTCATTCTGAACAGCCTCTGAAATAACCTCGCGGTTAAATGGATGCAATTCCGTGTGCACGGGCTGCCTATTGGGTGGTGCAGTATTGATGATGCTCAAATCTCTTGCGCCCATCAGTGAAAAGTGTAGTGTTCGCGGTATGGGTGTTGCTGTTAGGGTTAGCGTATCCACATTCACTTTAAGTTCCTTGAGTTTTTCTTTGGCGGCCACGCCGAATTTCTGCTCTTCATCAATAATCATCAGCCCCAGGTCTTTAAACTCCACATCTTTGCCCAACAAGCGATGCGTGCCGATGAGCACATCTACTTTGCCCTCTTTTAACTTGGCCAATGTTGCAGTTTGCTCTTTGGCGCTTTTAAATCGGTTCAGGTATTCTACGTTTACAGGAAAGCCGGAAAAACGCTTGCGGAAAGTTCTGTAATGTTGCTGGGCCAATATGGTCGTAGGCACCAGCACCGCCACCTGCTTGCTGTCGCAAACCGCCTTGAAAGCCGCACGCATGCTCACTTCCGTTTTACCAAAACCCACATCGCCGCATACCAGACGGTCCATGGGCTGTTCGCTTTCCATATCGCGTTTTACATCTTCTGTAGCTTTGCCCTGGTCTGGCGTATCTTCATAGAAAAATCCGGCTTCGAGTTCCAGCTGCAAATAATTATCGGGGGCAAATGCATAGCCCTTTTGCGCCTTGCGGCGCGCATACAGGCTGATGAGCTCGCGGGCAATGTCTTTAACCTTTTTCTTGGTGGCTTTCTTTTGCTTGTCCCACACCGGACTGCCCAGTTTGTGCAGGGAAGGCACCGTGCCATCCTTACCGGTGTATTTGGCAATTTTATGCAGGCTGTTCACCGACACATACAGCAGGTCATTATCGCGGTACACCAAACGAACCACTTCCTGCATCACTCCGTTCATCTCCATTTTTTCCAGTCCGGCAAAGCGTCCGATACCATGGTCCAAGTGGGTCACAAAATCACCGGGTTTCAGGCTGCGCAATTCACGCAGCGTAAGCGATGTGGATGCACTATAACGCTCACGGGATTTCGGTCGGTAATACTTATCAAACAGCTGATGCTCGGTGATAAAGGCCATTTTGGCATCGGCATCCGTAAAGCCCTGACTGAGTCCGGCATATACGGGCGTAAATTCTACCTGCGCCTGCAAGTCGATAAGAATCGTTTGCAAACGCTCTATCTGCCGGTTGTTTTCACTGAAAAGCAAACTTTCTATGCCTTCCTTTTTATTCTCCCGAAGCCAATCTATCAGCAAGGTGAAATTCCGCTTGAAAACAGGCTGTGGTTGTTGCAGAAAACCCACACTTTTTGCCTTAGCAGCTGGCATACCCAGGTAATGCAGCACAGTGTACGATTCCAGAATACGGCCCAGCTGACCGGGTTTAAGCAGGCGGTCCTTGGGATGTGGCGGAATATTTTCTGCACCGGCATCGGTTGCGGTTGCGTGGTCCTGTAAAGCTTTCTCCCAGCCTTTTCCCAGGTTCTCTATTTGCAAGGGCAATTCCGCACCAAATACCAGCGTGTCTTTTGCCAAATAATCAAAAACCGGCGTCCTGTTTCCTTCAAAACGGGAATCGTGCACATTGGGCACCAGGCTGAAATGGTCTATTTCTTTAAGCGAAAGCTGTGTATTCACATCAAAACTGCGGATGTTCTCAATCTCATCGCCGTCCAGTTCTATTCGAAAAGGATGCTCATGGGCAAATGAAAATAAATCCACAATTCCCCCGCGAATACTGAAGGTTCCGGGTTCAAACACAAAATCTACACGCTCAAATCCGTTTTCCTGCAGAAAATCCATCAAGAACTCCAGATTAAGCTGCTGCCTGCGGGCAATATCGAAGGTGTTTTGCGCCAGCACATGCTGCTCCACAGCCATTTCAGCCACCGCCGATGTATAAGTAATAAGGATGCGGCGGTTATTCTTGCGCAACGCACTTATGATTTCAATTCTTTCCTGGGCAGAAATGGCATGCTCCTTGGCCAGTTTGTAGGGTTTGAGGCAGCTGTCGGGCAGGAACAGAATATTTTCACCGGGAAGCAGGTGTTCCAGATCCGATTGAATGTAACCCGCCTGCTCCCGGTCGGGCATAATGACCAGTAAGGGTTTGGGACTTAGCGAAAAAAGTGAAGCCAAAATAAGAGCCTGCCCGGATCCGCTCACCCCATCCAGGTAAATTTGGCCTCCGGCATTTGCCAGAGCGGCTTCCAGTTCCTGCATCGGGCCGGTTTGCCCGAAATGCCGGAGAATATCTCTGGTGTTCAATTTACAATGGCAAAGTTACTGCGGATTATTAATCAACTTATTTTTTCACCCATATACAGTTCCTAAATTCTAATTACCGCATTATTTGCAGAGTCTATAAATCACTTATATAAATGTTAATTAGTTTACTATAAAACCAACAAGGCGACTGTAACAACAATTCAGTAAAGAGAATTCCGATTACTAGCGATTTCTTTTCCAAGTAATTTCCAAGTTCGATTTGGAATTTACTTGGTTATTTTAAAGTTAAAGCCTGTAGCGATAATAAAAAACAGGAAAGATTATTTCCTTGCAATCGCTCTTTCCACGGCTGCAACCACATCGGCTGTATCCAGGTGGTATTTTATGAGCAACTCTTCGGGCTTACCGCTTTCACCAAAGCTATCCATTACCGCAACCATTTCAACCGGCGTGGGCAGGTTACGGGCCAGCAATTGTGCGATGCTGTCACCCAGTCCACCATTAATCTGATGCTCTTCTGCCGTAACCACGCAGCGGGTTTTGCGCACGCTGTTCAGCACGGCTTCTGCATCCATTGGCTTTATGGTGTGAATATTTATAATTTCAGCGCTAATGCCTTTTTCTGCCAAGGCCTCACCAGCCTGTATAGCTTTCCAAACCAAGTGTCCGTTAGCGAAAATACTCACATCGGTTCCTTCGCTGAGCATCAGTGCCTTACCTATCTCAAACACCTGGTCATCCGGTGTGAAAACTGGCCATTTAGGCCTGCCAAAACGTAAGTACACAGGGCCGTAATGCTTTGCAATAGCAAGTGTAGCCGCCTTGGTCTGGTTATAATCGCAGGGATTAATCACTGTCATCCCAGGCAACATCTTCATCAAACCCAAATCTTCCAAAATCTGGTGTGTTGCACCATCTTCGCCAAGGGTAAGACCGGCATGACTGGCACAAATTTTTACGTTTTTGTCGCTGTATGCAATACTTTGCCTGATCTGATCATAAACCCGTCCGGTGCTGAAATTAGCAAAGGTGCCTGTAAACGGAATTTTACCGCCCGTTGCAAGTCCCGCTGCAAGGCCCATCATATTGGCTTCAGCAATTCCTGTCTGGAAAAAGCGGTGCGGAAATTCTTTTTGAAAGGCATCCATAATCAGGGAACCTGTTAAATCAGCACACAAGCCTACTACACGTTCATCAAGCCTGGCGGCCTCAAGGAGTCCTGCGCCAAAACCGCTGCGGGTATCTTTTTGGGCGGTTATTTCAAATTTTTTCATGGATTACAGAGTCAATACGGTATTACTGCCTGTGGTAATTTTAAAGTCTGTCGTTTTGCTGTAGAGGGTTCTTGTTTCACTTTTGGCCCGGTAAACAGCCTTGTATTCGCCGGGCTGCATAGCAATGAATTGCGAGGTGCGGGTACCATCTATATCTGTTACCCATTCCATCTTGTTCTCCTTCACCACAAAGACGGAAGCAATAACATCACGGCCAAGCGTGAGTTGCAATTGTCCCGGTGCCGGAATTTCAACAGTGTATGTTTTATTCT
>VGGQ01000097.1 GCA_016868535.1 Bacteroidota bacterium | reverse complement strand
ACCAGCAGTATTAACCCCCAAGGATTCAAGGGCTTTAAGATCTTGCATTGAAATTTCATGGTATTCATCGACTTTATCTTTTAGTGCCTTATTTAATTTTAACTCACACCACAGCGCCAAGGTGGGTGCGACGCTTTCTGCTAAGCTGTGTGTGTTCCAAATTTCGTCAGTCTCACCGGCTTGATTACCCATAATGTACAGCCACGTTTTTTTCCTTTCAGCAATATCACTGCCTGCCACTTTGCCGGTTTGCTGTGAATCGCCAAACGCATCCAGCCAGTCATCATTCAGCTGAAAACTCAAACCCATATTGATGGCAAAATCGTATAATAGCCTTTGTACATCGCCATTAGCACCTGCACAGATGCCGCCACCCTGCAAACTGCACGCAAGAAGTACAGCCGTTTTAAGGCGAATCATTTCCAGATAATCTTTTTCTGTAACTATATTTTTGGTTGCAGAGGCCATGTCCATTTGCTGTCCTTCGCAAACCTCACGGGCAGTTTTGGACAACAACTTCAGCAGTTCCATTTTTTGAGGATAATCCGAGTTAAGCAATCCCTCATAAACAGCGATGAGCATGTTGTCACCCGACAAAATCCCTTCAGCAATACCCCATTTTTCATGAACAGTGGGCATTCCACGGCGTGTAGGGGCGTTGTCCATGATATCATCATGCACCAACGTAAAATTGTGAAAGACTTCCAATGAATGTCCCCATAAAAGCGCATTTTCAGCATTTCCACCACAGGCTTCTGCACCCAATATCGCAAGGAGCGGCCTGACACGTTTTCCTCCCAATCCCATGATGTAATTCATAGGCGCGTAAAGCGTTTCAGGGTTTCCGATAAACGTGTTTTTTGCCAGATAATCGGCATACAGCGCAGATAAATGCTTGAGGTTTTTCAACAGGGCTAAGATACAGAACAAAGATGTTTTTCTTAAACAGGGCAGAACCGGTGGAAAAGAAGCACAACTCCGGTAGCCTTGGGTATGCCAACTTTACCCTTACTTTGTAGTTACAAATGCGCGTTTATCCCAATATTTTAAAAACCATTGGCAACACACCTCTGGTAAAAATCAACCGCATCACCCGCGATTTGCCATGCGAGGTTTACGCCAAGGTGGAGACCGTAAACCCCGGTAATTCTATTAAGGACCGCATGGCCCTGAAAATGATTGAAGATGCCGAAAAATCGGGATTGTTAAAACCCGGAGGCACCATCGTGGAAGGTACCAGCGGGAATACGGGCATGGGCCTGGCTATTGTGGCGGTAATCAAAGGGTATAAGTGCATTTTTACCACCACCGATAAGCAAAGCAAGGAAAAAGTGGATGCGCTCAAAGCCTTTGGCGCCGAGGTAATAGTGTGTCCTACCGATGTTGAACCTGAAGATCCACGCAGCTATTACAGCGTTAGTACACGATTGGCAAAGGAAATACCAAATGCCTGGAAGCCCAACCAGTATGATAATATTAGCAATTCGCAGGCGCATTACGAGCAAACCGGTCCGGAAATCTGGGAACAGACCGAAGGTAAGATAACCCATCTTGTAGTGGGTGTGGGCACGGGAGGTACAATATGCGGAACCGGAAAATATCTCAAAGAGAAAAATCCTGCCATCCAGGTGCTTGGAATCGACACGTACGGCTCGGTTTTCAAGAAATATAAGGAAACAAGCATCTTTGATAAAAATGAAATCTATCCCTACATCACAGAAGGTATTGGAGAGGATTTTCTTCCGGCCAATGTGGATTTTAACATCATCGACTACTTCGAAAAAGTTACCGACAAAGATGCAGCCGTTATGACACGCCGCATCCCACGTGAAGAAGGCATCTTTGTAGGCAACAGTGCAGGGTCAGCCATGGCCGGACTGATGCAAATGGCCTGTCGCTTTAAAAAAGGCGATGTGGTGGTTGTGATTTTCCACGATCACGGCACACGCTATCTGGGCAAAATGTTCAATGACGACTGGATGCGTGACAGGGGCTTCTTACCTGCAACGCCCAAAGCCCTGGCATTGGATTTGGTTAAAGGCCACAGCCATTTACCTTTGCTTACCATCAAAGAAACCGATACCTGTGAAACGGCATTTTCATTAATGCAGAAATATGGTATTTCTCAAGTTCCGGTTTTGGATGAAAACAAACAGTTTTCCGGCGCCCTTGAAGATGTCGGTTTGTATGCCGCTATGTTAAAAAACCGCATCCTGATGCAATCGCAGGTGAAAGATGTAATGCGCAAGCCTTTTCCCATTGTTTCCTACGCCGATACCATTGACCATGTTTCATCGCTGATTAACAAAGACAACAACGCTGTTTTAATGATGGATTTGGGTGGTGACTGGCACATCATTACACGATATGATGTCATCGGTGCTATGAGCGAGTAATTTCCTTGTGCCGCTGTGTATAGACCAAATGGGCAGTAGGGTGGCGGTACCCGAAAATCCGGAACGGCTTGTTTCCCTAGTTAAAAGCCAAACAGAGCTATTGTACGATCTGGTTCTTGAAGTAATTATAGCAGGTCAAACGCAATTCTGTATTCATCCAAAAGAGCACTTTAACTCTGCCGCAAAAACTGGAGGTAAAAAAAGCTGAACATAAAGGCTATACGAGACCTAAAGCCCGATTTGATTATGGGCAAAAAAGAAGAAAATGAACTATCACATATTCAGGAACTGTAATAAAGAATTCCCAGTTTGGATAAGCGATATTTTCAACCCGAATGATGCAATAAAGATGATAAAAGCATTGGGAGCCATCTATACGCTTTCTTAACCGAACCAAGCGAAAACAGCGAAGCTTTTGAGGGTGGTGTTGACAATAAAGAAACCTCCTTCACTGATGAGTTAATGAAAGACGAAGCGCTGAAGGCTCAGTTAATTGGCTTGAAAAAAGATGGTGAAATATTTAGCTGGTATGGCAGCCGGTTGTTGAATGCTACTGTTTATTTCAGCAATTTGATTAGGTAATTATTACCGAATTCTGTGCGCCATATTATTTGTTTGTAATGTGAACTTAATTTGAAATACAGCTCATTGAGTGCCATGAAACTTGAATCAAGAAAATAAATTTATGCAATCACTGCGGTGCGGGTCGTATGAAATGATTCTCAACTTTCATAGATGCTATCATTGCTCGCGGTTTGCAAATGTGTAATTTCTTAGGAACAAGATCTGTTCCACGAGGATTACGCAGAAACAGAATATGTATCCAGAGTTTCTTTTCACACAGACAACAATCGTTTCACAATGTCCTATACCTAGGGCATGTGACCATTTTGTGTAATAACTAACGCAGCAGCTTCCTTAATTTGCAATGTGAAACCCACCTATTGTGATTTTTGCGGCCGGCAAGCCGATATGGTTTTCATACATAGCCATTATCAGTGTCAGCTTTGTGGTGTCAATGTAGCACCTTGTTGTCAGGGTGAACAATGCGAGTGGGAGGAAACAACCGGAAATAATGAATCTGACAACGAAATCAATCAAGTTCAAAAAACCTGACTTTCTTTTTTTTATTCAATAGTATTCTTTATTTTTGCCGCCCCTTACAGGAGGAACTATTCATTGAGTAACGATCAAATTCAAAATCCGGAAGAAGAAACGGCCGAAGTTGTAGCTGTACCTTCCACCACAAAAACTACCAAATCATCTAAAAAAGCAAAAGCACCCGTATCGGACCACGAAGATTTCGATTGGGATGCTGACGAAGCCGGTTTCCAAACCTACAATTCTGTAGAAAAGAAAAAGCTGGAAGAGGCTTATATGCAGTCTTGTAATCCTATAGCTGAAAAGCAGGTTGTAAAAGGACGTGTAGTAGCTATCAACGACAAAGACGTTGTTATTAATATTGGCTTCAAGAGCGATGGTATGGTTTCACGCCAGGAATTCAGGGATATGCCTGATCTGGCCGTTGGTGAAGAAATTGACGTATTTGTAGATGTCGCTGAAGATCGTTTGGGTCAGCTTGTTCTTAGTCGCCGCAAGGCCATGCAAGAGACTGCCTGGGATAAAATCATCGAAGCCCACAACTCCGACGCTGTGGTTACCGGATATGTTCGTTCGCGCACCAAAGGAGGTTTGGTAGTTGATGTTTATGGCATCGATGCTTTCCTGCCCGGTTCGCAAATAGATACCAAACCGGTTCGCGATTACGATCAGTACGTAGGTAAAAATATGGACTTTAGAGTGGTTAAAATCAACGATGTATTTAAAAACGTAGTTGTGAGCCACAAAGCTCTGATCGAAGACGATATTGAAGCCCAAAAATCTGAATTCCTGAGCAAACTTGAAAAAGGTCAGGTAATTGAAGGCGAAGTTAAAAACATGACATCTTTTGGGGTGTTCGTTGATCTGGGAGGAATTGACGGTTTGCTGCATATTACCGATATCAGCTGGGGACGCATCAACCATCCTGAAGAGGTTCTAAAACTTGGCGACAAAATCAATGTGGCCATCCTTGATTACGACGACAGCAAAAAACGTATTTCACTGGGTCTGAAACAACTTACCGCTCACCCATGGGATAGCCTGGCCGCCAATATCAATGAAGGCAGCAAGGTGAAAGGCAAAGTAGTGAGTGTGGCCGATTATGGTGCATTCATTGAAATAACCAATGGTGTTGAAGGTCTCGTTCACGTAAGTGAGATGAGCTGGAGCAGCCACCTGCGCAATCCTTCGGAATATCTGAAAGTAGGCGAGGAGGTTGAAGCCCTCGTATTGAACCTTAACCGCAATGAGCATAAAATGAGTCTTGGTATCAAGCAATTGACACCTGATCCATGGGTTACCATTGACAACAAATATGCCCTAGGAACCAAACACAGTGGCGTGGTTAAAAATCTTACTTCTTATGGTCTGTTCCTCGAACTGGAAGAAGGCATCGATGGTTTGGTTCACGTGAGTGATCTTAGCTGGAACAAGAAAATCAAGCACCCTAGTGAGTTTGTGAAAAAAGGTGAAAAGCTGGATGTAATTGTTCTGGAAGTAGATAAAGACAACCGTCGTTTGAGCTTAGGACACAAGCAACTAGAAGAAAATCCCTGGGATACTTTCGGAACCATCTTTACTGTTGGCTCTGTGCATGAAGGTACCGTAATGAATATCAACGATAAAGGTGCTACCATTCAGATGCGTTACGGTGTGGAGGCATTTGCTCCTTCACGTCATATCAAAAAGGTAAGTAATGCCTCCGTGAAAGAAGATGAAAACTTAGAGTTTGAAGTGATTGAATTCAGCAAAGATAGTAAGCGCATTATCGTTAGCCACACCAATACTTGGAAAGCTGCCGAAAAAGCCAAACACGAAGCTGTAGAAAAGTCTCGCGACAAGGCCCGTAAGAGTGCAAGCAAAGTGGTTAAGAAAATTAACCAGAATGCTCAGGCCACTACCATGGGTGAACTCGATGCACTCAGCGAATTGAGGGCTAAATTTGCTCAAGCAGAGAAAACAGAAAATGCGGCTCCAAAAGCACAATCAACCGAAGCTCCTAAAAAGGTAGAAGTTGCTGCTCCTGTGGCTGAGTCAGGCAAAGATCTTAAGGATATTGCCGGTGTAGGACCTGCAGCAGTGAAGAAGATGAATGCCCTTGGCGTTAATTCTGTAGCTGATTTGGTTGCACTGAACGAGGAGAAAATTGCCGCCTTGGTAGAACAGGATAGCAAAACTTCTGCCGATCAGTGGAACAAATGGATTGAAGGTGCAAAAGCACTCTAATTTTTAAATTCAGAAATGAATAGAGACCGTTGAAAGCGGGCTTTATCTTTTGGTGAATATTATTTTTTGTTAATCTATCATAAAAAGAATGCCTGATAGTATGAGTACGATGCCCGTAAGAATGCCTGCGCTGTGTGTCCACCGGTGAGCATTGATTCTTTCAAGTCCATTATAGACAATACAAATCCATACAAGTATACTGGCAAGTGTGGTGGTTAGGTAAACTGCCGACAAAATGACAATTCCCGGCCATCCTTCAGAGGACATTTTAAAATAAAAACCCTCTATTTCCAGGCAAGGAGAGAGGAACATGGCCAGCAACAAAGGCCAGATGCTAAAATTGGTAAGTTTACTTTCCCCGTCAATATGAGAATGTTGGTGTTTGTGGTGTCGGTATAAAAACCATATACCCATACCGAACAACAGGGTAGCTGGCAGCCACTTAAACCATGATGCATGCACATCGATGAAAAGATTGCTTTGGGTAGCAATTACAATGCCAATTAACAT
>VGGQ01000096.1 GCA_016868535.1 Bacteroidota bacterium | reverse complement strand
GAATGCTGAGTGAGTAATGAATGAGATTTGTGTTATGGGCTTGGCTCATGTGTAGGATAAATGTAAAAATTAGACCGGCTAAGATTCGCATACCACAAATTACGGGTATTTTTGGGGGTTCGTTATCGACAATTTGTATACCTTTTAAACATGAAATGGATTTTAACTTCGCTGGTGTTGCTGATGGCCGTTTTCTTGCAACAATTTCAGTGCAACCGCTGTGATTATGTATGTGCCGAATCTTCAAGTTTTAAAATTGTGGATAGCAAAACTGGGGCTGATTGGATGAATTTAAATTGAGCAAAGTACAAAAGGGTAGCTGGTGGGGCAATAAATTCGGCTGGCAATTGGGTCTCATGCGGATTTTCAGAACCCCGAAATTCAATGGACTGCTGCAGGCGGAATACAATACTGTTCGACCTTACACCTATTCACACTCGGATATTTTAAACAGCTACACACATTATAATCAGCCGCTCGCGCACCCGTTGGGCAGCAATTTCAGGGAGTGGAGTTTTAAAGGATTTTTTCAGCCCAAAGCCCTGCCAAACCTGCGCATTCATGCACTGGCCATGCTGGCCAAACAAGGCAACGATCCCTGGCTCATGGGGCCGAACTTTGGCAGCAATCCGCGTCGCGATAACGAGGTGAGGGTGGGTGATGAAGGGATACAAATGCTGCAGGGCAAAATTTCAGATATTCGCTCTTTTAAGGTGGATGTAACCTACATGATCTACCACAATGTGAATATTGATTTGAGCTGGCTGTATCGAAACCAAACCGGCTGGCAGGCTTCATCCGGAAACTGGATTATGCTGGGTCTTCGCTGGAATTTTGAGCCGGTGCAGCATTTGTATTGAGGGTTTTTTCAAGCGCAAAGTATTTTTTCTCTACGGTCAATCCCTCCAAATGATCCTTCACTTGTTCCGCATGCGTATCGGTAATGATTATCTGCCCAAAATAATCCCTTGCCACCAGTTCCATGAGTTTTCCGGCACGGTTTCCGTCAATTTTCTCAAAAATATCATCCAGCAGCAAAATGGGTTTTTTGCCTGTTTTTTCAAGGAAATACTTGTACTGCGCGAGTTTCAGTGCAATTACATAACTTTTGATTTGACCCTGTGAGCCGTATTTCTTTAGCGGATAATCGCTGAGCAAAAACTCCAGATCATCCTTGTGGATGCCACTACCGGTGCGCTGCATGACCCTGTCTCTATTGTGGCTTAGGTACAATAAATCTTTCAGCGGTTTTTCGTGCAGTTCGCTTACATACAGCAGAGTAGGGTGTTCTGCATCGCCGCTCAGATAAACATAAAATTCCTGGAAGTAGGGTGTGAATGCCGATATAAATGCCCTTCGTTTTTCAAAAATGCGCTGTCCGGCTTCCGCCATGCGGTCGTCGAAGGTTTCCAGCAATACAGGGTCTACATGACTTCCTTCGGCCTGCTTTAAGAAAGCATTGCGCTGATCCAGCAGTTTTTTGTACAAACTCAGCTGTTCAAGGTATGGACGGTCGGTTTGGCTGATGGTAAAATCCAGAAACCGCCTGCGCTCCTCGCTGCCGTCCAGTATCAGTGAGATATCGTAAGGAGTAATGAATACTGTTTGTATGATGCCTATGTGGTCAATCAGACGTCTGTAAACCTTACCGTTTTTCTTCAGCGTTTTTTTACTATTGCCAAAGTTTACCAGAATCTCGGTGGGGGTTTCATTTTCGAAAAAACCGTGAATACTGAAAAATTCCTGTCCGTGTTTTATCAGCTGCTGGTCTATTCCATTAAAAAAACTCTTGGTATTGGCCAGATAGTATACCGCGTCCAGAATGTTGGTTTTTCCGCTGCCATTAGGTCCGGTAATGCAATTGATGCCATCGCAAAACTGCAGATGCCGTTCCTCGTGGTTCTTGAAATAAAAAAGTTGCAGCCCACCGATGCGCATACTGCAAAGTTAGTTTTTTTGGCGGGTTGTGGCAGGATGAATTCGCTGCAATTAAATAAATCATTTGTAAAAAATGTGGCTAATCTGCCAACAACGATTAGTTTGTTGTAACCAACCGTCAGGTGTTTGTTTGGCATCTTTTTTAATACATTATAGTTGTGTTAAAAATGCTTGTATTTACTTTTATTGAGAAATACTAGCGCACCCACAATTCAAAAATGGAATATGGGAAAACATTTGAAAAGAAAATAGCAGGGGATTATTTTGAAAATTACCTTAATCAAATTGGTCGCTCATATGATATTGATGAGAAGGACTATCAAACGGATTTAGTGAAATTTCTCTGATCCCAGGTGAATTATCGCTACACTGCAAGTTTGATCTTGCCCCAAATGCTTTTTACGAAATAGGTGTTAGACCCAGTTTGTCTTTTACCCTTCATCGGTTGCTGTTTTACTGGTATTCTACATTTCAATCAAGATATTAATGGAATTGATATGTAAAAACAAATAAAAAACCCCCGTTTAGTGGGGGGGCCTTTTTTAGTAGCGAGGAGCAGGATCGAACTGCCGACCTCAGGGTTATGAATCCTGTGCTCTAACCAGCTGAGCTACCTCGCCAAATAAGGGTGCAAAAATAAGGATTTTTGATAAAATCTGAAGGGAGAATTACAAAGCCATTACTTCTCCCACGGCTTTCAGCACCACGGAAGGTTCGAGAGTTTCCATACAGCTGGTTCCATCTACACAGCTTCCTTTGTAGAAACACTTGCATGCCTTGGAAGGCGCCACAATCTTGCCTTTGTCAAATAAATCAAACTCATAGGGATTGAAAATGTTGTTCATAAGTACAATCTTTTTTCTCAAGCCCAGCGTCAGGTGCATGCACATTGTGACTTGCGTTACCATCGCATCGCACTGGTCAATTAGGTTAATGAATTGCTTTAACGAAAAATGACCGAGATACGTAGCGCCTGATCTTCGCTGTATCTGCAAATTACGCTCGTGCTCCTGAGCACCGCCCAGCAATAACACATTGTACCCTTTTTGTTGTAGGGATTTTGCCAGTTCTACCCATTTTTCAATGCTCCACAACCTTGTGGTCCAGCGGTCGCCGCAGCCGGTGTTCAATCCAATAATCGGTTTGCTGCGGTCTATATTCCATTTAAATCCTTTATCGGCGTGGTTATCCAGCAAATAAGGTTCTCCGCCATATTCCATGCCACACAGTTCAAAAATTTCTGTACAGTAGTTTTTTGTGTTGGCTTTGCTAACGTCATCAAACAGACCGGTTTCAAACTTATGATTGGCCAGTTCATTTACCGGCTGCATGGCGCCATCTTTCAAAATGAAACCGAATTTTTCCTTCGCATTCACCGATTTAAGCAAAGCACCGGCTTCTTTTTCTTTATCCAGATTTATGGCAATATCCCATTGAGTATTTTGAACCTGTAAAACCGCTTCGGTATTCAGTTTCAGGATTTCATGAATTTCATCCGCAGGCAAAATATCAGGCGATAGGGTTATCCAGGTGAATCTAGCATTTGGATACAAAGATTTGTAACGTGTAATCAGCGGGGTTGTGCGGATTACGTCACCAATAGCACCCAGTTTGATGATGAGAATACGCTTTTCGATTTGGGTGTATTCCGGACAATCGGAGCAGTGATATCCTGATATTTTATGGGGTTTACAGGGTATATGTCCCAGAAAATGAAGACAGTCCGGTTTATAAAACATATTGCAAAAATAAGGGTATTGTCTTTTTCTATGGTTTACACACAACAAAAGAGGCACAATTCTTGTCTATATTTGTAAAACAGGTTAAAGGTGAGGTTTTCTGCTAAGTGGTTTTGGTTATTGACACTGACAATTCTGTCAGCTTGTCCGCTTACAGCCACGCACCTTGTAGGAGGCTATCTTACCTATCGCTTCATTGGCACCAACGGAAGCAGTTCTCAATATCGCGTAACGCTTTACGTATACAGAGATTGCATCTTTGACAATACCGATAATGAAGTTCCCTTCGACAAACAGATTACCCTGTGTATTTACAATTCAAACCGTGTATTTTATTTGTCCAGAACAATTGATCTGATAAAATCCCAGAAAGTAGATCCCGTGGGCAATACCACTTGTCCCGAGGTGAAAAGCGCCTGTCTTGATCAGGGGTTGTATGAAACCACTATTACCCTTCCCAACAACAGCACAGGCTATCACCTTAAATGGGAACGCTGCTGCAGGAACACTCAAAATAATCTTAGGGATGATAATTCCGGTTCGCCTTACCAGGGACAAACCTATTATGGCTTCATACCGGCATCTTCCTTGAAAAACAGTTCTCCTATTTTTCAGGATATGCCCATTCCATTTATGTGTGTAAATGATACCACTACCATACGCAACCGCACCATAGACCCGGACGGTGATTCACTTTCATACCGCTTTGTAACACCCTGGCAGGGCGCAACGGGCAACACGCCTATTTTTGATAATTGTCCTTCCATAATGACATCGTTCCCAACGGTGGAATATAAAAGCGGATTCAGTGCTTCTGCGCCTTTTGGAAGCGGGGGGATTGCGCAGATTGATGCATTTAACGGACTCACAACCTATTTGTCGCGTGCAACAGGACGATTTGCGGTGGCCATAGAGGTTACCGAATGGAGAAATGGCATTCCCATATCCACCATACGCCAGGATTTGCAGATCCTGGTCATCAATTGTAAGCCCAATAATAAGCCTCGTTTGGGCTATGAAGGTGGTAGTAAAACTTGGTATGTGGAGGCAGGTGAACAGATATGCAAAGATGTTACAGCCACGGATGATGATGTAAGGGATGTGGTAACCTTAAGGGCATTTGGAGATATTTTCACCGGGGCCAATGGCTTTATCGGAACCAAGGCCACCATTACGCCGGCGCCGGCATCGGGTGTGAAAACCACTACCGCCAAATTTTGCTGGAAAACAGATTGCAACCATGCCCGCACAGAGCCTTATCGGGTAACCTTCGAAACCTACGACAACGGTTGTCCCTCTAAATTCATCAATGAGAATGTGCTTATTTATGTAAGGCCGTTCAGCCCCACAGAAACGCCTGCAGGACCAGTTCAGGTTTGTCAGAATGCCAGAGGCGTGCGATATACCGTCACTGCTCCGGGTGCCGGGAACACCTATCTGTGGAGGGTTACGGGCGGTGTTGTACAGGGTGACTCTACCAAAAATACCGTTCTGATAGACTGGGGAAGTGGTAACACCGGAAAACTGAATCTATACATAATCAGCAAATTTGGCTGCAAGGCAGGGCCCAACTCCCTCAATGTATCCCTTTCCGCCTCACCGGCTAAACCGGATATAACCGGTGCTGATACCGTTTGTCTGAACAGTACATCCTCGTATAGTACAATACCTGTTTCCAGTATATCCTACGAGTGGAAAGCATTCGGCGGAAATATCCTTGGCAGTGCCAATCAGGCCAGTGTAACTGTTCGCTGGAATAACCAGCGCAATGGCTGGGTTTCGCTCACAGCTGTGAACGGTTCTGGCTGCCGCAGTTTACCCGATACGCAATTCGTGTTTGTTTCATTTCCCAATACACCGCCATTAACCGGCGCTGCATCTGTATGTCCGAATAACCGCAACATTGAATATCTTGTTGTTCCCCCTACACCGGGTTCTGTATATCAGTGGAGCATAACTGGCGGAACACAGTCTTCCGGAGGCATGAGTCCGGTAATTCGGGTGAACTGGGGTGGCATTGGCATCGGTTTTGTGAACGTGCAGGAGGTGAACAAGTATGGGTGTGTGGGCGATACGGTTAAAGTGAGGGTGGTGAAAAACCATGCATTGGCGGGTCAATTGCCGAAAGGCGATACCAGTTTTTGTGCCTTCTCAAAAGGAAAATATTTTAGCATACTGCCTGTAAATGGCGAATCATACACCTGGATTGTTACGGGTGGAACAATCGTTTCGGGTCAAAATACAGCAGGTGTTATTGTAGACTGGGGCCCTGCAGGTACTGGCTCTGTAGGTGTTCAGGCCACAGCCTATGATTCTGTCTCGGGATTACCTTGTTTGTCTCCGGTTCGGGCACGTAAAGTAAACTTATGGCCTTACCCCACTACTCTTCCCATAAATGGTGATTTCGATTTTTGCCAGGCGCGCAGTCAAATTCAATATAGCCTTGCGGGCTTTACCGGTTCAACCTACGAATGGGTATTAAATGGTATTTTATTTACAGGTCAGGGAAGCAACCGTATTGCTTTTTCCGGAGATACTTTCGGAACTTTTATGGTCAGAGTCCGTGAAACCAGCCCCTACGGATGTACTGGCCCGTGGATAGATACACAGCTTGTGATACATCCCAGACCCCGAACTTCGGCAATTTCTGGTAATGATATCATTTGTTATCCACGCCTCACTGCTTACAGCTATTCCGTAACTGGGTTTGCAGGTAGCAATTACAACTGGAATAATGTTGGCGGTACTTTTAATCCGTTGCCTGCTGCTGCCGATGCCGGAGTACGCATAGACTGGAG
>VGGQ01000095.1 GCA_016868535.1 Bacteroidota bacterium | reverse complement strand
CGTAGGCGCCTGACAGATTGTCGGCAACCATGTCGGCTGTTCTGCCTTCAATCATGTGGCGCTCCACCATATGCACGATTTGTCCGTCCTTAAAAAGGGCTACTGCCGGGGATGAAGGAGGGAATGGAACCATGTATTCGCGGGCTTTCTGGGTGGCATCCAGGTCCTGACCGGCAAAAACGGTAAACAGACGTGCAGGTTTTTTATCGCCTGACAGGCTTTTCAAGATGCCTGGGCGTGCGCTCCCAGCAGCACATCCGCATACAGAATTTACCACGATCAGTGTGGTTCCTTCCAGGCTGGTAAGGGCGTTTTCTACTTCTTCAGCGGTGCGAAGTTCGGTGAATCCGTTGTTGGTGAGTTCAGCGCGCATGGGCGCTACAAGCATTTCCGGGTATGGCATAAAATATTTTAGTTGTTATTGGTAAAGATGCAAAGATAATTCCTGTTTGAGGGTTATGAAAAAATGTCAGACTTTGGTGCCTTTGCAATAAACAGCATTCGCGTGGTTTACCCCAAAGAAATAAGGCACTGACTGCACTGCATTTCCGGTTTCCGTAGTCCAGAAATCGGCCTGCTTGCCAATGGCAATGCTGCCTGCAGTGTTTTCTAATCTTAGGCTGCGTGCAGCATTGAGGGTAATGGCATTGAAAGCTTCTGCGGGTAGCATTTTCATGCGGCTGCAACCCAGGCTCCAAATCATTTGCATATTGCACACAGGACTGCTACCCGGATTGAAATCTGAAGCCAGCGCAAATGGCAGGCCGGCATCGATAATCATTCTGGCAGGGGTGTAGGGAATATCCAGAAAGTAGCTGGTGCCGGGCAAGCCCACAGGCATGACCTCCGAATTTCTGAGGCATTCTATTTCTTCAGCACCAATATGTTCAAGGTGATCGGCACTCCATGCCCCGGCCTGTGCCGCTACCTGTACACCACCGGTAATGCCCAGTTCATTGGCGTGAATTTTGGCCGGTAATCCATACCTGGCGGCAGCCTCCAGCAGTTGGAGCGTTTGTTCCGGGGTGAAAAATCCGCGGTCGCAGAAAACATCCATGTGGTCGGCGAGCCCATCTTCGCTAACTGCTTGTAGCATTTGATTTATAATATGAGCCACGTAATCATCCTGTCGGCCATTAAATTCAGGTGGTACCGCATGTGCGCCTAAAAATGTGGTTTTGATGGTGGCCTTTACATTTTTCTTAATGCGGCGGGCAATGCGCAGCATTTTTAATTCACTTTCCGTGCTGAGGCCATAACCACTTTTGATTTCTATTGTAGTGGAGCCATGCGCAATCATGGTCAGCACCCTGTTCAGGCTTTTTTCATACAGCCATTCTTCATCCATGCTTCTCAGTTTGGCTGCCGAGTTGAGAATACCGCCGCCTGCTGCCGCAATTTCTTCGTAGGTGGCGCCTTTAAGCCGCATTTCCCATTCGGTGCTGCGGGGTTCGGCAAAGATGCAGTGGGTGTGGCTGTCTACGAGTCCGGGTAATACTTCCAGGCCTTGCAGTGAAATTATTTCATCTGCCTTTGGCAGATTGCTGTCCTGCATGCTTCCCCAGTCCGCGAAATTTCCATTATCTGTCAGCAGCCAGGCATCATGAATGCTATCTACCCGGCTCATTTCAGTACCCTTCAGCAAGGATTTTGGGTCGGTTTCAATGCCGTGGATGGACCTTATGTCGGTAAATAATTTGCGCATACCCTGCAAAAAAAGCATATTTGAACCGCTTATGAGCATGGAATTAACGGATCGGTTGAAAAAAAGACCCGAATTTAGCAAAAATGTATTTGTGGCGGGAGGAGCTCACGTTATCGGGGAAGTGAAACTGGGCGAAAATAGCAGTGTGTGGTTCGGGGCGGTGTTGCGGGGCGACAGCGATATTATTTCTGTAGGTGCACGCACAAACATTCAGGATAACGCCGTTTTACATGCCGACCCCGGAGACCCATGCATCATTGGCGATGACTGTGTAATCGGGCACAGCGCCATTGTGCATGGCGCCCGGCTTAGCCACCATGTGCTGGTGGGAATGCATGCCACGGTACTCAACAATGCAGAAATTGGCGAATACAGCATTATTGGGGCCAATGCGCTCGTGCCTTCAGGGATGATCATTCCGCCCTATAGTCTTGTACTTGGAGTGCCGGCAAAAGTGGTTAAAACGCTGGATGAATCTGTGCATCAGCGTATTCAGGACAATGTGGATGAATACGTTAGAAAGGCTGCAATTTATGCAGCCGCCGGACATTTGGCCGGCGGCTAATTTGCAATTGTCAGAAAAATGCATGTATTAATGTGAAGCCTTATTTGGCAGGCTCTTTATCCGCGGCTTTATCAGCTTTTTTATCTTTTTTATCCTTGGCCTTTTCCTCTTTGGAATCCTTGCTTTCGCCTTTTCTAATGTTGAAGTTTTAGGTTGGTTAGACCAATGCGGTGTTCCCAAAGCTGTTTCGGGTTATTTCCCTGAAAATAAGCATGCAACTGGTCATCAAAAGAAGGCAGCCAGGTATAGTTCAGATTTATATTAAGGTTTGGGGTACAGCGTATGTTAATACCAAGACCGACAGGGAAATTGAAGAATTCAGCCTTGCGCCAGTCGGGCGTGTTGATGGGTTTTTGACGATCGCCGTAAAAAAGCCCTAGACCGGCCACAAAATAGGGTGCCATGGAAGCTTCTTCTTTCAGCCACTTGCCGTTGTTGAATTTAATTCTGGCGGTGAGATTTGAATTGATGCCTTTCAGGTTCAACAAGGGATATTGATTCTGGAAAGCAGTGGCTTGGGGATTGTAGTGCATTTTGCCATAGTTGGCGTTAACGCTCAGGTACAGCCAATGGTTCATGTAGAGAGAAACACCACCACCGAGCTGAAAGTTTGGGTATCGGAACTGCGGCAGGCCTTTACCCAAATCGCCCTTGTATTCTTTATAGTTTCCATTGAATGAAACAGCCCACCTGCGGGTTGATGTTTACGCTTTTCCGGCACCAAAAGCACACAGAAACAGGCCAATCCAAATAGATTTTTTCATGGTAATTTGTTGCGGAGGCATCAAATAATTATATAAAAAACAATAACCTCTCGCTCATGCCAGGGTTTTCAAGGAATTCAGAACCCGATAATTTAATATTAACGGCATCCAAAAGCCAATCTGAATGCGATATTCCTTATACTTGCAGTAAATAGACATGGCGCGCAAGACCAAATACTTTTTTAATCCGAAAAGTCTGAGTTTTGAGCGGGTTAGGGATAACCGCAGTTATATGCTATGGCGCGGAATTGGGTTTAGCAGTCTGGTTTTGGTGTTATCTCTTTTGGTTGCTGTCGTATTCAGCAGAATGTTTGCCACGCCCCGTGAACAGTCCATGATGGATGAAAACGCAACGCTACGGCGTGAATTAAAAGGGATGGAGCGTTCGGTTTCGGAGCTGGAGCGCAATCTTTTGGTATTGAAAGAGAGGGATCTGAAAATATACAGGGCCATGTATGAGGCGGATCCCCCCAGGCCGGTTGATTACCGCGGTACCGACTATGCTGAACTTAAAACATTGCCAGAGGGCGAATTGCTTCAGCGTATCAGGCAAAAAATAGAACGTCTGGGCAAGGATGTATACGCGCAGAAAGTTTCATATGAAACGCTCAAGCGGCTTATTCGAAGTAAAGAGTCTTTTGTCAATTCAATACCTGCCATTCAGCCTGTTGCCAATGAAGACTTAAATCAAATGGCCAGTGGATTTGGATACAGGCTTGACCCATTTTACAGAACTTTTACGTTTCATCCCGGGATGGATTTTACAGTAGAAATCGGCACAGAAATATTTGCAACAGGGGATGGTATTGTCCAAAAAACCGCAAATGATGGCTGGGGATATGGTAATCATGTAGTGATTGATCATGGATTTGGTTATTCCACCCTGTATGGTCATTTGAGTAAGATTGTCGTAAGTCCGGGACAGACTGTAAAAAGAGGGCAGCTAATCGGGCATGCTGGCAATACCGGGCGCAGCACAGGGCCCCACCTGCATTATGAAGTTCGTCGTGGTGGTAATCCGCTGAATCCAGCATTTTTTTATCACAATGACCTGACCGATGAGCAATATCGCAGGATGATAGAAATGAGCAACCGCGAATCCAAACGATTTGATTAATGGAAACAGAAAATATACATACAAAAAAGTACTACAAGATTGGCGAAGTCAGCAGAATGCTAGGTCTGGCTGCTTCGACACTGCGTTTTTGGGAAACGGAATTCAGGCAATTGAAACCCATGAAAAACAAGAAGGGCGACCGTATTTACTCGCTGAAAGACATCGAATTACTCAAGGAAATTCATTATCTTACCCGGGAAAAGGGGATTAAAATTGCCAAAGCCACCCGCAAAATCAGCGGCTCAGGGTCAGATGTAGAGCCCAAAGCGGCGCTGGTGAAAAAGCTGAGGGAATTGAAGGATAGGCTGTTGGTATTCCAGAAGGCGCTGGGCAGGTGAATCGAATAGTTGCCACAGGATTTTATATTTTTTCTGCCGGGTCAATGTTTGCTCAGCAGGGAGCCTCTTACTGGGGGCTTGGAGGTAACGAAGCCAACAGGGATGCGGTTTTTGGGCTAAGCAATAATCCGGGTGTTGCCTATACAGGCAAAGCCATGGGTGGGGTATGGGGTCAGCAGCGGTTTACGGGAACTCCCCTTGTGCAGGGGGGTGCCGCACTGGCTCTCAGAAGCAAAGGGAGCATGTATGGCGGAGATTTTTCTTACCATGGCACATCAAATTTTTCAGTCAATGCGGCACATCTGTCGCTTTGTCAGGTAATCAGCTCTCAGTTCAGTGTGGGTTTTTCTGTGGGTTACACTACCCTGTATCAATCTATGTTGAACAACCGACCTACCTGGCTGAGCGGAAGACTGGGTGCATCTTTTCAGATGAATGACAAATGGGATGCGTCAGCAGTAATTGTAAATCCCTGGAACCGCACCTATGATGGTGGCATGGCCGTGCCGGCAGGTGCACTGGCGCTCGGATATAAAATCAATCCGCTCACCAAAGGTGGTTTTCAGTATAGGTATAATGCCCAAAATCAGCCTGTGTATGGCATTGCCCTTAGGCATGAATATGGAAAGCGCATGGTATTTAACGGGGCATTGCAAACAGGTCCCGAGCCATTTTCAGGCGGAATTGAATACAAATCGGGTTCTGCTGTTTTTGCTTTCTCCACACGTTATCACACCTATCTGGGATTCTCGCCTGCTTTTTCCCTGCTATGGACAAAGCGCTGAAGATTATACTATCATTAATTTATTTTTTTGCGGGTAATGTTATGGCGCAAATTCCTGAGGATGTTAAACTTACCATAGAGCGGTACCTTGAGACCCTCGAAACCAACGCCGATTACACACAGGTTTACGAGGATCTGATTCAGTTTACCGAAAAGCCTCTGAACCTTAATCATGCCGGGGTAGATGAGCTGATTAATTTTCCGTTGATAACACCGGTGCAGGCGGCCGCCATTGTTTCGCACCGCAAGCGTTTTGGACTGTTTCTACAGCTGGCAGAATTGCAGGTAGCAAGCATGGAGCCCGAACAGATAAGGGCACTGGCACCATTTGTGAATATATCCCCCGGACTGGAAGACAGGGTGAAAGGGTTTGCCGGAAAACTTCAGCAGGGTAAAACAGAACTTATCCTCACCACTAAAAGAAGATACCCCGATCCACAGGAAATGTATAATGCGGACCTAATGGCCATGAGCACGCGATTGCGTTATACCCTTCCTGGGGTGTATAGTTTTGGCATAACAGCGGAAAAAGATCCTGGTGAATACTGGTGGCATAAAGGCCCCGATTATTTTTCGGCGCATGCAGCCATATACAATTTTGGTGCTGTAAAATCGCTGGTGGCCGGTGATTATGTGCTGAGCCTTGGGCAGGGACTGGTGATGGGCTCGGGAATTGGTATCGGCAAAAGTGCCAGTGTGCTTAACATTAAAAGATCTCAGCCTGTTGTTAAAGCCTATAGAGGGGTAAATGAATTTTTATTTCTGCGCGGAATGGCCTCAACGTTGAAATTGACAAAAAAATGGGATTTTACGGTTGCTCTGGCTTCCAATGGTATCAATGCCAGATTGGGTGATACATCTGTTTTAGGCGGAGAAGGGTTTTCATCGGTGGATCTGGATGGACTGCACAGAACAGCCAATGAAATACAAACGAAAAACAACCTGAGAAGAAATTTGAAAGGTTACTGGCTGCAGAGAAACGGTAAGGCAGGTAATTTTGGCGGAGGTATGGCGCTTTTTAGCAGTAATGTTTCTCAGGCGGCATCGGAAGATTTGTACCGTTTGTATAATCCTGCCGGCAAGCAGCAACATTTTTATCATGGCTGGCAGGCACACACACTTGGTCGTATGCATGTTTTCAGCGAATGGGCATGGCTGGCCGAAACCCGCAAGCATGCGGTTTCAGCCGGAGCACTGGTTTCACTGGGCAAGTGGGCTGAATGGTCTGTGCATGTGCGCGACTATGCCCCTGGTTTCATCAGTCCTCATTCCACTGCCTTTGGCAACAGCAACCAGAATGAGCAGGGTTTGTATATGGGAT
>VGGQ01000094.1 GCA_016868535.1 Bacteroidota bacterium | reverse complement strand
TTGTAACCACCCCTTGCGGCAGAAATTTAAAAATTACCCCCCTGCAATCCGGCTCGGATAATAACTGGACATTTGCAGCAGCAGGCATTTCTTCTGGAACTTACAGCTCATGGATGTTTGGCGACGGAGAGACAGGCTCAGGAAATCCGGTGCAGCATACCTATACTGATTTGAACGCGGAATATGAAGTGAAAGTTCTGGTATTCAGGTCAGCAGGCTGCATTGATTCAGGTATTTGCCGTGTAGTTACGCGACAGCGCCACGCAGGTCTCAGCATTCCGGATGTGTTCACACCCAATGGCGATAATCTCAATGATGAACTCGTGATTACCTTGCCCGAGGTTGCTATGTTTAATCAGGTTGTGACCGACAGGAACGGTAAACAGGTATTTGTCAGCAACAGTACCGCAATCCGTTGGACTGGCAAATGTGCATCTCTAGAATGCCCTGCGGGTACATACAGGGTAACCATTACCTATAAAACTCCTGCAGCAAAGCAAGCAGTTACCTACATTAAAAATGTACTGTTAAATAGATAAGACAAAAAAAAACAATTAGTTACAACGAAAATATACTGTGTATGAAAATGATAAACTATCAAAGCAATACAAAAAATATCACTAAGAATGTGATAATTTCCCTCAAAAAGAATATTTTTGAGGCTTCCCAAACCAGGAAAAACACCATTATGAAAGGTTATACAGCAATTTTCAAGAAAATTGTGCCGGCACTGGCCCTGCTTTTTGCGGGCAATTTTGCTGCGGCACAGTGTACCATCCAGTACAGCGGATCGCTTTGTGTGGGCTCACCTCTGTCGTTTCAAGGGTCCAACACAGGTACCACACACGACTGGGATTTTAACGGCGAGAATACATCCTCGGGTCAGAAGAACCTGAACTACGCATTTAAAACTCCTGGCTTAAAGAACATTCGCTACATCACCACGATCAATGGTAACAAATGTACATCCAACATTCAGCTAACCATCAAAACCAGCCCGGTTCCCAAGCTGAAGTTGCTGAGCCAGCCCGAGCAGTGTTTCAGGGGAAACCTTTTCTGCTTCAGCGACTCAACAAAGAACCCCAACGGATCGCCCATTCGCTCTGCCAAATATGTGGTTGGTGATGGTCAGTTCTTTCAGAACAGCAGTGTGGTAAACCCATTTTGCTATTCTATCAAAGACGTTCGCGGTGGCTGTTTTGATTTGTACGTTGAATACACCGATGCCAATGGCTGTTCCGCAAGTGATACCATTGTTTGTGCCGCTAAGGTTCGCGAAGCTATCGGACCAGCATTTACCAGCAACAAGCCTATCGATTGTGACTCAGTAACTGCACTCATCAGGAACATTTCCAGAATTGCCCAGAGCAAAGTTAAAAATATCACCTGGTACTGGGGCGACGGAACTACCGGAAACCAGTGGGGGCCTAACATTTCAAAGAAATTCAATAAACCCGGTATTTACGATATCAAAATGATCATCGAAACCATCGACGGGTGTAAAGATTCATTTGAGATGAAAGCGGCCGCTCAGGTGCTGAAAGGCGAGTATTGGATTGTAGCCGATAAGGATTCTACCTGTCTCTCTGACCCTGAAATAAAATTCAGTCTCACTCCTCAGCCTGTAGCGGGTATTTCAAGTTTCCTTTGGAATTTTGGAGATCCTCCCACAGGACCTCTTAACGTAAACAACCGGTCTTTGGCACCACCTCACTCATTTTCAGGTCTGGGCCCATTCCAGATTAAGTTTACCTATGACATCGTATGCGGTGGTATTACCCGCAGGAAAGTGGCCTATGATACTGTAATAATTATTGGACCACAATCCACAATTGAAATACCCTTCAACCGTATAGCGGAATATGAGGTATTTCAGTGTCCTAAAGATGTTCAGGATACCGTGCACTTCAAGAACTTCTCCAAGTTCTACCACAATGATAAAAACATGTGGAATGATGATAGTACCTTCAAAAAATGGGCAGGTAACAATCATCCAGGCCATGTTTTTGATAACAACCAGACCTGGGTAAAACCCAAGGGTTTTGTGGATCCCTTGTTCCGTCAGCGTGTGTGTGCAGTACGCGTGTGGGATTTCGGTGATGCATATGCTCCTAGGTGTACCACGGATCGTATGAACAACAAAAACGTCAATGTTAACTGTCAGTTCAGTAATGATTCACTGCCTACCCACTACTACAAAAGCTGGGATATGGTAATGCTCTCTGATTTCAAAAATGCGCCCATGGAGGATGCCATTTTTATTGAAAGTATAAAGTTGTGTAAGAGAATCAATGTTTGGCCTTCAGATACCAACTGGATTATCGAAGACACATTGCTTGTAATTCCAAAAAGCCAGGCAGACAGTTTGCTGGCCAATCAGCCAAAATACGCGGTTAATAAAACCAAAACCTATTTGTGGGAAAAAGGCATTCGCGGTCCTGCCGAGCGCTTCATTACAGACAACGTAGATGTGGAGCTGAAGACAGGCGATACTGCCTATGTTGGTCCTCAGGGTGGACCTTACACCCTTCATGTTGGCCCAAAGACACTAAACCTTGCTCCCAGACAGGTAATTAAACTGACCAGCAAAACAGACTCCTTCCGCTTCCTGTTTACTGTATTCCTCAAGAAGGATACATTGCCGGCACCCCTTCTGCGCATCAGAACAAAGAAGGGTGAGAATCCAAGAATCATCGGTTTCATTAAACGCACTTTCCCTGGAACAGCAGGTCTCGATTATAAAGTGGATTATAAGCGCTGGCGAGATTTGTATTACGCCAGAATACCCTCTTGCAACAATGTTAGATTGTGGCACGGTGATACCTGTCATCCGCTTAAATGTACATCAGAGAGTATAAAACAGCTTTCCATGCTGCATGCCAATGCTGGTGGTGTGGGATCTGGTCTTTTGAAGGATGCGATTGAATGTCTTGGCGGTAAAAACCCCCAGTATGGTATTACCTTCCTTCTTAGCGACCTAAAACCCGGTTGTACCTTCTCATACGTGGGCATAAACTATGACACTTTCTGTAAGCCCACCACGTGGACCACACTGACCAGTGGATTGATACCCGGCAACCGACCTCCTGGTATGCCTTACATGGGTTATCAGATTGCATCTAACCCACCTTCGCGTTATTCCAAACAGTACAGTGCTTCAGATATTTGTAGCCCTAATGGTTGCATCACCGTGGGTATTATAGTGGGTAATGGTGTGAAAAAAGGAGGAACTGTAGGCAATCCTCCATTGTGTTCGGATACGCAGTACTACGACAAGTTTGCCTGTTTCCCCATGATTGATCCTTCATTTGAAATGATCATTCCCAAACCCAATACTAACGGTGTCCGCAAGAATTGTAAGAACGACCCTGTTGTTGTGCGTCCTATCATTGCCAATAAAACAAAAAATGATGATTTGAAAAGCCTGCGCTGGGAATTTGCTACCGGCAATGCCAGTCCAGCTTACAGCAAGCAATGGGGCTACCAGATTCAGGAAGATTACTACCGTGGTGTTTACCTGAAAGACTCCGGAACCAAGAAAATCTACAATTACATGGTTCAGAGCAGGTACGAAGTTCGTCCGGAGCCAGTTCCCTGTTCTATGGACTGGCAGGATGATTCGCGCTCGGATCGCTCTGTGGCATGGGATGACGGCAAGCATGGCGGTAAACTTGATAAAACACCAGATACAATTATCACGGCTATCATTAGCAAATGGGATACAGCTGCAGATGTGTCTGCCGTTTGGGATAGAATCAAGGAGCGTGTTGAAGCACGTGGATTTGATCCTTTCGCCCTGGATCCTGCTCAAATTACCCGCATGATATGGAATAATATTGGCATCATCGGACAACCTTTGACAGGTGCAAAAGGCTGTATTGATACTAACGGATTTGGTCGCTTCATCAAATTCTATCTGCGCCCCGATCCAAATTCCAAAAAGATTATACACGAGCGTGATACCAATATCAGACCGCTGGACTCTGCCATCGTTGGTAATAAAAAGTATCGTGCCTATACGTTCCGGTCTCCATGGGCAGGTTATCACCTGGCAAGCATTAGCATGACTTCTTCAAACGGCAAGTGCGATGAATTTGCGGCCTACTTCGTGATCGTGGGCTTTGCTGCAATGATAGAATTGCCTGATTCCACCATATGTCAGGATAAGGCGACCAACTTGCAGGCCCGACTGGATTTGCGCTACTTCCACCCCGATCCGCTTAACTTTGGTACATGGGATACATATGATTACTGGAGGGATGCACAGCGTCAGGCCGACATATTTGCTGGTGTGAAAAACCGTGAACCATTTACACGCTGGGACTGGAACAAGAAAGATGATGATCCCAATAATCCCATAACCAAATTTGGTGGTGCTCCTTATGGTGCAGTGGGGGTAGGTACACCCTGGTTCCAGCTGGGTGGTGGTCCTAACGATCCCAAAACACTGTATTACAAGAATGACTCAGGTGTGTATGAGTTCCGTGCAGCCGTAGGTGACTCTACCGGATGTCGGGACACCATCAGCCGTAAATTGTTCATCAGTCGTCTTGATGTTAATTTTAGTCTGAATCTGACAGTACCTTCATGTAATTCAATTATTGAATTGTACGACAGTACCAAACTGTTTGATCCATGTAACTGGGCTATTAAGAACTGTAACGGACCTGCACCGATTGAGTGTGATTTTATCCGTGAATATTTCATCGACTGGGGTGACGGCAAGACCAATTATTTCAGTCGTGGTAAATCTTCGGATGAATTGTTACCCTCCAATATCGCCCACAAATACACCCGCAACGGCTGGTTCCAGATTACCATCTTTGCCAAAACCGATCAGGGTTGTGCCGATACCATCAAGCGCTGGATAAAAATGCCCGGACCTCGTCCTAAGTTTGAATACGCTGATTATGCAGGCTACGACATTACCATCTGCGAAGGGGAATCAGTGAGGTTTAAGAATATGACTGATACCGCTACTACAGGCGCTGACTGGACCTGGTTTTATGGCGATGGTAACATTACCAACAAGAAGGATACGTTTGTTACACATACCTACACCAAGCCCGGTAAGTACTTTGTATTCCTGGAGCAGTATGATACGCTGTTCATCCCGCCTAATCAAATGCGTTTCTGTCCAGCAATATACCCTGATACTGCCGGTGGTCAGCGTGCCTTTACCGTAACGGTTATTAAGCGTGACACGGTTCGTGGCTTCATTGTTAAACCTGCCATTTGTCCCGGCGACACCAACGAGTTCGTAGATAATTCTGATACGCTCTTCAAATCTTACAAATGGCGTTTTGAGAATCTGAGCACAGGTAAAGTTGATACTGTTACCGTTACCACGAAAAATTATAAACGTGTGTTTACGGTACCGGGTCAATACAGGGTAACGCACATTGCTGATTATGGAAACAACCACCCCAGACCATGGTGTCCGACACCGCCGGTGATTGCTACATTCCTCGTTGATAGTGTATTTGCCAATTTCGATATTGACTCCAGCGGTAAGCCCGACTTTGTCTTTACCCGCACAGATGTGAATGGAACGGAATGGCGCTGGGGCTTTGGTCATCGGAACGACATCAAGAATACACTGCCCAAGAATTTCCTTGAAGACCTGAAATCAAATGACAAAAAGGTGAAGTGGTCTTACGACAGCAGCGGTAAATACTGGGTATGTCTGATTGCCAAGAATGCGACCGGATGCTCGGATACGATATGCAAGCAAGTTGTGGTCGATCTATTCATCTACCTTGCCAACGTGTTCACGCCCGGAACAGCTGATGGTAAAAACGATACCTATCGCGTACCAATTCAAGGTCATGATGTGTTTGAACTGAAGATCTTCAACCGCTGGGGTGAGCGTGTGTTCCGAACCGAGAATTCCAAGGTGGGCTGGAACGGACGTGTGAACAACGATGGACCTGAAGTACCCGAAGGAACCTACTTCTACCAGCTGACCTACCAATTCAGAGGCAAGCAACTGAAGTATGTGACCGGCTCGGTGAACCTGATTAGGGCCAACTAAATAAACAACTATCAATTGAAAGCCCCGGCCATTGGTCGGGGCTTTTTGTTTGTACCTTTACAGGGTTGAAAAACAAGCATGATATCATCGTGGCACGTGCAACACCGGCAGGTGTGGGTGCTTTGGCGGTGGTGCGTGTGAGCGGACCGGGTGTTTTTGAACTGGTAGACAAGTTGCTGAAAAAACCTGTTTCTGCGGCTGGCAGTCACACCGCCCATTTCAGGGCATTGTGGGACGAACAAGGGCTGGTTGATGAAGTGTTGCTTACGGTTTTCAGGGCACCGCATGGTTATACAGGTGATGATACGGTGGAAATCAGTACGCATGGTTCTCCTTACATAGTAGACAGACTCACACAGGCCTTATGCAGGCTGGGTGCCAGACCCGCGGAAGCCGGTGAGTTCACCCTGAGGGCTTTTCTGAATGGAAAACTGGATTTGGCGCAGGCAGAGGCAGTAGCTGATTTGATATCGTCTGAGTCTGCGGCATCGCACAAAGCGGCGCTGGGACAGCTGCGAGGAGGGATTTCTTCTGAAATATCGCTGTTGCGCACCCGGTTGATTGATTTTGCTGCGCTCATAGAACTGGAGCTTGATTTCAGCGAGGAAGACATAGAATTTGCCAAAAG
>VGGQ01000093.1 GCA_016868535.1 Bacteroidota bacterium | reverse complement strand
AATTCCATGCTTTTCGGTTAGTTCTTTTTTGGGAAACGAGCCTTTTCCCATACCCAGCACAGCCATAATGGTATCGGCTTGGCGGGGCGCCCGTTTTTCCAGCTTATTGAGGGTCTCAGTCGCAAACGTGGCAACGCTCCATTTCGGCGATAAAAAAATTATGTCTTCCCATTTGGGTTTGTAGCGCTCTGAGATTTCCTCCTTCAGTACGGCAACGCCTTTTAAGTACAAGCTTTTTATTTGCCTCATCCTGCTTTTCTGCCCGAGCATTTCGGCTACAGTATCTGTTTTAAGCTCTTTTTTCTGCAAGAGGGCTTTAAGTATTATGGTTTCCTTTTCATCAAGTTCAGGAACATTCTCGGGGTCAAATTCCGGGTGTAACACCAGCAGGCTCTCGCTTTGCAATCGGAAACCGGCCGGCAAGGCAGCCGCCATTACCTCGCCCGGGTGGCACATGTAATAAGTTGCAACCCACTGCCAAAACTGTAATTGTAACGGTAGCACAATAGGTTCTTCCTCCATAATTTCCAGCAGATAGCTGGCGTTATAATGGGCGGGAGGTTCTTCTGTAAAACTAAGGATTATACCGGAATACACCTTGCGGGGCCCAAACTGCACCACCACGCGCTGTCCAGCCTGAAGGAGTTCATTCCACTCATGCGGAACCCGGTATTTGTAAGCCTTTGGCACCGGCAAAGGCAACAAAACTTCTGCAAAAATGGTAATCCGTTCCGACACAATGCGAAGATAAACAGCAGCGCTGCTGTTTAAAAACAATTACATCCACACTACCACCACCGGCGAAAGCAGATGAATTACTATTCCCGCCTTTAGCATGGCATCGGCTGAGGGCAGCACCTGGCTACCGGAATTACTACCCACAATGGCACTTACCAAGAATGATAGTCCGGTAGAAATCAGGCTGACGATGCTGTAAAACCCCATACTGTGATTGAAATTAGCATTACCCAGAAACCATAAAGAAAGCGACAGCACATTTACAGCAAGCAGCCATTTTTTGGCAAAAGCTGCCCCGGTAACAACCACCATAGTAGTGTATCCAAAAATAATGTTGCTTCTATTACCTTGTAAATCCTTAATCACTTCCCGCGTAAAGACCAGCAAAAGTAAACTTCCCAGATACAACAGCAACCCGGTATGCATATCACCAAAATGCAACCATACTGACAGCAATGTAGCAATGGCAAGCAAGGAAGCCGCAATTTCCCGTATCAAAGGTATTTTCTGCAATTTATGGCTGTAGAACCAAGCCATCGAAACAAATGAGGCCATGAATAAAAATACTTTCAGCGAAGCCAACAGTGACAGCAACATCGCGATAACATTGAAGGCCACATAGGTATTTAACAAATATTCCTGACCGATAAGCCTGTACAATGTTGCAAACTTAGAACGGTTTATCAGATCCTTATCGACATCGTAAAACACATTAATGAGGAATGCTCCTGCCACCGTAAATGCATTAGCCAGAACAATCAGGTGAAGTTTTCTGTCCCATAAAACCTTTTCTAAATCGCGATTTTCGCCAAAAATAAAAAATGCCATTATATATTGTGCCAGTGTAAGCAACAACACATTGTACCAACGCACTGCGCCCAGCAGTAATGTTAGTTTGATCCATTTTTTCCGGCTTGGGCCGGTCGCGCTGTTCAAAATTGGTGAATGACCTGCAATTTATGCCCTTTTAGCAAACTTTTTGCTTTTTCAAGGTCTTCTGTAAATCCGAGTACAAAACCGCCGCCACCGCTTCCGCATAGTTTCAGATAATAGGCATTGGTTTCAATACCTTTTCTCCAAAGTGATTCAAACCTGTCGGGAATCATGGGTCGGAAGTTTTCAAGAAACAGGATAGACAATTCTTTCAAATTATCAAACAATGGGCGTGTATCGTCTTTCATGAAAGCTTTAACGCATTCGTCGTTGTACTTTTTCAGGCGGGTTCTAACCAAGTTTCTGAAACCATCGTCTTTCAGTTTCTGGAGAAACAGGGAAACCATACCCTGGGTTTTCCTCGGTGTTCCGCTGTCCATCAGGAAAATAGCACCTCTTCCCTTGGCATTTTCATCGGGAATAGCGACTGCACCCAATTCTGTTTTCCCTTTTACGAGTATGGGAAGATTTAGGTAGCAAATCAGGGGATCCAGACCCGAACTTTTCCCGTGGAAATAGCTTTCCATGGTGGATAAAATTTTTTTCAGGCGCAGCAAATCATAACTTTCAGCTACTTTGTCAGTATTGATTGGATTGAGTGCGTAGGTATCGTAAATGGCTGCCACCAAAGCGCCGCTGCTGCCTACACCAAAGCCCTGGGGTATGCTGCTGTCAAAGTAAAGTCCGCAGGCAATATCACTGCTCAGCTTATCCAGGTTGAGCATATTATCCAGGTAATTTTCAGGATTGGAAAGATATTCAAAATACTTTTGCAGACTGAGATTGCTTTCTTTTTGCGCATCGGTCATTTCATCACCTGCCATCAGCAGTTTACCTTTGTAGAAATGGTAAGGAATGCTTAACCCCATGGCATTTTCTATGATGCCGTACTCTCCGAATAAGAGAATCTTTGAGTAGTAAAGGGTTTCTTTCAGCATTTTAATTATTGAATTTTTATGGGTGCCGAACCGATTTTACTACAAAAGTACTCACTATTCTGACAATATTCTAACAATCGGCTATCTATTAAGATTTTAACCTGTTGATAATGAACCCCGGGAAAAAGCAGATGTACGTTCGCTCCAGCATCCAGGGTAAACATAACAGGAATAGACGTCTCTTTACGGAAAGCCCACACAGCTTCTATTATAGATAATGTAGCCGGCCGAATTAGGATAAAGTAAGGAATGCTCAGCATCATCATGGCATGCAGCTGCAGTGCTTCCTGCTCCACAACGCGGATAAAATCCGCCATATTTCCGGTTTCAAGTGCCGTGCATAATTCGGTCAGGTGCAAGGTAGCTTCGCCGCACCGGGCCGGGGAAAACGGATTTCCTTTCAGCAGCTCATGACCCGCCGTGCTACTCACCGATTTTTCACCTGAATCCACAATCAGCACCGCATCCATCATACCGGCAAAAGCCTCATGAATATTACCCTGAAAGGGAATTGCATATTCATTGCTGCTGCCCTGAACTGAAGGGTGTGAACCCCAGATAGCAGGCGCTTCAAACATACTGCGACAGGCGCTTCCACTGCCAAGACGGGCAGTTTTGCTGATTTGTTCAACACTGACCGGTTTGCCCGAATGCAATTCCTCCAGTTCAGCGAGGCAACAAGCCAGCGCCCCAAATCCTGAAGCACTGCTGGCAATGCCGGTTCCGTGGTGAAAATTGTTGGATGTATTTATTTGCAGACGAAAATCCTTCAGAATGCTATAATTATTGAGTATTCGGTCAAAAAAATCGGTAAGTTTGGGAATGAAAGACGGTTTGGGATTGCCTTCAAACAAAAAATTAAATTCTGGATTGCCTGATGTATTGGAACCCAAAACAGAAACCGTAGTTTCGGTATACAGGTCCTTTAGCGTAAAACTTATACTCGGATTGGCCGGTAGCTGAATGCCTTCAGGCTTTTTACCCCAGTATTTTACCAGGGCTATATTGGATGAACAACGAAAGGTGGATTTCACTTGTTTTTCTCGTTTTTTTTCACTATGTTGATATCACAAATTCATTCCATGGGAGCAGTTCCATGTTCTCAAATGCAGTTTCGTTGGCTTGCAAAAAAGTTAGATTGATGAGCAATACATCACCGCCCCATGCACCCAGATATTTGCAAAGTCCGCCTTTAACGGGCGACAGCCCAAGTATTTCATATGGTCTTGGCAGCTCCATACGTTGTGACAGCAAAGCCTGCCACATCTCGAGCATAGCTTCAAGCATAGGCAGGCTACGGGGCGTTTTTATAGCCTGAATACAGGCGTTCATTTGTTGCAGCAGGGCCACATCCGTACTTATTTTATTCAGCTGTGGTTTCACGCCGGAAAGCGACTCCCGGCTATTTTGTTTTTGGCCCGGGAACGCTAGATACCATTCACGTGTAAATTCAGACGGCAATTGCCAGGCAGACCAGTTGGGCTGATTATTTTCACGCCAGTAAACCAAAGGACGACCCAGGTTACCTATGGCTACATCATAACCGCTGCCACCAAACACTTTCTCTTGCATGGCATGCGCACCCACACCACTCCATTTGGCAAGATTGCATACTAGCGTGCTGCTGCTTCCCAGTCCGAAGGAACGGTTGAATTCACATTCTGTTTCTATGCGTATATCTTTATGAAGAAACAGATCAGGTTTCTGTTCTTTGATATAAAACAACATTTGGAGTAGCGTATCTGCAATTTCTTTGTCAGTAGCTTCTGAAATATGCATGATATCTTTATCCATGCGGCATTCAAACCATACACTGCCGTCGGCGTCTTTGCTCTGCCAAATCAATTTTGAAACTCCTTTAGCGGGCATTTCCCACACATGCTGCCACTGACCTGCTTTCACAGGCAAAGCCAGTGCTTCCACACCGCACAAAACGGCGTATTCACCTGCCAGCATTACTTTTCCGTGAGAAAAATAGGATTTCAACGTTTACCTGGATTGGGCAGCTACCCCACGAATGCTGCAAAAGACCCTTACTGCTTCAGAATAACTCACTACGTGATCTTTAAAATATTCCACAATCTGTGCTTTTTCTTCCTCCGTGGCTTCCAGCTGATTGAGAATATTGAGCAGATGCATTTTCATATGTCCCTTTTGAATACCGCTGGTAATCAGGCTGCGAACAGCGCTGAAATTCTGTACCAGACCGGCAGTTGCCACAATCTGCATCAGGTCAGGTGCACTGGGATTTCCTAGTATCTCGTGGGCAAACTTCACCATGGGGTGCAGGTTGGTAATTCCACCCACCGTGCCCAGTGAAAGCGGTATTTCTATTGAAAACACAAAACGATCGTCCTTAATTTCGGCATGTGTAAGGCTGCGATAGCTTCCTGTTCTGGCCGCATAGGCATGGGCACAAGCCTCTACTGCCCTAAAATCATTACCGGTGGCCAATACAACTGCATCAATACCATTCATGATGCCTTTGTTGTGCGTTACTGCGCGGTAAGGTTCAATTTCTGCAATGCGGATGGCACGGCAGAATTTATCGGCAAACTCACGGTTACCAATTCCACTGCCTTCGTTTATTTCTTCAATGGGGCATGAAACCTCAGCCCTCACGATACATTCGGGGGTGTAGTTGCTGAGAATGCTCATAACTATCTGCACCTGTCTATCCTCTGTTGCCAACATGGTTGCTTCTGTTATTTCCGTTTGAAGGGTTTTAGCAAAATTTTCAAGGCATGAGTTGATGAAATTCGCTCCCATACTATCACAAGTTTCAAAAGTAGCTTCCAGCTGAAAGTAGCCGGGCTCAAGCGCTGTTTTATCGCGCAACAGAATATCGCTGATACCACCGCCCCTGAGCACCATATTGCGGGTAAGCGGTTCTGCATTATCAATGAATTTGCTTCTTGCATGATTAAAAAATTCAGTCAGCTGTTGAGAATTGCTGCCTTCCCATATAAAATGAACATGGCCAATTTTTCGGGTGCTTTTGATACGCGTGTGAAAACCTCCCCTGTCAAGCCAGAAATTGGCCGCTTTAGCAGCCGCAGCAACCACGCTGCTCTCTTCTATCGCCATGGGCAATGCATACATTTTCCCATTGATCAGAAAATTGGGAGCTACACCGAATGGCAGGTAATAGTTACTGATGGTATTTTCGATGAATTCATCGTGCAGCTTCTGCACTTCCGCATCGGTGTGCCAGTAGCCGCTGAGCATGGTTTGGGAAAGCTCGGGTCTCTGGCTGTACTGATTGATAAGCCACTCCAGTTTGGCGGCTTTGCTAAGTTTGCTGAATCCTTTTACAGGCTGAATGTTTTTCATTTTTTAACAGTGAGAAAGGTATAAGCGAGTTCTAGTCCACGAATCTGCTTTTCGGTGAACTTCATCAGTTCGTCTTCGCTGCACATGGCGTGTTTAAGAAACGCAGAAGCTTGTGCATACAGGGTTTTCCATGGCAATGACTGAACAAAATAATATCCGTCGAGAAAATTTTTAATACCTCCCGAAACAATGAAAGCGCGGGTATGAACCTTATTCTGCGGGTTTTGGCACAATTCTTTTGCCCAGTTGAGCATTTCGTTAGCATTATGCCCCAGTTGGGCTACTGGTGCAAATTGTTCCTGGAAGAATTCATCCCTGCGAAGGTTTTCCAGCAAACTAAAATTGGTTCCGCCGGATGCACCGAATTCAATGGCTTCCAAAGGGAGTTCAGCCAGTGCCTGCAGACTTTTGGGCCCAAACCCCTGTCCCACTTCTTTCACCATAATGGGAAAATCAGCCAAATCAAGCATCCTTTTTATGGTATCGATGGGTGGTTTGGCAATTCGGTCGCCTTCAGGTTGCAGCCATTCCTGCAAGGGATTTACGTGAATTATCAGTCCGTCCGCTTCCAGCTTGTGCACCAGATCGCCGATTTTATCAAACTTGTTTAGCGCCAGCATTTCTTCTATCTGCGCAATTCCCAGATTCGCATACAAAGGCTGATCTCCCATGAATTTACGTATGGCAAAATCATGGAAATAATCATTGCTTGTCAGCAATGAGCGGCAGCTACCCAGCCCCATCCCAAGTCCAAAGTTTTTGCAAGCCAGAGCAAGATTTCTGTTGATATTTCCGGCCAGCTGAGCCCCGCCGGTCATACTGCTAATCCAAAGCGGGGCTTTCAGTATTTTGCCTGAAAA
>VGGQ01000092.1 GCA_016868535.1 Bacteroidota bacterium | reverse complement strand
AAGATGACACGCATCAAGGTTTCAAGGATTTACAGGAATGTTCTATCAATGAAGGCGACGTGGTGGTAGGTATTTCTGCCAGCGGCCGCACACCTTATGTTGTGGGAGCCCTGAATACCTGTCGTGAAAAAGGGATTGCCACCGGTTGTATCGTCTGCAATCCCGGCTCTGCCATTGCCGCTGCCTGCAACGCGCCCGTGGAAGTTGTGGCCGGCCCGGAGTTTGTGACCGGAAGCACACGCATGAAAGCAGGCACAGCCACCAAAATGGTGTTGAATATGATTACCACCTCGGTGATGATTCGTTTGGGGCATGTGGTGGGCAATAAAATGGTGGACATGCAGCTGAGCAATGACAAGCTCATAGAGCGTGGAACCCGCATGGTTATGCAGTCTACAGGCTTGCCTGAAGCGGAAGCGAAGGCCATGCTGCTCAAGCACGGCAGTGTACGCAAAGCCGTAGAAGCTGCCACCGCCTGATTTTCCCCAAATCCGGGTGGAAATAGTTATTTTTGCACCCTTTATGTCTCGTCCAGTAAGAGTTCGCTTCGCTCCCAGTCCAACCGGACCTCTCCACATTGGTGGCGTGCGCACGGCATTATATAATTACCTTTTTGCCCGCAAACACAGCGGCACCATGATTCTCAGGATAGAAGATACTGACCAGAGTCGCTTTGTACCCGGTGCTGAGGCTTATATTACAGAAGCCCTGCAATGGGTGGGAATTGAAATTGACGAAGGACCCGAAAACGGAGGCCCGCATGCCCCCTATCGCCAAAGCGAGCGGAAGGGCATGTATGCACAGTACGCCTATGATTTGGTGGAACGTGGATTTGCCTATTACGCCTTCGATACCGAAGAAGACCTGGAACATATGCGCAAACGGCTCGAGGCAAGCCAGATGCAGCCTGCCTATGACAGCATCAGCCGCATGGGTATGAAAAACTCACTCACACTGCCGGCCGATGACGTGAAGGCAAGGATTGACAGCGGCGCTCCGTATGTAATCCGTATAAAACTGCCCCGAAAAGAAGAGATTCGTTTTCACGACAGTATCCGGGGTTGGGTGATGGTAAACAGCGCGCAGCTGGATGACAAAGTGCTGCTCAAAAGCGATGGTATGCCTACCTACCACCTTGCCAATGTAGTGGATGATTACCTGATGGGTATCAGCCATGTTATCCGTGGTGAAGAATGGCTTCCCAGCGCTCCCCTGCACGTGATGCTTTACCGCTATTTGGGGTGGGAAGAGGTAATGCCTGTATTTGCCCATCTGCCTTTGTTGCTGAAACCTGAAGGCAATGGGAAACTCAGCAAACGCGATGGAGACCGACACGGATTTCCCGTTTTCCCCCTTCAGTGGACCGACCCCAAAACCGGTGAGGTGAGCAGCGGGTACCGCGAAAGCGGCTATTTTCCCGATGCCGTTGCCAATATGCTGGCTTTACTTGGATGGCATCCCAGCGATAACCGCGAATTGTTTTCTTTGGATGAACTGGTAGAAGCTTTCAGTCTGGAAAAAGTGAGCAAAAGCGGCGCCAAGTTTGATGTGCAAAAGGCATTCTGGTTCAACCAGCAGTATTTACAGCAAAAATCAACCGCCGAGGTTGCGGCTATGATTAAGCCACAAATTCCGGGTGCAGGGTATGAAGCCACTGATGCCTATCTGGAGCAGGTAGTGATATTGATGCGTGAAAAAGTGCAGTTTGCCCGCGACATCATAACAGAAGGGACTTACTTTTTTGCGGATCCTGCCGAATATGATGCCGATGTTGTTGCCAAGAAGTGGAAGCCCGAGACAGGGGGACATATTGATGGTATACGACTTAAATTTGCGTGTCTCGGTGCTGATGCTACTGCCTCGGATTATGAAAGTGCTTTTAAAACTTATTGTGAAGAGAAGGGTGTAAAAAGCGGAGAGTTGCTGCAACCCCTGAGGCTTGCTGTCAGTGGCAAAGGCGCCGGCGCTCCCATATGGGGAATGATTGCATTAATCGGCAAACAAAGCATTCTGCGACGGCTTGAAAATGTTGGTGGTAAAATTTCATTTTCAAAACCCTGATCAATCCGTTAATTTCGCCAAATATCTCTTTTCGAATCGAATTAAATAATGAAGAATTTTAAAATAATGAATCTGATTGGTGGCTGGGCCATGTTTGCCATAGCTCTGGTGGTGTACACGCTCACACTGGAGCCATCCGTTAGTTTGTGGGACTGTGGCGAATTTATCAGTGCCGCATACCGTTTGCAGGTAGTGCACCCTCCCGGAGCCCCCTTCTTTTTGATGATAGGACGCCTGTTTGCTTTGCTGGCCGATTCACCTGAAAAAGTAGGATTCTGGGTGAATATGCTATCCGTTGTTTCCAGCGCAGGATGTGTGATGTTCACTTTCTGGATTACCACCTATTTTGCCGACAGAATTGTGGATGCAAACAGGGGGAATCGCAATTTTCTCATCTTTGGCGCGGGTGTTGTAGCTGCACTCACGAATACCTTTATCGATAGTTTCTGGTTCAGTGCAGTGGAAGCGGAAGTATATGCATTGAGTTCTTTCTTCACCGCACTTACTTTCTGGTCTATTTTGCGCTGGGACAAGCAGGCCGACAGCCCCTCAGCAGACCGCTGGCTGGTGTTTATCGGTTTTATTACCGGCCTTGCACTGGGTACGCACATGCTGAACCTGTTGGTAATTCCTGCGGTTTGCCTAGCCTATTATTTCCGTCGTTTTCAAACTACGGCACAGGGTGTTTTCAAGGCTTTTGGAGCAGCCATTCTTGCCCTTGGCTTTGTAATGAAGGTGATTTACCCTGGTATTCCCTGGCTTATTTCACGCACCGACAAACTGTTTGTGAATGATTTTGGATTGCCGTTCTACAGTGGTGCTATCTTTTCGGTAATTGCCATCTTTGTGGCACTCGCTGTGCTTCTGTGGTACACCCACAAAAAGGGTTTGAAAAACTGGAACACGCTGTTCTTAAGTATTACTTTTATTATCGTCGGTTATTCTTCCTATGCCATGGTGATTATTCGTTCTATGGCCAATACAGCGATTGACATGAACAATCCGGAAGATCCCTACAAGTTTTATGGTTATATCACCCGTGAGCAATATGGAGACCGTCCGCTGGTGAAAGGTCCTTTCTTCAATGCACCGCAGGTGGATTATGAAGCCACCTACAAAAAATATTTTAAAGGGGAAACCAAATATGAAGAGGGCGGTGAAAATTATGAGCCTATCTATGATGACGAGTTTACCACGCTTTTCCCCCGTATGGGCAAAAGTAACAAACCTGCCGATGCTAAAGGTTTCCGCGAATGGGGTGGTATGGGCGATGTACAGGCAAGTATTGAAGACTTAAGAGCAAAAGGGAAGCTGACACCCCAGGAACAACAGGAATTGCAGGATCTTGAATACGAAATACCTTCAATGGGTAACAACCTGCAGTTCTTCTTAAAGTACCAGATTGGTCACATGTATATCCGCTATTTCATGTGGAATTTTGTGGGCCGTTTCAATGACCAGCAGGCAGTTACCGGCAATACCCGTTTTGACGGCAACTGGTTCTCAGGCATAGGTCCCATAGACCGTTTTGTGGTAGGTCCGAAAAAAGACTTGCCGGATTATTACAAACACCAAAAAGGCCGAAATGCCTATTATTTCCTGCCTTTATTGCTGGGGATTCTGGGTCTGCTAGCCCATTACAGTGCAAGAAGAAAAGACTTCTGGCTGATAATGACCTTGTTTCTGTTTACCGGAGTGCTCATCAACGTATACATGAACCAGCCGCCTTATGAGCCCCGTGAGCGTGACTATTCACTGGTGGGTTCATTCCAGACGTTTTGTATCTGGGTTGGGTTGGGTGTAATAGCCGTAGCAGACTTGCTCACCAAAAAATTAAAGAACAATGCGGTAATAGTTTCTGCGGCTGCCTGCACCCTTCTGGTGCCAGTGAATATGGCCTATCAAAACTGGGATGACCACGACCGTAGTGGCCGTTACATCGGTATAGATATGGCCAAAAACTTCCTCAATCAGTTGGAACCCAACGCAATACTGTTCTGTAATGGTGATAATGATACCTATCCGCTTTGGTATGCCCAGAACGTAGAAGGAATACGCACGGATGTACGCATCATCAACCAGAGCTTATTGCCTACCGAGTGGTATAGCTCCGTGCTGCTGGATAAGGTGTATGATTCCGATCCGCTTCCGCTTACCGTTACCAAGCGCGACCTGCAAACCGGCAGTTTCGAATACGGTGTGGAGATAGACCGCAGCATTACCGGATCAAAATCGCTGAGAACAATGATCGACGAGCTTTTGAAGGCCAACCGCAACGAAGGTTCTGAGGGTGTGAAGTTGAAAGGCTTCTCGGCCTACCTCCCCGTTGACAAGGCTGCAGTAATCAAAGCCGGTGTGGTAAGCTCAAAAGATCAGGGCCTTATTGCCAATACGCTTAAATTTAATATTGGAGGTAATTACATTACCAAAGGCGACATTGTGGTGTATGATTTGATTGCAACGAATGCGGCTCAGGGATGGAAACGACCTATCTACTTTACTTCAGTGAGCGGTTATGATTTCAACTACCTGAACAGCTTCCTGCAGCTGGAGGGTCTGGTATACCGCTTTGTGCCCATCAACGGAGGCGCAGATGGTGGTCAGCCACGCAAAATCAACGCCTATAAAACATACCAGAATCTCGTACATAAGTACGGCTACTATGGCATGAAGGAGAAAAAGAACTTCTATCTGGATGATAAAGCCGCCTATGTGCCCGGAGACCTGCAGCAAATGGCATTGATACTGGCAAAGTATTATTATGCTGAGGTTGACAACTACAAAGGATATATGAAGGCTAAGGACAGTTTGAGAATTACAACACCGCCTCCCGGATTTAAGGATGCAGCAACCTTTGAAAAGATAATGGGAGACAGTGTGGAAGTGTACCGCAAACGGGGCATTGAAGTAATTCATAAAATGCTCAAAGAAATGCCCGAAAAAGTGTGTCCCATACGCCGCGATATCAAGACAGAGATGGGAATCACCCTCATATACCTGGGCGATACCGAAGAAGGCAAAAAGCTTTTGAACAGGGCTATGGAAGAATGTGTGCAGTATGCAAAATATTTCAGCCGCTGGGATGATGAAGGCTGGGCACAGCGTGAAATTGGAAATAGTCAGTATCTGGTGCAGCAGGCCATGCTGTTTGCCGGACAGCAGGGCTTGAAAGACTTGGAATCGAAGTATAAAAACATGCTGCAAGGCATAGCGCAATAACATTGTACGCTAAAACCCCGCCCCGGTGCGGTTTTTTATGGGTTAATACATGAAAAGGGGAAATTTTATTTACGGCATACACCCGGTGGAAGAAGCCATCCGTTCGGGACAAACCATAGACAAGGTCTGGGTTCAGGAAGGTACGGTGAGTCCGGCTCTGAGGGAAGTTTTGGGTCTGCTGCGCGACCATAAAATCTTGTGGAAGCAGGTTCCTGCCGAACGGCTGAACCGCATGACAAATGGTAACCACCAGGGCATTATTGCGGCTCTTTCGGCGGTTGATTTTGCCACCATAGACCAGGTGGTGGCCATGGCATATGAAAAGGGAGAAGATCCTTTTCTGATTGTGCTGGATGGTGTTACCGATGTACGCAATTTTGGTGCCATTGTCCGCAGTGCGTATTGTGCCGGTGCCCATGGCATAGTAGTTGCTGAGAAAGGTGGTGCCGCCATCAATGCCGATGCCGTGAAAACTTCAGCCGGCGCGTTGATGCATATTCCAATATGCAGAGTGCAAAGTCTCTATCACGGGCTTAAGTTTATTAAAAACAGCGGCCTAATGCTGGCCGGTGCTACCGAAAAAGCCACTGATTCTATGTATGAAGCAACACTAGCCGGTCCTGTTGCCCTTATACTGGGTGATGAAGAGAAGGGACTGGGAACAGATACCCGCAAACTCTGCGACGTGCAGTTTCGAATACCCATGATGAAAGAGGGTGTGGGTTCGCTAAACGTGTCCGTTGCGGCCGGCGTGGCACTGTATGAAGTGGTGCGGCAGCGGGGTCTGACTTCCTAAAGGCCATCCTCGGTTATTTGGGTGTAAGAATTCTGCTTACCTATACTAGAATCTTAAGGTGATGCCCCCCATAATATTCCTTCCTGCCTGAGGATATAGAAATACCTCCTGCGTTATATCCCTGCTTCTATAGGTGTACATGAAAGTGTAGCCGCTGGATGAATACAAAGTATTGAAAATATTCAGCACCTGAAATTGTATATCCAGCGTAGCACCCGGTTTTAGGGTATAACTTTTTTTCAGCCAAAGTTCAGCAAAATGGTATGGGTAGAGACTGCGGTAGGTGTCGCCTGTGTTGTCGAGGTATTGTCTGCTGACATATTTGTGTAGATAGCGAATGCTGGCACTTTCCCCCAGGCTGAATTCAAGCCAGACCGCTGCGTTGGTTGCGGGCGACATGGCGATGGGAACATTATTAAATACACTATCATTCTGCTGGTAGGTAAAATAATTCGGGATTACATTTACCAGCCGTTCAATTCTGTTTTGGCTCAGTGAAATATTGCCACCGGTTTTGATTATGGAAGAAATTTTTTGTTCAAATCCTGCTTCAATGCCACGGCGGAAACTCTTTTCCACATTGCGTCTCAGCGGTGAGCCCACATCATTTACCTCGCCTGTCAGAACCAGCTGGCTCCGGTAATTCATGTAGTAGAGATTTACGAACAGTGAACCATTTTTGCCGGAATGTTTCCAGCCAAGCTCCCAGTCTGCAAGCTTCTCAGGTTTGGGCACATCATTGGTTTTGTGGTCGGTGAAATCGCTGCGTGAGGGTTCACGGTTGGCTATGCTTATGCTGCCGTAAAAGCCATGGT
>VGGQ01000091.1 GCA_016868535.1 Bacteroidota bacterium | reverse complement strand
CCAGTAGGTGCGCAGTCTTTGAGTATCCGGGAAATCGAACGAAACCCGGGGGGAAACCGCGATATCAGCAAAATTGTGCAGTCACTGCCGGGTGTAATCAGTGTTCCAAGTTTCAGAAACGATATTATTATTCGCGGCGGTTCTCCGGTAGAAAATAAATTCTACCTTGATGGTTTTGAAATACCTGTTATCAATCATTTTCAGACCCAGGGAAGCACAGGCGGACCTGTGGGTATTTTGAATGTGAATTTTATAAAAGATGTAAATTTTTATACAGGTGCTTTCCCTATAAATTATGCCAATGGCATGAGTGCCGTGGTAGATTTCAGACAGATTGACGGGAATACAGAAAAGACAAAATTCCGCTTCACTTTGGGCAGTTCTGATCTGGGGTTCACTGCTGATGGACCGCTGGGGAAGTCAAAAAAAACCACCTTTATTGTTTCTGCCCGTCAGAGCTATTTGCAGGGATTGTTTACCTTGCTAAAACTGCCATTTCTTCCAAATTTTATTGATTATCAGGCCAAAGCAAGGACTAAGCTCAGCAATAAGTCCGAATTGAATTTTGTTATGCTTGGGGCGGTGGATTATTTCCGTCTTAATACCAATGTTAGCGATGGAATAACCGATTCATTGAAACTTAAAACCAATCAATATATCCTGGGTTACATTCCAGATTATCAGCAGTGGAACTATACGTTTGGGACTTCCTACACTTATTTTGGGAAAGCAAAGCACCAGGTTTTTTTAAGCCGGAATATGCTGAGCAACATCAGTACAAAATTTCAGAATAACGACGAATCAGATCCTGCGAAAAAAATTCTGGATTACAGAAGCACCGAGGAGGAAAACAAACTTCGATATGAGCAGTTGCGCCGATTTGGCCGCTGGAGCGTGATGAATGGGGGAGGGTTTGAATTTTCCCAGTATGGAAACCGAACATTCAATAGAATATACACACCGGCAGGCCCGCAGACCATTAACTTCCAAAGCGATTTAAATCTTGTAAAGTATAATGTCTTCAGCAAATGGAACCGCAGTTTCACTTCAGGCGCCATGGTGGCCATGGGTTTCAGGCTGGATGGCTCCGGTTACAACAGTAACACAAGCAATCCGTTCAATCAGCCGGGTATTTCTTTATCCGCTTCATTGCCGTTGGCAGACGGATTGTTTTTCAATGCCAATGTGGGACGATTTCACCAGCTGCCTGCTTACACACTTCTAGGTTATAGAGACAGTTTGGGTTTGCTCGCCAACCAAAATACGTTACAATACCTGCGGAACAACATGGCGGCAGCCGGTTTTCAGTACAATTACGGGTCTGAAACAAAGATTACCCTAGAGGGATTTTACAAGCAATACAACCGCTACCCTGTGGCACTGCGTGAAGGTATCAGCCTGGGCAACCTGGGCGGAGATTTTGCCATTGTTGGTAACGAGCCAGTTATCTCCAATGGAACAGGTAGGGCCTACGGAATGGAATTTCTTGTGCAAAGGCGCAGCCGCAAAGGTTTGTATGGCATAGCAAGCTACACGCTATGTTGGAGCAGTTTTGCAGATCCTTCAGGCAAACTGGTGGCAAGTGCTTGGGACAGCCGTCATACGTTAGTGCTGACAGGTGGTATGAAGCTAAAACGCAACTTGGAATTGGGCGTTAAGTGGAGATTTATAACCGGCAGACCCTTCACGCCTTATGACACAAACCGTTCATTGTCAAAATACAGCTGGGATATAGTAGGGCAGGCACTTCCAGATTATCGCCGTTTAAATACGCTGCGTGTAGGCGACTTTAATCAGTTTGATGTGCGGGTGGATAAGGTCTGGTACTTCAGAAAGAGTTCATTGAATCTGTACCTTGATATTCAAAATTTCTTCAACACACAATACACAGGCCCCAACACGTTAGTTGCGGCAAGAAATACCGATGGTTCTCTGGTTGCAGATCCTTCCAATCCGCTGCAGTATAAAGCTGATTTTCTGCCCAATACCTCGGGCACTGTTTTGCCTACCATAGGTGTGATTCTGGATTTTTAATCCATAAAAGAACCCACTGGTATAGCGGGTCTTTTTCACGAACATCAGTTCAATCAATAATTGTAGGTAAAGCCTATTTCCTTGGGATGAATGCACATTACCGGTGTGTTGCTTCTATTCACAATCTGCTGTGTGTAGGTACCCCTGATTATGTCACTAATTCCCAATTCCATGTCGGTCATTACCATAATTAAATCGGCATTGGCTTTCTCGGCATAGTTCATAATTTCAGTAGCATAGTTTTCGAGCAATTTGTCTTGAATTTCCACGGACTTGAAGTTCACGCCATTTTGAATCAGCTTATTCTCAACCGACTTAACATTGGCTTTGATGCGGTTTTGGGTAAACTCATCACTGCTGCCTTGATAGGCCACATGAATCTCAGAGTTGAATTTTTTAGCCACATGGATTGCCCAGTCCGTTTTTTGGCGGCTTTCAATGGTAAGATCTATAGGCATAACAATTTTTTTATAGCCCTCACCAGCAGAATGGTTTTTTACTACCACAACCGGCACATCTGCATATTGAATGGTTCTGCTGGCATTGGAACCGATTACCTGTTCAAGTCCGTTTGCTCCATGGCTCCCCATGATAATGGAGTCAAAATTCTCTTCGTTGGCAATGTTTGAAATGGTTTTATAAATCCGGCCGGAGTCAATTCGGGTATGCACAGTTACTCCGTGTTTGGTTTTTACTTCCGCAGCAATATTATTCAGTCGGTTTTGAACAGCCTCTTTTACGAGTTCTGACTGGTTTCCACTGGTGAAAATACCGCCGAATAAACCTTCATCCACAATGTTCAGCAGGGTGATTTCATTCTTGTATATCTGAGCTACTTTAATGGCATGGCCTAAAGCACTGGAAGCCAAATCCGAAAAATCGGTCGGCACAAGAATGTTGTTATTGGTTTCGCGTTGCATATTTAAAAATGATGGTGCAAAATTACTACATTGTACATCAATAAAAGCGACTTTTATCACATTATTGATGTTGTTTGTAGGCATAAAAAACAAAAAGCAGGACAAGCCTGCTTTTTGAAAAGGGTAAGTCCTCCGTTTATGGATTTCTTTCAACCACCAGCCGACTGGTTTGGCGGCCTTCGTTGCCTTTCAACTGAATGGTATATATACCTGGTGGCAGGGTAGATGTTTTGAGTGTGGTTTTTTCACAGGATACAGCTGATTTGTAAACCAGTTTACCGGTTGATGCGTAAACGAATAGTTCGTTAAATTGACCATTCCAGGCAATAGCGGTGGTTTGGTCTGCGGGGTTGGGGTAAATTTGCATTCCGATACCGGTTTTATTCTGCTGGTAAGATTGCGCCGAGCGTGTTTTTACAACCTGAACCGTGATACAGAAAGTGGTGCTGCATTTACCCAGTGAGTCCCATACAGTGAGACAAATTTTGCGGGTGCCACCGAACTTATAAGCATGGTATATGGGTGATTTGAGTTTGCTGTAGGTGCTGTCGCCCCAGTCCCAGCTGTATCTGTAGCCACCTGTGCTGAGGTTAGTAACGTACACAATGCCGGCTTTGCTCACACTGTCAACCCTGAATTTGGCAACCGCAGAACAAGGATTGCAGTTGATTACAACATTCTGGCAGATGCTTGTATCACACTTTTTGCATGTGTCATTTAGTTTCAAGCAAACATTATAGGTGCCATTGTTGGTGTAGTTGAGGGTAAATATCTGTCCTGAGCCAACCATTGCTCCTGCGCTGTACCAGTTATATTTCACACAGCCATTGTTCAGGTTGTTTGCTGTTAATGTCACTTTTTTACAATCAACCTTGTATGTAAAGCCTGCCCCTTCTTTTTTCCAGTTGCATGGTGATGAACAATCTATGTAAATCTTTTGGCAAATGGTAGTATCGCATTTTTTACAGTTGTCAGTCAACTTTAAGCATATCCAATACCAACCATTGCTGCTGAATCCAATGCTCTGGGTTCTGCCGTTGAAGGTAGCCAGCGGAACATTATTGGCATTAGAAACCGTAAACGCATATCCGATGCAAGTGTCATTTAGATTATTTCCCTCCAATATTAGGTTAGGACATTTCAAAGAATACGTAAATCCGGCACCGCGCTTAGCCCAGTTACAGGTTTCCTTGTAGCAAGAAACAGTAACGGTTTTGCAAATCGCGGTATCGCATTTTTTGCAATTATTGTAGAGTTTTAGGCAAATGGTGTACGTGCCGTTTTTAGGTAGTGTTAAGGTTTTAAGGCGGCCGCCTGTACTGTCGGTCAGGACACCGTTTACAGTCCACTTATACGATATGCAGGTGTCAGCGAGATTCCAGGCCTCAACCTTAACCACAGCACAGGTCGTGGTGCTGGTAATACCAAATCCTGCCTGTGACCAGGTGCAACGTTTGGTTTCAACCACAACCACCACTTTCTGGCAATAGATAATTTTACAGCGTTTATCGGCTGATGTTATGGTTACGCATACCGTGTATGTTCCCGATTTGCTGTAGGTTTTTAGTGGATTTATGCCGGTTCCTGTGGTGCCGTCTCCAAAATTCCAGCTGTAGGTTGCGCCTTTATCCGTACTGTAACCATAGAATTTATAGGTTCCGTTGCCTGTTTTCTTGAATGAAAATCCACCTTGCAGGCGGCAAGGTTCTTCAACCACCACTTTTTTGCAGATGGTAGTGCAGCATTTTTGGGTTTTGTCGCAAATGCGCACACAGACTTCATACGTACCGGGTGTTTTGTACCACTTGGAAACGCTCTTGCCACTGCCGGTGGTGCCGTCGCCAAATTTCCACGTGTAGTAATAGCCGGTGTTGCTGGATCCTTCAAATTTTACCTGTCCGCCGGTTCCATAATAGATTTTGAAATCACCTTTGATATTGCAGGGATTGGTGCAGCTGATTTTTATTTCCTTACAAATTTCTTTAACACAAACCGTGGTAGTTCCGGGAACTTTCCATGTGGCTTTCAGGCATACTTTGTAGATGCCGTCTTTAACATAAGTCTTGCGTGGGTCCGAACCGGTACCTGTTCCTCCGTCGCCCCATGTCCAGCTATAGCTTACGCCGGTATTGTTAAGCATACCCGAACTGGCCAGAAAGCGGACGTTTCTGCAATCGGCTTTCCAGGTAAAATCAGGTTTAAAGCTCAGGCAGGGATTGGGGGTACATGTGTCAACCGTCACAGATTTGCATATAACAGTATCCCAAAGTTTACATGAGTTTTTTACCTTCATGCAAACTTGATAGGTGCCTGGCTTCGCAAATTTGTAGGTCAGGCTGTTTCCTGTGTAGGTTGTTCCTGCAGCCTGCCAGTATACAGTAAGGCAGCTGTCGGACTTTCCCGAGTAGCTGGTTATTACCGTCAGACATTCAGTTCTGTAGGTCCAGCCATATTGAGTTTGTGCTTTAAGTTCCTGCCGGTTGCCAAGCAGAAGGGCAATCAAGCCAAAAAGAAGGGTATATTTTAATCTCATGGTTTGTGTTATGGATTTTAGTGATAGACATTTCTTATTTGTCAGGCGTTGCCTGAAATCTTATTCAAAAGTATAATATATTACTTGCCAAAAAACCAAGTTAAAGTGGTGTAAATCGCTTATTTATTATTTATGTTGAATATAAAATACTAAACCATTAGTTCTCTGCTGATTGCGTCGGAAAGTAGGCGCCCCTTGGGTGTTAAAATAATCCGGTTGTTCTCAAATAGTATAAGTTTATTTTCTGACATTTCCAGAATAATCTGCATTTTTATTTGATACCATTGGGGACTTACTTCACTGATTAGATCTGTGATGAGTCCTTTTGCCAGTCTAAGGCGTGTTATTATCAGTTCATTGATGAAATCATTATCCGAAAGCAACTCTTTTTCAAAAATGGGCTGCCGTTTTTCTATGCCATTTACATATGCCTGATTGTCTGATACATTACAACGGCGGGTGCGTTTACCGTCGAAACTGTGGGCTGAAGGGCCCAGCCCCAGATAGGGCTTGTTTTCCCAGTAATTGCTGTTGTGTTTGGCTTCAAAACCGGGTTGGCACAAATTGCTGATTTCGTAATGCAGCCATTTATTTCTATCTGCATATTCCTGCAACAGTTCAAAATGCCGGGCCTGTTTGTCGTCATCCATGGGGGGTACTTTACCCAGGTCAATATCTTTCTGCAGCCGGGTTTTTGGTTCGGAAGTAAGCGCATATGCCGAAATGTGCTGTACCCCGCAATTGAAAGCCCACAGAAGGGTTTTTTTCCATGCATCATCGCTCAGCCAGTGGCTGCCATAGATTAAATCAAGGTTCACAGACTCAAAGCCTGAATTTAAAAGCAATTTCAAAGCCGAGAGAGAAGTTGCTGCTGAGTGTGCACGGTTCATGGCTTGCAATTCTGCATCGTTTAGCGACTGAACACCCACGCTGATACGGTTAATACCGGCCTGTTTCCATTTTTTAATATTCTCTTCATTTACATCTTCCGGGTTGACTTCCAGCGTTATTTCAGCACCAGTTTGTATGCCGCCGTTCATTTTAACGTGCGAGATAAAAGCACCTAACTGTTCGGCCGGGAGCAGGGAAGGGGTGCCGCCCCCAAAGTACAGGGTTGCCCAGGGTTCTGACCAATCAGGCAAGAGCAGGTCATATTCCGTTTGAATAAACTTCATGAAATATTCTCTGTAACTACCTCCTGTGGTAAAATGGAAATTGCAGTAAGTACAGGCTTTCCGGCAATAGGGAATATGAATGTAAAGTCCCGACAATTCGAGGCAAAGTTCGTAATTTGCACATAATACCGTTTGTCAAAAGACTTTTTCATACCGATGCTGCCACTCTGAGTTGCTCAGGCAGGGTCTCTGTGTGCCAAAACACTATTTTTCATGCCGCAAAAGACAATCCGGACAGCAAGAAGCCGGTATTTCATCTATTGCGGGGAAAAACAGTTTAGGTGTCGCAGAAAGCATTTTTGTCAGTTTACAGAGAATGGGTAAGCTGCGGCAAAATGCCATGAAACTGAGGTATACAGGTTCCGGATATTTGTTAGTTACAGGCAGCTGGGTTGTTTATTTGTCCATACAGGGAGAGGCTTACAAGGCTCCCAATATCAATTTAACAGAATTATCGCGCATGGGTGGAATAAATTCCATTTGCGGGTTCAATGAGCAGTGTATTTTTGCAAACGCATTCCACATGGCAAATATTGAATTTCATTTCATGGCAGGACAGTCCGGTTTTGTTGCAGCTCTTGTTTCGGGAGTACTTTACCAAGATACTAACCTTCAGCAAAACATATTCCGGTCAATTTAC
>VGGQ01000090.1 GCA_016868535.1 Bacteroidota bacterium | reverse complement strand
GGAATATGCATTTGCGGTCCGCCGAATGCCGAACAGCCTAGCCAGAAAGCAGATTTGAGAAACTGCCACTGCCTGAGTTTGCCTATTTTTGCACCGCTATGTGGCATATGAAAAACAAAACAACGAAAATATGGGCAAATATGGCAGTTTTTATACCGGTTTTTATCATATCTCTGAGCGCATGTGGTGGTAATCAGGTTTCGGAAAACAGGGCAGAATGCCTCCCACTAACAGATTCACTGAAGGGTGCTTTGCAGCAAATCCGCGGCAGATTTGATTACAAGATTAATGAGATTGATGAGCGGCGTCATGAAATGGACAGCTTTTTGCAATGGCTCAAATTTACCGATGATAATAAAATTACTGCCGAAATGCGTTCACAAATTTTGCAATACAATTCCGTTTACCGCATTTACAAAGATTTTGCACCCAAATATAAGGGATGTGTATTAAAAGCAGAGGAGTTGTTTTACGAAATCAAAGCCCTTGACAAACAGGTAAAAGATGGCGTCTTTGACAGTGATTTGCCTGCATTTGGCAAGGAATACCGACTGCTGCGCGGACAATTAACTATGTTGAATGCTGAACTTGATGAAGTTCTGGGCAGGTTAAATGCTGTTGAACCTACCTACAGACGTATTGTCGGGCCGGTGGAAGATTTTGCCGAAACAGTACATTAAGTCCAGTCCGAAGGCCAATATGTTTTTGACGGATATTTAGATCTGAACTGTTCAAATGCCTCGTCGCATTTGGTTTTCCAGGTGTCAATCTCAGCCTGGTTTTCAGACATTACCCGGTGTTTTTTCATGCGAAGCCAGTTTTCTGCATCCTCTATGTAACTGCGACCTACATCTGTGAAACAAGTTTCACAAAAGCGTCTGAAAATATATTCCGTTGCCCATGCAGTGGGATGCGCAAGGTCTTCGCAGTAGAAACGATGATCGCGAAGTTCCTCGGTCTGGATTTCGTAAGAAGGGAAATACAAAATTTCGGTGTGTTTTTCGCGCAGGGCAGCAAGTGCACTGATGAGGCGGCTTTTACTGATAATATTTTCCTGTATCCCGTCGCGCAGGTGTTTTACCGGGCTGATGGTAAACATAATTTTTATTCCGGGATTTATCAGCCGCAAATAATAAATGCAGTCTCTGTATACTTTTGCAATTTCGGTTTCTGTCAATAACCTTGTCGTAAATTCATTTCCGGGGATTTTATGGCAATTCCCCACAATCATTTTGGGTTGGCGCATTTGCCATACTTTGGCTGTGCCCGCTGTGATGATGGCAATGTCTGCAATGCTCAGGAAATCGTTAGCAGTTTCAATCTGCAGGTTTATACGGGAAGCAAGCGTTTCGGCGTCTGTGTGCTTAAAGGTGCCGTGATGATGCATACTGTGAAATTCGCCTGAGTGATAGGTGAAATCCTGGGCGCTGTAACGGTATTCGGTGGCAATTTTTTCAATACAAAGTGCAATGCTGTGTGGATTAAATAAATTACCAAAAGGGTTTTTCAGGCAGGCAAAGCCACTGTTTTGCAGATAATTGCAGATATTCTCAGAAAAACAGGAACCAACAAAAAACAACCTTGAATTGATATCGGCTATGGGTTGGGACTGGATCAAGAATTCGGTAGTAAGTCTGTTTTTTAATGTTTCGGAAGACATTTCCGCAAATTAAGCAATAAGGCACTTTCACGGAATATATTTGCCGCATGGATATTGACTTGCGAAAAAACGAAAACCTGCATGTGGTTTTCTGGCTTGTTAAAGATTTTGTATGGATTACAGGGTTAAATGGTTGGGTATGGCTTTTCCCACCGTGCTTTTGTCTTATTGGTTAACGTATAAAAGCCATTCTAGCCGCTCCGATTTTTTTCATAACCTGGCCGTTTCTTGCTCAATAACCGAAAATTCCATTTGGATGGCAGGTGAATTCTATTTCGATGATAAAATAAGGCAACTTGTAATCCCTGTTTTTGTTGCAGAATTGGCAGTTATTAACAATTACTATCTGTCAGATTTTTTTTCAGGAAACACAGGTAGCTTTAGCGCTGGCACTCATAAAACAGCTGCCATTGCTTTTCAGACAGTATGGATTTTAGCTCTCGAAGGAATTGTTTGTAGCAGTCTTTTAGTGCTTTATCTTCTTTCAATTGCAACTTTCTTGCGCCTTTTCTGAATTCTAACCTTAAAAGTGCAATTTTATTTTGATATTGTTTTTCTGTTATGTAACCCAGTCGATATAACTGTTCTATGCGATCGGCTTGTTTTTGATATTCTAACAACAATTGCTGGTATGCTGCTCGCGTTCTTTTGATGGCTGAAGCTTTACAATCTTCATATCTTCCTAGGGCTTTTCTTATCCAAATTCGTTGGTCATCTTTCAATTCGAGTTTTCGCAGACAATCCAAAAAGGAACCCTCGTTTTTTGAGGTAAACGATGATGGGTTGTCGGAATCCTTGTCAAAATCTGTAGCGATTACCGTAAAATCCGGAGAAATTCCTTCATTTTGCATAAAGAGAATTCCGTTTTCAAAAGTGATTTCAGCATAATTGATGAAGTGATCGGTTTTTGCAACAAGAAGCTCAATTTGCTCATTTAAAAAGTCTTCGGTCAGGTAAGCATCTGTTTTTTTACAGTTCGTCATGAGGGCAGCTAAAAAAAGTACGGCCGCAGTCAATTTTAAAAATGTGTTTTTCATAAATAAATCTCCTATTTAATTAATTGGTTTTGTATTTGAAGTGACATTATCATTTTTTAAATTGTTGTATAAAAAAAAAATATTTTTTTCAAGCAGCAAACCCCACAATAAACTTGTCGAACTTCTTATTTGCGGCTATTGTGTAACTTCGCGGACAATATGTCTGAAGTTCAGATTTATAAGCCAAAAAACAATGTTCGCATTGTTACGGCGGCAAGCTTATTTGATGGTCATGATGCGGCTATCAATGTGATGCGCAGGATTATCCAGGCCACAGGATGTGAAGTCATTCATCTGGGCCACGACCGCAGCGTTCAGGAAGTGGTGGAAACCGCCATACAGGAAGATGCGCATGCAATTGCTATGACATCTTATCAGGGCGGACATAATGAATATTTTAAGTACATGTATGATTTGCTGAAAGAGCGCGGTGCCTCACATATTCGAATATTTGGCGGTGGAGGTGGTGTTATTCTTCCTCCGGAAATCAAGGATTTGATGGATTACGGAATCACCCGCATTTACAGCCCGGATAACGGACGTGAAATGGGTTTGCAGGGGATGATCAATGATCTTGTTCAGCGCAGTGATTACCCCGCGGGCATTGAATTAACAGGTAATACGGCGCAGCTAAATGTTAATGCAAAAGGATACACAGCCAATCTGATTTCGGCCGCTGAAAATCACCCTGAAAAACATGCCGGAGCCCTGGTTCAGATTCGTGAAAAGGCTGCAAATATCAAAATACCTGTGCTGGGGATTACCGGAACCGGCGGTGCCGGGAAGAGTTCGTTGGTTGATGAACTGGTGAGGCGCTTTCTGGCCGATTTCTTGGATAAACATATTGGAATCATAAGCGTTGATCCCAGCAAGCGCAAAACAGGCGGAGCACTTCTGGGCGACCGTATACGCATGAACAGCATTTACAACGAAAGGGTTTACATGCGCAGTATGGCTACACGGCAGGCCAATTTGGCCCTGAGCGGACATGTGGATGAGGCGTTAAATATCCTGAAGGTGGCCGGTTATGACCTGATTATCTTAGAAACCAGCGGCATCGGGCAGAGTGATACTGAAATTACCGAACACAGCGACGTATGCTTGTATGTGATGACACCCGAATATGGTGCCGCTACACAGCTGGAGAAAATTGACATGCTGGATTATGCCGATGTGGTGGTCCTGAACAAATTCGACAAACGCGGTGCTCTGGACGCCCTTCGTGATGTTAGAAAGCAGTTTCAGCGCAACCACAAACTGTTTGATAAAGACATCGATACCATGCCGGTTTTTGGTACCATCGCCAGCCAGTTTAACGACCCCGGCATGAATACATTGTATCTCTCGCTGATTCAGACCATTGCGGCCAAAACTGCGGCACCGCTGCAAAGCCAGTGGGAATCTGCCTCTGAGATGAGTGAAAAAATATTCATCATTCCACCGGCACGTACTCGTTATCTGAGCGAAATCAGCGACAACAACCGGAATTATGATAAACACGTTAAAAAGCAAAGTGCCATTGCTGATGCATTGTATAGCCTGTGGCGATCCATTGAGACTTTGGCGGGTATTGAAAGACCTGTTGCTGATGGTGTCGAAGCTTTTTTTGGTGCGTTAAAGCAGCAGTGTAAAGGGAGATCCAACTTCGATACCCTCAAGGTGCTGATGGCCAAGTTTGATGTTCTGAAACGCAGTCTGGACAGAAATGTATGGGATATGATCCAAGGCTGGAATGAAGAGGAACAGAAGTATAAAGACGAACACTACGTTTATTTTGTGAGGGGTAAGGAAATCAGGGTGCCTAATTACTCCCGGAGCCTCAGTCATCTGCAAATTCCCAAAGTGGCCATGCCCAGGATGCAAAGCTGGGGTGATAAGGTGCGCTGGGCCATGCAAGAAAATACACCCGGATTTTTCCCATACACAGCTGGTATTTATCCGTTCAAGCGCGAAGGAGAGGATCCAACCCGCATGTTTGCCGGCGAGGGCGGACCTGAGCGAACCAATAAACGTTTTCATTATGTGAGCCTGAGAATGCCCGCCAAGCGTCTGAGTACTGCATTTGACAGTGTAACCCTCTATGGCCGTGACCCCGATATAAGGCCTGATATTTACGGGAAAATTGGGAATGCCGGTGTAAGTATCTGCTGTCTGGACGATACCAAGCGCTTATACAGCGGCTTTAACCTGGCCGATCCTAAAACATCTGTGTCCATGACCATTAATGGTCCGGCGCCCATGATGCTGGCATTTTTTATGAATGCGGCCATAGATCAGCAGTGCGAGTTGTATATAAGAAAGAACGATCTTGAAAAAGAGGTTGAAGCAAAAATAGCGGCCATTTATAAGCAAAAAGGTGTGCCAAGGCCTGTTTATAACGGCGATTTGCCAGAAGGTAATGATGGTCTAGGACTTATGCTGCTGGGTGTGACCGGCGATAAGGTATTGCCCCGCGAAGTTTACGAAGAAATAAAGGCCTATACACTCAGCCAGGTGCGTGGTACCATTCAGGCGGATATTTTAAAAGAGGATCAGGCCCAGAATACCTGTATTTTCAGCACTGAGTTCGCACTGCGCCTGATGGGTGATGTGCAGCAGCATTTTATAACCAGTAAAGTGAGGAATTTTTACAGCGTAAGTATTTCTGGCTACCACATCGCCGAAGCAGGCGCCAATCCTATTACCCAGCTGGCATTTACACTTGCCAATGGATTTACTTATGTGGAATACTACCTCAGCCGTGGTATGTACATCGATGATTTTGCGCCCAACCTAAGTTTCTTCTTTAGCAACGGAACTGATCCTGAATATGCGGTCATCGGCAGGGTTGCCAGGCGCTTATGGGCCAAGGCCATGAAGCTGAAATATGGCGGCAATGAGCGCAGCCAGATGCTGAAGTATCATATCCAAACCAGTGGCCGCAGTCTGCATGCACAGGAAATTGATTTCAACGACATTCGTACAACCTTGCAGGCTCTCTATGCGATTTATGATAACTGCAACAGTCTGCATACCAATGCCTATGACGAGGCTATCACTACGCCTACTGAGGAAAGTGTACGCAGAGCGATGGCTATTCAGCTTATTATCAACAGGGAGTTGGGTCTTGCCAAAAACGAAAATCCCTTGCAGGGCAGTTTTATCATTGAAGAACTAACAGATCTGGTAGAAGAAGCCGTGCTGACTGAGTTTGACCGAATTACAGAGCGCGGAGGAGTACTTGGTTCTATGGAAACCATGTATCAGCGCAGCAAAATTCAGGAAGAAAGCATTTACTACGAAACACTGAAGCATTCCGGCGAATTACCCATTATTGGTGTTAATACTTTCCTGAGCAGCAAAGGTTCTCCTACCGTATTGCCGCAGGAGGTTATTCGCAGTACCAAAGATGAACAGGACAGGCAGATTACTACAGTGGAGAATCTGCACAAAGGCAATGCTGATGATGCTGTGCTAGCACTGAAAGCAATTCAGGAAACTGCCGTTCAAAATGGAAACGTATTTGAGCAGCTGATGGAAGCAGCCAAGGTTTGCACACTGGGTCAGATTACCCAGGCATTGTTTGAAGTGGGCGGTCAGTACCGAAGGAATATGTAATCAGGGCTTACCTCTGTTCTTTAAAAATTACCGGGATTGGTGTATCTTCGGCCTTATCTTTAATTCTTTTATGTTATGAGTGATTTTATGTTTGATTTAGCGTCTGAATTTATTTCATCAACCCGCGCTCATATTTATTTATCAGGCAAAGCGGGTGTCGGGAAAACCACTTTTTTAAAAACCATTGTACCTCTCTGCGGCAAGCGTTTTGTGGTGGCAGCTCCGACCGGTGTGGCCGCCATCAATGCCGGCGGTGTTACCCTACATTCCTTGTTTGGCCTGCCAACCAAGGCGTTTATTCCATTTGCGGATCCGGTTGATCCGAACCTGGCAAACAACACCCTGATGATGATGCGACATTTTCGTTATTCTGTCCAAAAACTTGAATTGCTTCGGGAACTGGAATTACTGGTAATCGATGAAGTAAGTATGTTGCGGATGGACATTACAGACGCGATTGATTTGTCGCTGAGAACCGTTAGAAGAAATGCCGAATCCTTCGGGGGTGTGCAGTTGCTGCTGATTGGGGATTTGTATCAGCTGGCACCCGTGGTAAAAGAGGATGAGGCGGGGCTGCTCGGGCAGTATTATGGCGGACGATATTTCTTTGATTCGCTTGCGTACAAAAAAATAAATCCGGTCCAGTTGGAGATGGAAACTGTGCACAGACAAACAGACCGGAAGTTTGTGGGTTTGCTTAACCGCATCCGCCATGCCGAATTTGACCGTGACGATTACGAAACCCTCATGCAATATTATAAGCCTGATTTTCAGCCTGAGAAGGAAGCAGGTTTTGTAACGCTTACCACCCACAATGCCACCGCAGACCGTATGAATGAAGAAGCTCTGAAAAGGCTGGAAGGCGAGGAAAGATATTTAGTGGCCAAAATATTCAAGGATTTTCCCGAAAACCTGTATCCCACCGAAAGCACCCTGCGAGTGAAAATTGGAGCCCAGGTTATGTTTGTGAAAAACGATACATCTCCCGAAAAGCAGTATTTTAATGGGAAAATCGGGGTAATTCATAAAATTGAAGAATCGCACATGGAGGTGCTGTTTCAGGAAACCGGGCAGATCATAAAAGTTAAACCCGAAACCTGGGAGAATAAACGATATGCGCTGAGCAAAGCCGGCGATAAACTGGATGAAGA
>VGGQ01000089.1 GCA_016868535.1 Bacteroidota bacterium | reverse complement strand
AGCACAGCGTTGTATCATTGTTAGATACAATGTTCAATGGCTGTCTCACACTGACAGTCACTTGTTGTGTGTCATTTTTTACGGTACAGCCGTCACTCAGTATGGCGCGGTAAAGGCCAGTTGTGACGGGGTTTATTGTATGGCTTGTTCCATTGCTCAGCCCCTGATTCCATCGTATCAAATACCCTGTGCTTAAACCACCTGTAGGCGTGGCTTTCAGCGGTGCGCTTCTTCCCAGACAGATTGTTGTGTCCTGTTTTAAGCTAAGTGCAAGCGGAGCCCGCACATCCACTGTCACAAAGGTCGTATCATTTTTCACAGAGCAACCATCGCTGAGAATTGCCCTGTAGGTAGTTTTGGTGGCAGGGGTAACAGACTTGTTCAGGCCGGTCCCTAGACCCTGATTCCATGTTACTGTGCGTGCGGTGGTTAAACCTCCAATAACATTGGCTTTCAAAGCCACTGCGTTGCCTTTGCAGATGAGGGTGTCTTTGTTTAGGGTTATATCTAAACCTGATCTTACACTCACTTTGAATGTGGCGTATAATGTATCAGGTGTGCAGCCGTCGAGTGCACGTACGGTATAGTCGGTGGTAGCTGCCGAACTTACCGTATAATTGGCCAATGTGCTGTTGCCCGGTGTCCATAGGTATTTGTAGCCTGCCGGTAAACCGCCGCTTAGAGCAGCTGTTAGCGTTACGCTGCGACCCAGGCAGATAGTCGTATCTTTTCCTGCTTTGAGGGTAATTGGAGCCCTGACAGTTACAGTTATGGAATCATTAGCATCATAAAAAGTGCACTGATCATCCAGGGAAATGCGGTAAGTGGTCTTGGCAGTTGGCTTTACAGTAATGCTGTTGCCGGAGGGGAAACCCTGCCACTGGAAAGAGTACCGGGTACTATCGCCACCTGTGCCTGTGGCATTGAAGCTGAGCGCATTCCCTGTACAAATGGTGGTGTCTTTGGGAAGCCTAAGTTTTAGCGGAGATTTTACTGTTAAAATGGCTGCATTGGATGGTTTCCTGGTGTTGCAGAAGTTACTGGCCAGAAGCCTGAAACGGTTGTTGTTGCTGGCAAAGGTCAGATTTTTTCGCTTGAGTGAATTCAGGGTATCACTGGGCAGATCCGACCAGGTAGCACCATTATCGATGCTACGCTGCCATTGTAACGTAGGCCTTAAACCTGAGTTTACACCAACCGTCCACATTACTGAATCACCCTCGCACTTCCATTGGTCGGTCGGATGCGTGGTGAAAGTTGCTTGTGTATCTACACCGATGATGGCATGTTGGGTGAAAACCTGATTCAGGCATGCATTTACATAACGGTTTCGGTAGAAAGTACCACGCTGATTCCATCCAAAATTTGGGATGGAAAGGGTATCACCGGCTTTTCCGGGTATATTTTGCCAGGTTTTACCACTATCCGTGCTGCTTTGCCACTGTTTAGCCATACTGGCACTTCCCGATGCTGCACTTATTAGGGTTAAGGTGTTACCGGCACAAATAATTTGTGAAGAAGGTTGCCTGGTGATGGCGGGCGCCACCGGTGTGGCTGTGGGAGTAAAGGCTTTACCATTGCAGCGTGGTCCACTCTCGCCATTGGCACTTATGGCTTCCAGCGAAAACCAGTAGGTTCTTCCATTCACAAGTCCGGTTACCGTAAAGAACGTATCCTTGGTAGTGCCGATGGTTTCCATGTAGGAATTGATGTTTTGCAATACCCGATAGGATACGGCCCCCGTGGTTCTGGGCCAATATAAATGTACCTGACTGCTGCAGGTCATGCCATTGGGTTGATTTGCGCGGTAGAACACATGAAAGGTGGTGTCGCTAACATCCGTAAGGCTGCCATTTTTAATACGGATCAGTGCTTTTCGGGTGTTCAGGTTGGCCGGGGCGTTGTTCCATGTAAAGTATCGGTTTGAGGCTGCCAGTCCGGTAGTAATATTGTTCCAGTTCACACCGCTGTCCGCGCTATATTCAATTGTATAGGTTCCGTTAGCACCAAATGCATCCCAGGCTATAGTTTGTGGTGCTGTTGAAGTTGGGGGAACCATGGTTTCATTGCCATTGGGGTAGCTTACCCGAATATAGTTGCCAATCTGGCTGTGGGTAATTGTATAAACCTCGTTGGTTGTACTGATTGCCTTTCCTTTAACACGTATTACCCACTTGCCCGATTTAGGATTGTCAAAATAAAACTGCTCGGCATTGTTCAGGCTGTCTCTTTTGCGGATTGGGAAACAGGTATGGCAAGCCGGGTTGAGTGTCCAAGGCAAGTGGATATTGCCGGCGCTATCTTGAACCTCAAGGTCAAGGTCATTGATGAGCGAAGGAGAAGCCCCCGCTGCTGCATACATATCGTCCCAAACCAGCATCACCTGAAAGCGCGCAGTACCGGGTTTTACATACACCGTGTCGGTAAGGCTGTTTCCCTGAGTAACACTGTCAACTTTATAGGTTTTTTCTTCCAGTACCTTCATGGCACTTACGGCATTGATGCGTCCAAATCCGAAAGCGTAATCCGGCCCCACATTTCCAAGATCATCTGCGGTATTGCATACAATGGATTTAAGGGTGTGGTTAAATGGTTTTTTGTTGCTGTTCAGTTGCTTAAAGCGTTCGTATAACAGGGCAATGGTGCCTGTGGCTCCCGGGCAGCTCATAGATGTACCATTCCATCCACCTTGGTAGGTGTTGGAAGGAAGTGTAGAATAAACATTCACCCCCATGGCACATATATCGGGCTTCATACGTCCATCGCGCATGGGTCCATAGCTATGAAATGTGCTGTTGCCGTCATTAAACTGCAGAGCACCCACGGTGATGATGTTTTTGGCTGACTGGAAACCGCTATTGATGGTTCGATAGCCCCCTGTGGCACAATTTGAACTCCGTGAATTTCCGGAACTAAACTGGTGGCTTAGGTATGGATACATGTTAACCAAAATATCCAGGTTGCGGCTCACACCATCATAAGTTCCTCGGGTAGCACAAGGGTCTGAACCATAGCCATAGGAATTGTTGGTCATTACAATACTGTCTCTGAAACAGGCAGTATCCATTTCAGCGGCTATGTTGCCAAAAAAATCCCAGCTGAACAGATTGGCTTTAGGGGCCATGCCCTGGCCGTATGGATCAATAACACCACCGCCCGTTATGGTACCGCAAACATGGGTTGCATGGTTGGAGTTTGAGCCTGCAACGTAAGGGTTTTTCAGAATAACCCTGTCATTATAATCCACATGACTGCCTGCACCGCCACCATCCCATTCCCCAATGGTGATGCCTTTTCCCCAGAGATTTCGACCTCCAGGTCTTCCCAGGTTCAGGGTTAATGCACGGTGATTTACACGGCCCGGAAAATTATGAGCTTCAACAGCGGGGGGAACAGGTTCCAGCCAGTAGAAACCATCCACGGAAAGCAGTGTTTGCAATTTGTCTAAGGGAAAACGAACCCGTAAAGTTTTAAAATTGGGTAAATATTCACGGCATACAAATCCCTGTTCTTCGAACGATGTTTTTACCTCCTGGTACCGATGATTATCGTTTAAAAAAACGAGGGCTTCCACCCAGCCGGGAAAAGCCAAAACCCGCGCCCATTCAGGGCCTCCGTTTTGCCATATTTCTCCCTGTGTTTTCCAGTCGTTTTTTAATGGTTGAATACAAAAAACACCAAATGCAGCAAGGTCTTTGCCTGCCAGATTGTTCGGTATTTCTGCATACCAGGTCAACTCGGGAACATATTCCAGCAAGGTAATGCCGGTTTTTGTCAGAGAAGCTTTTTGCGAAGCACCGGGCATAGATGCAAAGGAGATAAAGGCAGTAAAGCAACCCGGCTCGCTTTCTGCCTGCGGTACCATAGCCTGACGAACGGTTTGAATATCCCCCGTCTTCATGCGTATGACCGGATTTTGCTGCCCCCGCAGTGCAGGTGTCAGGAACAATAAAGTGAGAATAAAACAGGTTCTTAATATGGTGAATATCATCCTGATAAAAGGAATACCCGCAAAATTACGCAATTTTCCCTCGGGTAAGCAGGGAATTACGGGTGGTTTTTTCATCAAATGGTTGAATTTTAAAGTCTCTTATCTATTGATGACGTTTATAAACCCATTTTTGTTGCCATTACATGCTCAAAATTATGCCGCAAAAAGGCTCTTGCTGACTATATTCGCAACATGATACAACGCGTTCAATCCTTGTATTTGCTCCTGGTTTTTTTATTGTCAGCCATGATGTTGGTGTTGGATCCCAATTTTGCCGAATTTAGCAATACCAAAGCAGAGAAAATTAGTGCAGAACAACATTTTGTTACCAAGCACTATTTTAATGAAGCGGATCCGGGAAGCATGCCTTACGATAAATTAAATATTATATTGATTGCCTGCACAGGTTTGGGTGCCCTGTATGCCATTTTTCTATTCAAAAAAACAGAACTGCAGAAGAAAATAAGTTTGTATGTTTCATTGTTATCGGTGGTGTTGCTTGGATCGCTGATACTGGATTTTATGAAAATGTCGCAGGATTACCCAGAAATTTCATCCTATCCCAGTATCCACGGTATCTGGCCCGTTGCTTGTGCCGTGCTTTCTGCACTGGCATGGGCCGCTATCCGCAGAGATGAAAAACTGGTTAAAAGCATGGACCGCATTCGCTGAAATGGTACACAAGCTGCTTTGTGCTCTTGTAGTTTCTTTTTTAACGGGAATAGCCAATGCCCAAGAGACCTTACCGTTATTGGACAAAAATAAATTTGTAACGCCTTACGAAGGTTCGGGTAAAAAACGGACAGCCACATATACGCAATGTGTGGCGTGGTACCAAACGATACAAAGACAATTTCCTAAAATCTGTAGGCTGGATTCGATTGGGCTCTCCGACGGCGGGAGTCCGATTTACGTGTTCAGAATCAACAGCAACGGGGGCTCCGCAAAAGTAAAAGTTCTCATCAATAATAATATCCACCCCGGAGAGCCGGAAGGAACCGATGCCAGTATGTTGCTGGTAAGGGAAATGCTGCTGGATCAAGGGAATGAAGCCATAATGGGGGTAATCGATCTGCACATCATTTGCCAGTATAACGTGGATGGCTCCCAAACACAGTCATGCTACAACCGCGCCAATCAGAACGGGCCGGAAAATCAGGGATTCAGGGGCAATGCCCGCAACCTGGATCTTAATAGAGATTTTATCAAAGCCGACAGTCGCAATGCACGCGCTTTTGCGCAGTATTTTGCTGCCCACAAATTCAATTTTTTTATTGATCACCATACCAGCAATGGTGCCGATTATCAGTATACGCTAACTTATTTTCATACGCGTCCGGAAAAACTGTTGCCCCAGCTAAGACCACTTTTGCAAAGTGTAGAATCTTACCTGAAACCCGAACTGGCAAAGGCAGGCTGGCCTTCGGCACCTTATGTGGAAACCATGAAAACGGTCCCTGACAGCGGCATTCACGCTTTTTGGGAAACCGGCCGCTACGCCACCGGTTATGCGGCCTTACACCATTGTATCGGATACACTGTAGAAACCCACATGCTGAAACCTTTTCCCAAGAGGGTGGAGGCAACCCTGGATTTTATGCGTGTTTTCTTGCGTGGGGTTGCCAAAGAGCATGGCATGGCACTAGGTGTGCGCGATTATCTGAAAAGAGCCCAAACCCGCAGATTGCAGGGCCGCCAGGTGGAATACATTGCACACGAAATGGATGTGAGCCGCTGGGATACTTTGTTGTTTGAAGGATTTGAATTTGGCTACCGAACAAGCACGGTAACAGGACAAAAGCGGCTGTATTACGATACCACAAAACCCTGGAGCCGGAATATTAGGTATTACCGATATTTCAAACCCACAGACAGCGTGGTGATGCCGCGTTTTTATATACTGCCTTGGGCCTGGGGCGAGGTATATGAACGCCTGAAGATGAACCGCATAGAAATGAAACAGGTGGGGCAGGATACCGCTATGGCGCTGCGGGTGAGTTTTATCAATGGTTACGAAACAGTCAAAACTCCGTATGAAGGCCATTATCTGCATTACAACGTACAAACGTCCGATACGTTACTACCCGTTAAAATCAGAAAGGGCGACTGGTTGATTCCTGTTACGCAGGCCAATTATCAGTTTCTGGCGGCAACGCTTGAACCACGCGCCCCCGACAGCTATTTTGTCTGGAATTTCTTCGATGCCGTGTTACAGCAAAAAGAGGGTTTCAGCGATTATGTGTGGGATGATAAAGCGGCTGAAATACTCGCTGCCAATCCTGTATTAAAAAAGAAATTTCTGGATAAGAAGGCTGGTGATAAAGCCTTTGCAGCGGATGCATGGGCACAGTGGATGTATGTGTACCGAAGTTCTCCGTATTACGAACCCACGCATAACCGGTATCCGGTATATAGGGTGGATTGAGGGTTACTCCCCGTAATACTCCACAAAATTATTTTGGGTTTCCCAAAGGGTAATTTTGCTAATTACAGCGCCCTCTGGCAGTGCGGCAGAAAGGCGTTTCCAGATTTCAACCGCCATGTTTTCAATACTGGGAATGCAATGTGACAACCAGGGTATATCCATGTTCAGATTTTTGTGATCCAGCTCTTCGGTGATTTCCTTGCGGATAATATCCTTCAGCTCCTTTAGGTTTATGATGCAGCCCGTATCAGCGGAAGGGGAACCTTTTACGGTTACATACAAATCAAAATTATGCCCGTGAAAGTGAGGATTGGCACAGATGCCAAACTCTTCATAGTTCTTTTCATCACTCCAATTGGGGTTCCACAGCCGGTGTGCTGCGTTGAAATGTTCCTTGCGTGTGAGGTGTAAAACAGGCATTTCGCTGCAAAATTACTAAAACCCCGCCTTAGTTATCAATTCGTTTCATGGCAACAGTATCGATGACTTTATATCCAACCACAGCTTCGGAAAAACCATCAACAAGCCAGTTTATGGGTAAAAAAAGGTTAAGGGCGGCCATTTCATTAAATTTTTTTTTGAGCGGCACAAATTGGGTTTCAAAGCCCTGCTTCCGAAGTTCTACAGGTGGCTGCGGATTAAAACTGCGTTTAATACGAACGATGCAGGGTGTGCTGTCAAGAAATTTATTCTTGTGCCATACTTCAACGCCGGGCTCTGTGGTGACTATGCGTATGCGCTGCTTGGTTCCGGTTAGCACAAATGCACAACTGCTTAGCAGTAAAGAGGAAGTGATAATAAAAGAAATTTTGTTTTTCATCAGGCCTGCACAGCTGCCGGATACCAGGTTTTGAGTTTTTCTACGGTTGCAGCTATTTCTTCTTCCGTATTGAATTTGCCAAAGCTGAAACGCACGGTGGAGCGGTCTGTGCCCGGATTGATAGCGCGAATCACGTGGCTGCTGGTATTGTTTCCACTGCTACATGCACTTCCGCCGGAAGCCGATATGCCTGCTATGTCCAGGTTGAAGAGCAGCATATTGCCGGTTTCGCTGGCTGGGAAGGATACGCTTAGTAGAGTATATAGGCAATGTCCTTTGCAATCACCGTTGAAAGCAACACCGGGAATCTCGTTTTTCAGCAGTTCAATCATTCGGTTTTTTAATCCCTCAATATGGCTGCGTTTCTTTTCCATATCGCGGTAGCATATTTCCAGGGCTTTGGCCATGCCAATGATGCCATACACATTCTCTGTACCGCCCCGCACTTCGCGTTCCTGGGTACCACCCGTAATCTGGGGAGGAAGTCTGTGGGATTTGTTCATGTAAATGAATCCCACACCTTTTGGACCATTGAATTTATGCGCCGCGGCTGC
>VGGQ01000088.1 GCA_016868535.1 Bacteroidota bacterium | reverse complement strand
CTTAGCTGAAACACATATACACCGGAAGCAAAACGGATAGTAGATATAATCTCTTCATTGCGCTTAACAGGCATATTCTGCAGGATTGTGCGGCCTGCAGCATCGTATACATCCAGGGTCAGGGTATTCAGCAGCTCTTCGTTTGTTACTTCTACTACCGCAGTGTGGTTGGTGTTGCGGGCGAAAATCTTTACTTCGTTGTAAAGAAACGTATCAAATATGCGCATCTTCTGTACTACCTCTACCTTGGTGGGTAGCGCGGTGCGGTAATCCTTAATGGCGGAGCGCATAACCTGAATTTGCTGGCGTGTAAACATATTCTGGCAATTTTCGGAACTATAGTCCATGTAGTTTTCTACCATATCCGGCAAATCATCTTTAGCATCTGTGCATGTATTTGCACCGAAATTACAATTGAAGTCACTACGGCTACGCTGGTTAGGTGTATCATACAGGTAATCGTCGACGGTGCAGCCGGAGGTGAAAAAGGGTGGATCTCCCCAGATGTGACGCAAACCAAAATAATGGCCGAATTCGTGTGTGGCAACACGGCCTTTTTTACTGGTTGCAAGCGAACCGGTTGCCCTGGGATTGTTCCGCCCAAAGACTTGGTAGTGTATAACCACTCCCTGATTGTTATTGCCTACCCAGTAAGAACTCGGCCAGTTGGGGTGGCCATAGGGCGGATAGGCATAGCCCAGTATAAGGCTGCCTTGGTTGGGAGCCTGAAGGTCACCTACCCATACGTTGAGGTATTTGAGGGTGTTCCAGGCATTGTCTCCGCCCTGTGCCGAGAATTTAATGTTATCGGAGGTGGTGGTAAAATTAGCAAGTGTGGTGCTTTTACGTATGATTCCGGTAGTGGGATTTCCCGCGGGATCTGTTGTCGCCAGCACGAATTTAAACCTGGTGCTGCCGGCCCTGCTTTTGAAGATACTTCGCGTATTGCCGGTATCCGCGTTCAGCCGACTAAAATCCTGATTTAGGACCTCTAGCTGGTTGTATACTAGGCTGTCATTAATATTTTCATTGGTATTGTTGTAGAGGATGTGAAATACTATCGGAATGGTATAGATAGTATCCATAAAATAGGTGGTATCCTTTGTTTTAAGTTTCCTGGGGAGCACTTTGGGCCCATACACACTTTGTATGTAGGCCTTGTCATACGTTGCCCTGAATCCCGGATATTGATTTTCCAGGTTTTCCATAACCAGATCGTATCCACATCGCTCTATGGCGGGTATCTGGGCAAATACCTTGTTAAAAATTAAAGTAAAAAGTATCAGGTAAAAATATCTCATCAGATTATTTTCCTTTGAATTCCGGTTTCCTTTTCTCGTTAAATGCGGTTACACCTTCGCGGTAATCTTCACTGCGACCTGCGATTTCCTGACAATAGGTCTCATATTGCAGCATGGTTTCTAAATCGGAATGGGTAGCTTTGTTGAGCATCTTTTTTATCAACCCAATGGCGAGTGTAGGAGCGTTTGCGTAATAATCTGCCGCTTTGTTTACTTCTTCATCCAACAGATCTGCAGCTACCACACGGTTAATCAGACCCCATTCAAAGGCCTGCTGAGCAGTTATTTTCTGGGCCATGGTGCACATTTCAAAGGCACGAGCGGGTGAAATTGCCTTGGGCAGAAAATAGCTGCTGCCACTGTCGGGCACCAGTCCTACATTCACAAAAACCTCTATCAGCGACACATGCTCGGCAGCAATGATAAAATCGCAGGCGAGCGCCAGAGATGCACCTGCTCCGGCTGCTACTCCGTTTATTTTACCAATGATAGGTTTTGGCATTTCGCGCATGGCGCGGACGATAGGGTTGTATCGCTTATACAGGCTTTCACTCAAACTGCGATTTTTACTGCCTGCAATAGCTTTTAAATCCTGACCGCTGCAGAAAGCCTTTCCGGTACCGGTAAGCACAACCACACGTACTTCACCGTCTTTACCTGCCTGCTTTAGTGCATCCTGCAACTGATAGCTCTGATCATCGTTAAAGGCGTTAAAAACATCAGGCCGATTGAGGGAAATATAGGCCACATTGGCCTTTTTTTCATATAAAACTGCAGGAGATTCCATAGTAGGTTAACAACAAGCAAGCCAACGCAAATGTAACAAATAATCCAAGGCAAAAACCGAGAATGAGTTCAAAATGGCTGTGGGCAGACAAACCCTTTCGTGCTGCGTAAATCATCACAATCAGTAATATTGCAGATATTATCGCTGATTCCGTTGCATTGATACATAGTATCCATCCAAGCAGACCCGCCGCACCGGCCATATGGGCGGATACTTTGCAACCTGTATAATTGAGTATATAAAGAAAGGTTAAAACGGCGGTATTGCAAATACTCCAAATCATTGCGGCCAAAGCATTTTCTCTGAATATAAAAAATGCGGCAGTTGCGGAAAATATAATTCCCAATACGTATAAACCATGCCTTTGTTCACGCTTAAAAACAAATGTATCCGAAACCTTTCCCAGCTTTATAAACAAAGCGAGAGAAATCAGTGGAAGCACAACAAAGCCTGAGAAAAAAAACACCCAAACCGATGGTGCAATCGGAGTTTTAGCATGCGCAAATCCCAAACCCAAAACAGCCATACTACCCGGATAAAAAATGTAGGATATACCTCTATAAAATGACTGCATTTCAGGCAAAAATAGGTTTAGAGTGCTATTGTTTAGACTACCTTAACCACAGCTCTGTCAGTTTCTTTTTTAAAACCTCAAGCTCATCGCGTAACCGGGCGGCTTCCATGTATTCCATTTCTTTTGCGGCGCGAAGCATATCTTTTTCCGTTCTAGAAATGGCTTTTTCAAGCGCGTTTTTGTCCATATACTGCACCACAGGATCGGCCGCCAATCCCATGCGCTCATCCTGCTCGTAGGGTTGTATAATATCGCCTGTCTTGGCATCAGCTACCGATGTTTGCTTTAATATCTCTTCCCGCGTTTTGCGAACCGTTGCCGGAACAATGCCGTGCTCCTCATTATAAGCCATCTGCTTGGCCCGTCTGCGGTTGGTTTCGTCAATGGTTTTTTGCATGCTCTGGGTCATCACATCAGCATACATAATTACCTTTCCCCGTTCGTTTCGGGCTGCACGGCCGATGGTTTGCACCAAAGTGGTTTCACTACGCAAAAATCCTTCTTTGTCTGCATCCATAATGGCTACCAGGCTCACTTCGGGCAAATCCAGTCCTTCGCGCAGCAGGTTTACGCCCACCAGCACATCAATGCTGCCTAGGCGCAGGTTACGCAGTATCTCCACCCTATCCAAGGTTTTTACCTCGCTGTGTATGTAGGAAACCTTAATTTCCAACCGCTGTAGGTATTTGGTCAGTTCCTCAGCCATGCGCTTGGTGAGGGTAGTTACCAGCACACGGTCGCCCATTTTGATGCGCTCATCTATTTCTTCCATCAGATCGTCCACCTGATTGCCGCATGGACGAATTTCTATTTCAGGATCGAGCAGACCGGTGGGGCGGATAAGCTGCTCCACCACCACACCTTCACTCTCCCGTATTTCAAATTCGGAGGGTGTTGCGCTCACATAAACCCTCTGGTCAATAATGCGCTGAAATTCCTCAAACTGCAGGGGACGGTTGTCCATAGCAGCGGGCAAGCGGAAGCCATAATCCACAAGGTTGATTTTGCGGGCGCGGTCACCGGCATACATGGCGCGTAACTGCGGCAGGGTAGCATGGCTTTCATCCACCACTAGCAGAAAATCCTTTGGAAAATAATCCAGCAGGCAAAAGGGCCTGTCGCCGGGCTTTCGGCGGTCAAAATAGCGGCTGTAGTTTTCAATTCCGCTGCAATACCCCAGTTCGCGGATCATCTCCAGATCAAAGTTCACACGCTCCTCAAGCCTTTTGGCTTCAAGAAAGCGCTGCTGTTGTTTAAAAAATTCCAGTTGCAGCATCAGGTCATCCTGTATTTGATAAATGATGCTCTGCAGGCGATCTCTGGGCGAAACATATATTTGGGCGGGGTAAATGGCAATATCCTCCAGCGATTCTATTTTTTGTCCGCTATGCGGATCAAAACTGTATAATTCTTCAATTTCATTTCCAAAAAAGGAAATGCGGTAGGCAAAATCGTTGTAGGCAAGGTGTACATCCACTGTATCGCCTTTCACACGGAAGGTGCCCCGTTTAAATTCGGCCGCAGTGCGGCTGTAAAGGCTTTCTACCAAACATAACAGCACAGCGTTTCGTGTAATGGACTGCCCTGTGGATAAGCGGATGATGGTATTTTCATAATCCGAAGGGTTGCCTGCGCCATAAATACAGCTTACACTGGCGACCACAATAACATCCCGTCTTCCGGAAAGCAGGCTGCTCACTGTTTTCAGGCGCAGTTTTTCAATTTCATCGTTGATGTTCAGGTCTTTTTCGATGTAGGTGTTGCTGGTGGGTATGTAGGCCTCGGGCTGGTAATAATCGTAGTAGCTGACGAAATACTCAACGGCATTTTCCGGAAAAAACTGGCTGAATTCCCCGTACAGCTGTGCTACCAGGGTTTTGTTATGACTCAGCACCAGCACCGGCCGCTGGGTTTGTTCGATTACATTGGCAATGGTAAAGGTTTTTCCGGAACCCGTAACCCCCAGCAGTGTCTGCGCTGAAACCCCGTCATTCACCCCATCTACCAATTGCCTGATAGCCTCCGGCTGATCACCGGTGGGCTGAAAAGGTGCATGAAGTTTGAATGCAGGCATGTCTGGCAAAGTTAACATCCAGGCACGCCGATTGTTAATAGCTTTTAGTCTATATTTGTTATTCCACGCAAGCTGACACTCACAAGCTATTTCTTACTCTGGAGCCTACATTAATTGAAGAGATTAAAAATCTTGGCAGCATTCGCAGTGTTAAGGCAGGCGATATGCTGGTTAAGACAGGCCAATTTATGCCCAACACTCAACATGTGTCGTAAGGCCTGGTGAAAGTTTACCGCGAAGACCGGCATGGCCATAAATTTTTATATTTTATATGAAACTTGGGCGGACCTGCGCGTTTATAATAAATTGCGCTGTAAGGCAAATCGACAGTCCTGTGATGGCAAAGGCCGTGGCGGACACTGAACTGATTACATTACCCGTGTATGACGTGGACAGACGGATGCAGCAATACCACAGCTGGAGCAATTTTGTGCTGGACAGCCATAGACAATGATATATAAATCTCATCGATGTTTCTCACCAAGAGTGGCATTCCGAGATATGGACGAACGCCTAAGGTTTTATCTGCGCAAACATAGTGAGCAATTTAAAACCAAAGACATTCACATCACGAACCGGGAGATTGCCAACGAGTTGAGTTCGAGCCGCGAGATTATCAGCAGATTACTGAAACAGATGGAAGAAAACGGTGAGATTGTGTTGCACTGGTAATATTTGGAGATTATGAAGTTGTAACCCCTGATATCCCCGGGTATAAACCCAGAGCTACCAGGTGAATATCGGCATTATTAAAGCGCCAACAAATCGTAGGTTTGTCCTTTTTGGGGAATAAACGCTCTGCAAAAATCAATGTCGCCTGCCAGCTGTTCCATATGTCGGGCATCACCGTGTACCAAAAACACGCCGCGGGTGTTTTTTCCGGTGCTCGCCTTCAAATATTTCAATAATCCCGCATGATCCGGGTGGGCGCTGAATGTGTCTGTTCTTCTAATATCCGCATGTACGGGCCTTTGCTTGTAGTTAATTTCCACAAAAGTCTGTCCCTGCAGCAACCGGTGTCCCAGCGTACCTTCGGCACAGAAACCTGCAATGAGAATGGTGTTACGGGCGTCTCCCACATTGTTCCTCACATGCATTTGTATTCTGCCGCCTTCTAACATGCCTGCCGCAGATATAATCACACAGGGCTCGGGCAGCACACTCAGCAAATTGCTTTCCCTTTCATCTTCCACCACGTTTAGCAACGGAAAGTCAAACAGTGAGCCATACTTCTTCTGGAATAACGCCGCCTCTTCATTCAGGTGCTCCACGTTGTGTTGATACACCGATGTACTGCGAATGGCAAGCGGACTGTCAGTAAACACTTTGACATATGGCAGTCTGCCACTGCGAAACAGCTGATTCAGCGTAAAAATAATGGCCTGTGTGCGTCCAACGCTGAATGCAGGAATCACAAGCTTACCGCCTTTTTCCAAGCAGGTTTCCTGCACATGCTTCAGAATCTCGTCTTCGGCCCGCATGGGCGAAACCGTGTGGTTGCGGCCGCCGTAAGTGCTTTCGCTTACGATAAAGTCAGGCTGCGGCATGGGCTGCGGATCGGGTACCAGTTTGCTCTGGTAATTGCCCAGATCGCCCGTAAATCCTATGGTTTTGACACCATCCATTGTTTTTACATGCAGCACTACACTCCCCGCGCCTAGGATGTGGCCCGCCTGCAGGAATTCGACACTCAGCTCTTCGTTGTATTCGTAACGATGCCCGTATTCCATTAGCAGAGCCATGTCCATCATATCGGCAATGTGCTTGCGCGAATACAAGGGCTTGGGCTCACTGCCACCAAAGTGTTTGCCTTTTTTACCGTGTTTGCGCTTAAAGGATTTCATCTTGGCTGCGATTTCCATGCGCTGAATATTTAGGCTATCCTGCAGCAGGTAATTGCTGAGTTCCAGGGTGGGCTGGGTACACAGAATATGGCTGTCAAAACCCTGCCGAATCAGGTTGGGTGCATTGCCGCTGTGATCTATGTGCGCATGGGTCAGTATCAGTAAATCTATGCTTTTGGGATCGAATGGGAAACGGTTGTTGCGCTCTTCAAACTCATGCTGTTTTTCATAGTCAAGACCACAATCCACGAGCACGCGGGTACCTCCTGGGAGTTCCAGCAGGTGTTTGCTTCCGGTTACCTGTTGGGCGGCCCCCCAGACGGTGAGTTTCATAGGGCGAAAATACAGTGATTTGTAAGCATTTGGACGTGCATTTTTATAAAAACATAAAATGTAAAATTTGTTTTTTCAGGGATACCTTACTAACTTCGGTATCATTAACCTTAAAACCATGAAAAGACACCTTTACCTTTTGACTACAGCAGTAGTATTTATTTTTGCTTCATGTTCTAAAGAAAAACAAATTACGAAAAGACTCGAGGGGACGTGGAACATTGACAAATATGAGGGTAGTTACACCAGCGGAGGACAGACTTTTCCGGATGTTGCTACCAATGCCGGCACATTAACATTTAATGAAGGCGGCACAGGAAATGCAAAAATAAAGATTTTAGGAACTACGGATGACGAATTCAATTTTACCTGGAAAGTAGAAGACGAAAAGATTACTTTTACCCCAACCGGAGAAGATCCTATTACCTACGAAATTCAAACCAACGAAAAGACCAAACAGGTCTGGTACAACTCCACCACCTATCCCAGCGGGGATGTTGAGACCCTGAAGCTTTCGCTGACTAAAAAATAAATTATCTGAGGGCTGACATTCCTCCGTCCACACCCATTACCTGGCCGGTAATCCAGCCGCTTTGTTCGCCCATCAAAAAAACAGCCAGTGAGGCTATGTCTTCTGCTTTGCCCACACGGGCCAACGGGTGGCGTTTGGCAGATGCCTCGGCCTTTTCGGGGCTGGAAAGCAATTTGGCTGACAACGGTGTTTCCACCAAACTCGGCGCAATAGCATTTACACGAATGGAAGGGGCCCATTCTGCAGCCAGACTGCGTGTTAATCCTTCAATTGCGCCTTTGGCGGCGGCAATGCTGCTGTGAAACGCCATTCCCTGTTGTACGGCCACCGTGCTGAAAAGCACTACCGATGAGCCTTGCACGGCTTTTAGTCCG
>VGGQ01000087.1 GCA_016868535.1 Bacteroidota bacterium | reverse complement strand
CGTGGCCGAATTTAAAAACTTTTTTGACAAACATGTAAGATCACTGGAAACGTCGGATTATCAGGGGATTTTAAGCGATGCAGTATTAACTATAAATATTAAAACGGAAAAACGGCGGATAAGCGGCATAAATGCCTCCGCTGAAAACGTAAAAAAAGTGGTGAAGTTTTTAGAAAGCGGCACTACTGCCTGCAATTCGGGCGAGAATGTAAATGATGAACTTATTGCGCTAAATGGGTTACCTGTCAACAACGATACCGATGATTTTATGAAAAAATTGTCATATCCCGAGAAATCAAAATTGCTCATCTCAAGGGGTGGTATCGTCAGAGAGATTGATTTAGTATTTTCCGCGACGGGTCGCTTTTCACCTTCACTGGGTTTTGAAAAAGAAAAAAATTACCTGCCCTTGAGAGATGGCTGGGAAAAATTAATTGATAATGGCAGAAGTACTGATTGATTGCGAAAAGCTGCAAAACTGGGTTGAAGGCGTTTTTACGCATTGTGGTTTTTCGACAAAAGACGCCCGCCTTTGCTCAGATGTGCTGCTGTCCGCCGATTTGCGCGGCATCGATTCGCACGGTGTGGCGCGGTTGTCGGGCTACCTAAGGCTGATTGAGAAAAAACGTATCAATCCGGCCCCGCAGATGAAAATTTTGCACGAAACACCATCTACAGCCTCATTTGATGCCGATGGCGGGATGGGTCTCGTTTCGGCTCCGGTGGCCATGGATATTGCCATTGAAAAGGCTAAAAACGTGGGCAGCGGTTGGGTTGCCATTCAAAATAGCAACCATTTTGGCATAGCAGCTTACCACGCCATGAAGGCCCTTCCCCACGATATGATTGGTTTTGCGGCAACAAATGCAAGCCCGCTGGTGACACCCGCGCTAGGTGCAGAACGTATGCTGGGCACCAACCCCATCTGCCTGGCCATACCTGCATTACATGAACCGGCTTTTGTGCATGATATGGCTACATCTGCGGCCAGCAATGGCAAACTGGAAATTGCGGAGCGTGATGGAAAAAATATTCCCAAAGGCTGGCTTACCCAAAAAGACGGCTCGAACAGCGAAAACCCTTCTGAGCTAAAGAATGGCGGAATGCTGCTGACATTAGGTAGTGATATGGACCACGGTAGCTACAAAGGGTACGGTCTTAGCGCAGTTGTAGACATTCTCAGTGGTGTGCTCAGCGGTGCCAACTACGGCCCTTGGGTTCCCCCGTTTGTCTCATTTTTGGATCCGCTGGACAACCTGCCCGGCAAAGGCATCGGGCATTTTGTGGGTGCATGGAGAATAGACGGTTTCAGGCCGGCTGCAGAATTCAAAACACATATGGACCAATGGATTCAGCGGTTTAAAAACACCAAATCACTTGAAAACAACAACCCTGTTCAGATTCCGGGTGACAAGGAACGATTTCATCACAGTCAAAGGGCCTCGCATGGAATTCCGCTGGTTGAAAAAGTTTGGAATGACCTTCAAAACATCGCGGCCCAAACCGGTATTGTATTAACACCGTAATTCATGCAAAAAAAATCGCATAAGATTATTGCCCTAATTCTGTTTATTACCGTCATAATCGGGACCGGTCTTGTTATTTACCGTTACAAACTCAAAGGCCGAAAGTCTTTGCGCAAAGGCGGTTACCGCACCGATTACAATCCTCGGTATGTGGATTCCATGGTGAGGGCAAAGCAGAAACAAAAACGTGACTAAATCTTATGCATGGTTGTTAAAATAAAGTTTTAGAACTTTATTGCGGCATGCACTATGCCATCCCTCCAGGAAGCGCTGAATGGTGGATTGGAATTGCCTTTTCCCTTGCCTTTATTGCACTTCCACCCTATATTCTTAGAGATACAACGGATAAAACCAAACTCGGCACTGGGAAAGCCATTGGCGCCTTCATCCTTCTTGTTATTATAGTACAGCACTTTTATTTATTGAATGTCGGAAAATGGCATCTGCGCACTGCACTGCCCCTGCATTTGTGTTCAATCAGTGTCATCTTGGCGGGTATCATTCATTTCAAACCCAGCCAGGGCCTTTTTGAACTGTTGGTATACTGGGGGCTTCCCGGCGCTTTCCATTCTTTGATTACGCCGGAATTAACACATGGATTCTCTACTTTCTTATTTGCTGAATACTACATTGCACATGCAGGTATTTTTTCCATGGCTGTTTTTGCAACAACTGTTTATGGCATGAAACTCAGAAAAAATAGCTGGTTCAAAGTATGGCTGTTTACCCAGCCGGTGCTGGCAGTCGTGGGTATAATCAATTATCTCACCGGTGGAAATTATATGTACCTGAGCGAAAAACCCATTGCTGAAAATCCATTTGTGATAGGTGACTGGCCCTGGTATATTCTGGGACTGCAACTGGCTGGATTGCTCCATTTTGCGGCCGTTTACGGCATATTTTACTTGTTTAAAAAAGTATAACTCAATCAGCCAGCATCTGCCTGATTAATGGCTCCATAAATGCCTTATCGGTAAGTCTGTCTTCAAGTTTACCTTGTATGATATGGTTGAGCAGCTTATCGTTTTTTACCCCTATATCCAGCGCGTATTTGTAGGGTGTGGTATGGAAAGTGGTAAGCTCATACTGGCTTTTAAACAAATCGGGATATAGCTCAGTTAAATCATGCTCCACATGTTTGCGGTGGCGGAACGCTTCTGTCCCCACCAGATCGCGCATTTCCACAAAGTTCTGTATGGCAAGACTGGCAATCGCATCCGCATTGGGTTTGCGGGATTTTTGATAGTCATCAAGCGCTTTTGACCAGTTACCTTTATGCGCTGTTATCAATTCATCCATGACGATACAATCCTCAAAACAGCAGTTCATGCCCTGACCGTAGAAAGGAATAATAGCATGGGCAGAATCGCCCAACAAAGCAGCTCGCTGTTTAATCCAGGGATAGCATCTCATTGTAACCAGCGTGCCCGTTGGATTGCCAAAGAAATCATCTACCAGGCCGGGCATCATATCCACGGTATCACCAAATTCTTTATTAAAAAATGTCATTACCTGTTCGGGTGTGGTGAGCGTAGCAAAACTGTTTTCACCTTCAAAGGGCATAAACAATGTACAGGTGAAATTGCCGCCGGGGTTAGGCAGGGCAATCATCATAAAACTGGTTCTGGGCCAAATGTGTAGTGAGTTTTTCTGCAAACAAAATTCCCCGTTTTCATCGGGGGTAATTTCCAGTTCCTTGTAGCCATGGTCTTCGTAGGTTTGTGCATAATTGAATTTGCTGGTCATAAAAGCATCGCGCACCGCACTGAATGCACCATCGGTGCCAATAAAAATGACAGCTTTATCTTCAACCACATTGCCGTTGGCATCCGTATAACGGGTAATCCCAGATTCCGGATCGCAGAAAATGCATTTATGGTCGAAATACATGTGAATATTTGGGAATGCATCCGCCAATTGCAGCAAGCGTATATTGAGCGCTCCGCGCGAAACCGAATAAATGGCCTGTCCGTCTTTGCCATAGGGCTGGTAAGCCAGGTTTCCGGCACGGTCATGCATCATACGACCGGTCATGGGAATGGCAATTTCCATAATATCTTTGGCAATACCGGCTTTTTCCAAACCACGGATCCCGCGGGTAGACAAGGCCAGGTTGATGCTCCGGCCACCCTGATAGTTGCCCTGACGCATATCGGGTCTGCGCTCATACACATGAACTTCGTATCCTTTGCGCGCCAGAAATACGGACAGTAATCCTCCCGACAAGCCTCCGCCAACCAAAGTAATCTTTTCAGCCATGCTGCAAAATTAAGCAATCGTACATTTGGATTATTTCTAAAAAAACGTTCATTTTGCCTTGTAGATGCACATTTTCAGGATTCCCGGAATTTTCCCTATGCTTCTTCCCAAATGGAAATGGCAGGGAAATAAGAAAGAGAAGGTCGTGTATCTCACATTCGACGATGGTCCGCATCCCGAAATAACACCATGGGTAATTGAAGAACTATCTGCATACCGGGCAGGTGCAACTTTTTTTTTAATAGGAGAAAATGCTGAAAAGTATCCGGATTTAATAAGACTACTTGAGGAAAACGGACATAAAATCGGAAATCATACCCTAAACCACTTGAAAGGATGGGAGAATCCTGATGACTATTACATTGAAAATGTAATTAAAGCCTCTGCCACATTGTCCGGAAAGCTATTTAGGCCACCTTACGGCAGAATACGGCTAACTCAGGCTAAAAAACTGCGAAATTTGGGTTTTGAAATTGTAATGTGGAGCCTGCTGAGTTGCGATTACGACCCAAAACTGAACCGGGAAAAATCCCTTAAAAAACTGATACAAAACACAAGAAACGGCAGCATTGTTGTTTTTCACGACAGCGACAAGGCTTTTGAAAACCTGAAATTCATCTTGCAACCCTATCTAGAATTTCTAAAAAACAATGGCTTTGAAATGAAAACCCTGTCATGATTGTGTTCTGGATAGCCCTTGCAATTGGTTTGGTGTATATCACCATTCAAATCTGGCAGTTAATCACGCTTTTACGATACAGGCACCGCTATCTTCCAGAACCTGCATCATGGCCTGAAATAAGCATTCTTATAGCTGCCAGAAATGAAGAAGACAACATTAAACAATGCCTTGACTCCCTAATAAAACTGGATTATCCGGCAGATAAAATCCATATTGTTTGTGGAAATGACCAAAGCACCGATAATACGGGGATGATTTTGACAGAATATGCGGCTAAATATCTGCACATCAAGGCCATTGAAATACAGGATGACAATAGCGGACTCAAAGCGAAAGCACGAGTGATGGCTCAGCTGGAGGCATTCGCCAAGGGTGAATTCTACCTGATAACCGATGCAGATATACAAGTAAAACCGGAATGGGCCAAATTCATGGTGAGAAGTATGGAAATAGGAACCGGTGTGTGCAGCGGAACAACTGTGGTAAAGGGCAACGGAACATGGGGTAATATGCAGGAAATGGACTGGGCTTACTTCATGGGAATGTTAAATATCATTTCTTACAACAGGGTTCCTGCCACAGCTGTAGGCAACAACATGATTGTGCGGGCTGAGGCATACCACCAGGTTGGCGGTTACAGCGGCATTCAGTTCTCCATCACGGAAGACTATAAACTTTACAGTGAAATCTGCAAGAAAGGTTGGAAATGGAACAACATCATGCAGAAGGAAGTAACCGCATATTCAGCCCCCGTTATTGGTTTTGCTACTCTGTTACACCAACGCAAACGCTGGCTCAGCGGTGGCCGAGAACTGCCCTGGTACTGGTGGGTACTGTTCGGCGTTTTTGGTTTTTTTTATTTTTTGGTTCCTGTTTTGATTTTTCTTGATCCGTTTACAGGCCTTGTTATCTGGGGAGTAAAGTGGATGGTTCAATCCTGCCTGATTGCAGGAATCTACCGCCTTATCAATGAATCCAAACCTGCATTACCGAATTTTTTGGTGTATGAAATATTTATCACAGCAAACACGCTGTTCACAGCTGTTTTCGCCCTTCTTCCCCTGAAAACAAACTGGAAAAACCGTCATTATTGATTTTGTTATTTAGAATCTATCTAAATAATTATCCACATTATTTGGAATGACTCTAAATAAATGATTTCTTTGCTGCCGGAAAGCATTCGTGAAACGTTTAATTACAGCCCTTACTTTACTCATTTTTTTATTTTCTGATGCCAATGCAAGAGTATACAATGACACAGGCAAGCCTTTTTACCTACCGGATGTTAAAGTGGTGGGAACTGCCAGAGACCACAACACCATCCACTTGCCGGAAATTGTAGGCACACAGATTTACGCAGGTAAAAAAAACAATCTCATTCTGCTTAAAAACCTCAATGCAATTGTGGTAAATAACAGCATGAGGCAGATTATGGCCAAAGTTCCGGGCATTCATGTTTGGGAGAGCGATGCTTCAGGTATTCAAATTGGCATTGCAGCACGGGGACTCAGCCCCAACCGCAGCTGGGAATTTAATAATCGCCAAAACGGCTATGATATTGCCTCAGATCCGTTTGGATACCCTGAAGCCTATTACAATCCGCCCATGCAGGCAGTTCAAAAAATACAGGTTGTGCGCGGCGCCGGTTCCCTTCAGCACGGGCCCCAGTTTGGCGGAATGGTAAACTATATTTTGAAAGACGGCAGTGTCATCAGCAAACCTTTTCAGATTGAAACACAGCAGACATTGGGAAGTTTTGGCCTTTTAAACACCTACAACGCGGTGGGCGGAAACACCAAAAAGCTTAACTATTATCTGTTTTACGATCAGCGGCAAGGCAATGGCTGGAGGCAAAACAACAGGTTTAAAACAAAAACCTTGTTTGGAACATTCACCTTGAAAGTAAGACAGAACCTGCATGTAACGGCAGAACAAACTGTGTATTCCATGCTAAGCCAGCAACCGGGCGGTTTGACGGAGGTTCAGTTCCTTGAGAATCCACAATCAAGTTACCGCGGCAGAAACTGGATGAATATTCCATGGTACATCAGCGCTTTGAAAATGAACTGGGATATTAATGAAAATACGCGCTTACAAGCCAAGGCAGTCTATCTCTATGGAGACAGAAAAAGTGTAGGGTTTCTAAAATCAGCAAATACGCACGACACGGTGAATAGCAGTACAGGCAAATATGCTGCCCGTGAAGTATCTCGTGACTTTTACAGCAATTACAGCATGGAATTATCCCTGCTTCACGAATACAAAATCGGCGGTAAAAAGCAAACCCTTACTGCAGGAACGCGCTATTACGAAGGAAGCACAAAACGTTTTCAGAAAGGTGCAGGCTCTTCAGGCAGCGATGCCGATTTTAGCATTTCCACTCCACAATTTCCTTTAGGTTTAAGGTTTAAATCACTGAATACAGCAGGTTATCTGGAAAACGTATTCAGAGTAGGTAAAAAATGGTTGGTAATTCCAGGGATTCGTTTTGAAAACATATTATCAAAAACGGAAGGAAGAATCGGATTTAATACGAACGGAGAAGAAATATTGTCCCGCTCTGGAAAATACGGAAGAAAATTTATTCTTCCAGGCATTGGAATAGAATTTCATGCCTTCCCGTATGCCGAGTTTTATGCCAATTATTCCAAAGCGTACAGGCCGGTTTTGTTTTCCGATCTGGTTCAAAACAACACCTCCGATGTAATTGATCCCAACCTGAGAGATGCCTCAGGCTATAATGCTGATATGGGTTTGCGCGGAAATATTGGGAAATTCATATGTTTGGACATTGGCCCATACCTGCTGCAATACAATAAACGCATAGCCGCCATAAGCAGGGCAGACAGCAGCGGGAATATTTATATTTTCAGAACCAATGCCGGAAGCACCACTACATTGGGTGTTGAGAGCATGCTTGAGATAGACATAATGGAAGCTCTATCTGTTGAAAATTGGAAAATGCCCGTATTTGTAAGTTATTCATTCAACCACGCCCGCTATAACAGTTTTATTTACACAACAGTAAAAAACGGAATTGTTATAGAAAACAACCTCAAAGGGAACCATGTAGAGAACGCACCTGCCCAAATAATTCGTGGAGGAATAGGAGTGAAACACAAAAAAATAGAATGTAACATTCAGTTCAGCAGGGTTTCCGCCTTCTTTACCGATGCCCAAAATACAGAAACTACCTCAGCCAATGCACAGACCGGTAAAATACCCGGCTATACACTTTGGGACCTAAACAGTACAATTCCGGTTTATAAGCAATTTACTGCCAGGTTTTCCATTAATAACTTTATGAATGTATTCTACGCCACTAGAAGGGCCGGAGGCTATCCGGGTCCCGGTATATTGCCCGCAGACGGACGTAATTT
>VGGQ01000086.1 GCA_016868535.1 Bacteroidota bacterium | reverse complement strand
CGGGCGAGGGAGCCGCGATACGGTGGAAAATAATCGAAATCTTTTTTTAGACAGCCTTAAAAACGATAGTCTTAATAATATTCTAAAATCAAGATTTACCATTAAGTTTAAAAATACCGTAATTCCCAGGGTCAAGGATCCGTTTGATCCTTTTAATCACCAGGCTTTTTACAGGGTAGGTCAGGCCAAGATCTGGTTTTTTATTATCTCGCTGCTGCTGATAGGGCTGTTTATTTATTACAGAGCAGCATTCCCCAAGCAGTTTTACCAGCGATACCGCGGGATATTTAATAATTATTATTTTAATGAGCTGATCATGGATCGCTCACTGTCATTTACTTCAGGCAGTCTGGTTTGTATTCTTATCTCAACTTTTGTGCTGGCTCAGACCGGCTTGCTAATCACAGTTTACAGCCAATTTTTACAATTAAACAGTATTGTTTTTTTTATTGTAATGCTTTTAGCAGTTTCAGCATGGAAGGTTTTACTTTATTTTTCACAGCGTATACAGTCATTTGTTTTTTCTGCAGGTGAAGTATCTCGTTCTTTGCTGCAAAAGCAGATTACTGTAGATTTCTGGGCTTCAATTGTAGTCTTTCCGGTAATAAATATTGTTTATTATAATCCAAATCGCCTGCATGGATATCCGGTTTCACGATACCTGCTGATAACGGTGGTAGCATGGTTTTTATTGAAAATGCTTGTGCAGTTGGTGTACCTGTTTCGCGAAAAAAATTATTCATTGACTAATATTTTGTATTTTTGCGCACTGGAAGTTTTGCCCCATGCAATTCTGACAAGAACCCTTTTCAGTATTTCACAGACTCCATGAACGAAAGAGAGAAAAAGGTAAAGAGCATTCTCATTACCCAGCCGCCGCCAGAAACAGGTAAAAATGTGTATGAGGAATTGGCCAAAAAATACAAACTGAAGATAGATTTCAGGTCTTTTATTCATATTGAGCCGCTTACAGCAAAGGAGATAAGAAGACAGAAGGTATCTTTTTCTGATTACACAGCCATTATCTTCAATTCCAAAAATGCGGTGGATTCATTTTTTACCATGGCACTGGAAATGAAGGTGGAAATGCCTCAGGATACTAAATACTTCTCTATCAATGAGAATGTATCTAACTATGTTCAAAAATACATTGTGCCCCGCAAGCGCAAGATGTTTCACGGCAAAGGCACTGAGAAAGATTTTCTGACACTGATGAAAAACCATGGCTCGGAAAGATTTCTTTTTCCCTGCTCAGATATTCGCAAACCTAGCATCCCCAATTTTTTTGCCGATCATAAGCTGAACTTAAAGGAATGTATCATCTACCGCACCGTTAGCAGTGATTTGAGTGACCTGCGCGATGTGTTTTACGATATACTCGTGTTTTTTAGCCCTGCTGATATTAAGTCGCTGTATGACAATTTTCCTGATTTTGTGCAAAATGCCACACGCATAGCGGGTTTTGGCGACAGTACCCAGAAGGCCATACTGGAGCACAGCCTGATACTAGATATTCCCGCCCCGGCGCCCGATAGCCCATCCATGCTGGCCGCATTGGAGAAATACGTTAAAAGGGCCAACGCCGAAAAAAAATAAACAGCGTATCTTTTCTGCCTTCAGTCTGCACTGCTGCTGCTCAGGTAAAATATCTCCGGCAAATGCCTCCTCATCGGCAGATAAAGGGGTCCGATTGTCCGGTTTTTAAATAAATCCTGTCAGATATTCGTTCTATACTTGGTATATCTCCTGAAATTGAGTTTATTTTGCATTAAATTTCCATTATCATGAACAAGGCAAAAGTAATCATCGCTCTCCTGATTTGTGCAACCGCAGTTTCATGTGGTTCATTGCGCAAGAAAGACAAATGTCCTACTGTGGGAATGGTGAATCACGGCATGAGCATCAAGAAGTAATGTATTCCTCACCGCAGTTGACAAACGAGGCCGCACTTGAGGCTTTGATTGAGGAATCGCATGCGGAACCTGTTTTGATTTTTAAACACAGTACCCGCTGTTCCATTAGCAGCATGGCATTGAACCGAATGTTGACTTCAAATCCACCTTTGCACTACAGATTGATTGATGTAATTGCAAGTCGGCCGGTTAGTAACAAGGTGGCAGAAGTTTTTTCAGTGCATCACGAATCCCCTCAGTTGTTGATTATACATAAAGGAGAATGCATTTACGAAGCATCTCATCTTGAAATTCAGCCCAGGGAGATTTTACAGGAACTGCAGGCAATTCAATCGTAAATTTCATGAAAGCAGTGCACCAAACCGGAGATGTAATCCGTATGGATAAAGTGGTTGAAACGGCCGATTTGGCAACGTTTGAGACCGGCAATGTGCATTCTTTTTACGGAACATTTGCCCTGGGGCGCGATGTGGAATGGGCTTGCAGACAGTTTGTGCTGAATATGAAAAACGAAGATGAGGAAGGAATAGGCACATTCCTGAACATCAGCCACAAAAGCCCGGCCATGCTGGGAGAAACTGTAAGCATCACCACCACCCTCATTAAATTGGAAGGCAATACGGTGGATTGCGGATTTGAGGTTTATGTGGGTGAAAGGCTCGTTGCCGAAGGCACTCAGGGGCAAAAAATTCTGAAGAAAGAAAAAGTAGCGCGGTTAATAGAAAGTCTTATTCGTGGCTAAAAAACCCAAAATAGAGATTCTCAACCGCAAGGCAGGTTTTAATTACCACGCCGATACTAAATACACGGCGGGGATTATGTTGCTGGGTACGGAAGTAAAAAGTATCAGGGCGGGCAATGTTAATATAGGTGATGCCTATGCGGTTATGGATTCCGGTGAATTGTGGCTTAGAAATCTGCATATTTCACCCCTTGCCCAGAGCAGTTTCGGTCAACATGAGCAACTGCGCAACAGGAAATTGCTGCTAAACCGAAACGAGCTCAAGAAAATAATTGTAGCCCTCAAGAATGTGGGTATTGCCGCTTTTCCCATAAGGCTTTTTGAGGATGATAAAGGGCTGTTTAAACTGGAACTGGGTGTGGGTCCAGGTAAAAAAATGCACGATAAGCGCGAAGATCTGAAAACAAAAGATGTGGAGCGCGAAATGGCCCGTTTCAAACATTAATGTCTATTTTCGAATTTCATGCGGCTGCCCTTTTTGATGGTTTTAATATGTTTCAGACGCCTGTCGGCCCAAACCCCTTGGGCCGGGGCAGAATAGAGCAATTTTACATGGGAAAAGCTTACCAAGGGAGCAGTATATGGTAAAGGCTGGGAAAGAGTTCTAGTACAGATGCCTTCCGTGAATCTAAAACCTGCACTTGAGTTGGGAATCTCGTTTTCTGCGGACGAGTATGACGAAAATATCACAGCTCAAACTTCCTAGAGCGTTTACAAGGGCAATTGCTTTGGTCGCCGGTGGTGGAGCTTGGCAAGGACAACCCGTGCTACAACTTGAAAGTAATAGGAGGGTACGCTGCGTGTTACATACAAGCATTCTCCGAAATCGGCTACAACAAAGTGCATGCTGACGTTTCGGTGGGATTAATGCAAACCTCGCAACTGGGGAAGTTTACCGGATTATTTGCCGATGTTTCTCACCACCAGCGTTTGGGAGCAGATTTTAAAACCATGCTGGGAGTGTGAGTGTCGTTCAACTATTGAATTTCAATATGTCGGCATTTTCCAGAATAAAAGTTCTGTTCTGATTTTGAGTGGCCGAATGCAGCATACACTTGGCAACCGCCTGATCTTTCACTGCTTTGTATTTCACCGGTATAAGCCACGAGAAAAGAATCATAATTTGTTTACTGATCCATTCACCCAACCGGAATTCTTTTCTGGGGCCTAATAACATCGAGGGGCGTAGGATGTTAAGACTCTTATATCCCAGCAATTCTAGTTCATTTTCAAGTTTACCTTTTACCTGTGAATAAAGCCATCTTGAATTTTCATCAGATGCAATGGCCGTGATAATGGTGTAGGATGTTGCCCCGTTTTTTAAGGCAACTTTGGCAAGTTCAAGCGGATAATCGTGGTCTACCTTTATAAATTGTTCTTTAGAGCCTGCAGTGCGAATGGTAGTTCCCAGGCAGCAATAAACATGGTCGCAATGCATATTTAATGCGGTAAGATCGAAAGAATAAAATTGTATTTGTTGCAGTTTAGGGTGTTCTATGGGCAGTTTTTTTCTACCCAGGGAAATGATTTTGTCATATTCATCAGAATCCAGCAACATCGGCAGCAATGCAGACCCTACCAGTCCGGAAGTGCCGGCTATAACCGCAGTTTTCATGCTGTAAATATCTCCAGAATGCCTGAATTCTTCAGAATGTAATGTCTGACATCTTTTTTTAAATTCAGCAATTCTTTGGCTTTGCATGCCCTGTAATCAACTCCGTAATGCTCTGCAATCAATTTGGCATTAAAATGATGTGGAGTGTGCACAAATGCGCGCAATTCGGGTATTTTTTCGGGACCATGCAGGCGGTCAAATATCATTCCGCCGCGGTTGTTGATAATAATGATCAAAATATTCTTCGGTACAGGATTACACCACAAGGCATTTTTATCATATAAAAATCCGATGTCGCCGGTTAAACAATAAACCTGTTTCTCCGGATTGGCCCAGGCATAACCCATGGCAGTGCTCACAGAACCATCAATGCCGCTGGTGCCGCGGTTGCCAAAAATCACCTGCGGCAGATTGTTGCTTTGGTTTACGTGCCTCACCGACATACTATTGCCCAGTTGAAGACAAGCATTTTGGGGTATGATCTTTAAAACATATTGCACAAGCAATGCCTCTGCATCTGCTGTGACAGTGTTTTGCGTCGATGACTGCCAGCGACTGTAAAAATATTTATCAGGGTTGGTATGGTTTACCTGAAGCCATGATTCTAGCATATCTGCCGGGGAAGATTTTAGCGTTTTAGGTTTTGTAAAAAAGGGGTCACCCGTAAAACCGCCGTCTCCCAGATGAAAATGTAATGGAATATTCAGCTTGCGCAGCTGCATTTTTAGGTTTTTGCTAACCACGCCCATGCCCATGGTAATGAGAATGTCAGGTCGGTGCACATCCGAAAGTATGTCTATGTTTTCTGTGCAGCTGATTGTGCCTTCGCTATGTGCATTGCTTAAAACATCGGTAAGCACGGGAAATTTTTTTGAAATGGATTGCAATACCCGTCTGAGGTTTACATCCGGCTTGTGTTGTCCTGCAAGAAATAAAATCTTTCGGGTATTCAGCCATTCTGCGGGAAGCAGAACTTTTTCTTTAGTATTTTTTGGAGGAATTTCAATTGGCGCAAATATTTCATCAACAGGTGCATCAAGATCAGCATAAATAGGTTCCTGCAGCGGAATGTTGATATGCACGGGTCCGCAGGGTGTGCCGGTGCTGATGTCTGCTGCCTGAGAAACGAAATTCAATAAAGCCTCCTGTGCAGTCGCTTCATGTATGTCTTTTTCTAGGTGGAAGCTGTGCAGAATATGCTTTTCAAAAATGTCTCTCTGGTGAATGGTTTGTCCGTCCCACTGGTCTATCAGGTTCTCGGGGCGGTCTGCCGTAACGGCAATCAGAGGAATGCGCTGGTAATAAGCTTCGCAAATCCCCGGATACAGGTTTAAAACAGCTGTACCGCTGGTGCAAATCACCACGGCAGGCATGCCGGTTGCCTGTGCCGAACCCAACGCCATAAAGGCTGCAGCACGCTCATCGGGTGCCGACAACATATTAAAACCACCAATTCTGATGAATCCGGCTACGATGGGCGCATTGCGGGAGCCTGGCGAAACAACAATGTTCTTAATTTCAAGTGCTTTGAAAGCATGGGCAAATGAATCGAGGTTGTGGCGCAGGTGAGACAAGGTTGTGCAAAGGTACAACCGCCGTATCAGAAAAACGGATTGGAGGCTCGCTCTTCGCCAACCGACGTGGCAGGGCCGTGTCCGCTGAGAAGCACGTAGTCGTCAGGCAAGCTGAATAGCTGTTCGCGTATGCTCTGTAACAATTGCTCATGGTTGCCTCCGGGCAAATCTGTCCTGCCAATGCTGCCCTGAAAAAGGGTATCGCCGCAAAGCACCGTTTTACTTTCATGGTGAATGAAAACCATGTGTCCGGGTGCGTGGCCGGGCACATGCCGCACTTCCAGAGTAATGCCCGCAATTGTCAGTTCTTCGGGTGTCAAATCTTCATCGGGCAGGGGAGAAAGCGTATATTTTAGGTTCCACAGTGCCGCCATACTCTCGGCACGCTCAAACAGGGGAATGTCAAGCTGGCTGAGGTACAGCGGCACATTCCATTTCTGTTTTACATAATAATTCCCAAAAATATGATCAATATGGGCGTGGGTATTCAGTAGTGCCACCGGTGTTAATCCGTTTGCAGTAATGTAATCGGTTAATTGAATTTCTTCCGAAGCACTGTAACATCCGGGATCTACTATCAGGCATTGTCTGTCTTTTCCGGTGATGACATAGGAGTTTTCTGAAAATGGACTGAACTCAAAACACTGAAATTGAACCATTTTGCAAAAATCGGATAAACAAAGCGTACATTTTGCATTTACCTTTTTGAATGAAGAGGTATTGATGGATATGGAAACAAGGAAAAAACTACTGTTGATGCCGGTACTGGCAGGTTTGTTTACCCAAATGCTCCGTGCACAGGCCTATTTTAACGGCAGCGTAAGCGAGGCGGTTAGCGGCACAAAAATGAAAAATGTAAAAATCATGGTGATTAATAACCGTGATACCAGCTATTTTATTGTGGGTGCAGACGGAAAATACAATATCACCACCAAGGAAGGTAAGAACCGCATTTTTGCCATTGCTGATGGCTATATCACAGAATTGAACAGCATGAATGCAGCCAAAGGTTCTGTGAATAAGGTAGATATTTCCATGGTTTCTAAATCCAGGGTGGAAACCGACATTACCAAACGGGCCAGGTATGAATCTGCACATGCACCATCATCCGCGGATGATGAAAAACGTCTGTATGAGATTACAATGGGTTTACCACCTTCGGGTGCTGTTTACAAAGCGTTGAGCAGGTCCCCCGGATCTGTGGGAGTGATGCCGGGTTATCCTGTGGCATCCTCGGGGGCAGCCGGAAAGCTGACTGCCGGAAGCATTCTCGATTTTGGAAAATGGAGAATGTGGTCTGACCTGAACGAAGGGATTTTTCAGAATTTTGCCGGAAAGTATAAGTACAATGTAAGTAAAGGAGACCGATATGTGGTGCAAGTAACTACACCTGCCGGTGTGCCTGTGGTGGATGCCGCGGTGGTGTTGAAGACCGGTTCTGCAATCCTGTGGAATGCCCGCACAGACAACACAGGTAAAGTTGAATTGTGGTACATGGGCGGCAGTAAGGACGGTAAATCATCTAAACTACATCTGACCGCAGAAGTTACTGCCTATGGCAGAACCGAGATAGTAGACCAGATAAAGCCCTTTGAAAAGGGCATCAATTTCTGGATTATGGATGGCCCATGCAGCATGGCCGATCAACTGGATGTGGCATTTGTGGTGGATGCCACCGGTAGCATGGGCGATGAAATTCACCATCTGAAACTCGATCTGGATACTTTTATCAAAACCATTGCCCTGCGCAATAAAGACATTAACCTGCGCCTGGGTTCTGTATTTTACCGCGATCAGGGCGATGAATATGTATACCGAATTTCCCCATTCAGCAGTAATTCTCATGTTACCGACAATTTTATCCTTGACCAGATGGCAGCCGGTGGCGGCGATTATCCCGAGGCACTGGATCAGGCACTGAAACAGGCCGTGCTGAACATGAACTGGAGCAGTACCGCCCGGGCACGCATCATTTTTCTGATGCTGGATGCACCCTGTCATCCAGATCAAGCTACCTACGACACCT